>JBGTIC010000043.1:0-2942 GCA_041745895.1 Gammaproteobacteria bacterium
ACTTGCCGCAGGCCTGGCGGGCCCTCGAGGCCAAGCCCGCGGAGCGCGGGCGCTCAGGCCGCAGGCGTTGAACGCTTGCGGTGGCCGGCGATGCGCATGGCCACCTCCATCGCCTGCTCATAGTTCAGGCGCGGATCCACCTGCGACTTGTAGGCGCGGGTCAGATCCGAGTCCTGCAGACCACGTGCACCACCGGTGCACTCGGTGACATTGTCGCCGGTCAGTTCCAGATGGACGCCACCGAGATGGCTGCCATGCGTCTCGTGGATCCGAAAAGCGGCCTCGAGTTCGGAGAGAATATTGTCGAAACGACGGGTCTTCACGCCCTCGGCAGTGCTCTCGGTATTGCCATGCATCGGATCGCAGATCCACAACACATTGGCGCCGACCGCGCGAACGGCGCGCAGCACCCTGGGCAGATGCTCTTCGATGTGCTTGGCACCGAAGCGATGGATCAACGTCAGCCGGCCCGGCTCGTTCTGCGGATTGAGGATGTGGACGAGTGCCTGCAGCCACTCATCGTCCATGCCGGTGCCGACCTTGACGGACACCGGATTGGAGATACCCCGAAAGTACTCGATATGAGCGCCGTCGATGTTGGCCGTGCGCATGCCCAGCCAGGGCCAGTGGGTCGAGAGGTTGTACCAGCGCTGCCGATGGGCCAGGAAACGCGTCTGTGCCTGCTCGTAGGGCAGGTGCAGGCCTTCATGGGAGGCGAAGAAATCCACGCGACGGGAATGGTGCATCGGCCGGCCCGAAATCGACTCCATGAAATCCAGGGAATCGGAGATCGAGCGTACGATCTCGTGATACTCGCGGGCCAGCGGTGAGTGTTGCACCCAGTCCAGATCCCAGTTCTCCGGGTGATGCAGATCGGCAAACCCGCCATCGACCAGCGCGCGAACGAAGTTGAGCGTCAGCGCAGCACGCTCGTAGCCACGCAGCATGAGTTCCGGATCGGGCATGCGATCTTCGGCAGTGAAAGCATTGCGGTTGACCAGATCGCCGCGATAGCTCGGCAACGTGATGCCGTCGCGCGTCTCGGTATCCGCCGAGCGGGGTTTGGCGTACTGCCCGCCCATGCGTCCGACGCGAACGATGGGTTTCTTCAGGCCATGCCACATCACCAGTGACATCTGCAGCAGGATCTTGAGCTTCTGCACGATGTTCTCGGAGGTGCACTCCTCGAAGTTCTCGGCGCAGTCGCCCCCCTGCAATACGAACACCTCGCCGCGCTGTGCCGCGCCGATCGAACTCTTGAGGTTTTCGACCTCCCAGGAGGTGACGATCGGTGGCAGACGACTGAGCTTCCCCAGCGCAGCCTCGACTGCGGAAGGATCGGGATACAGGGGCTGCTGCGTGGCGTTGCGTGATTGCCAGGTCGCAGGATGCCAATCGACTTTGGAGGAGGTTCTGGACATAGTCGCGGCAATATGCCACATCCGAATGCGGCAGTGCAAAAACATACCCCTCTGAATGATGGCGTCGACCGCCGGTCACAGGCACACTGTTTCCATTGCAACCAATGAAGCGGGCCATCCACGTCAACCTGCCCGCGGAGACAGTTCATGCATGACATTCTCGTGCTCGGCGCCGGCAAGATCGGGGGGCTGATCAGCGCCATGCTTGCAAGCAGCGGCGATTTCAACGTACGCCTGACGGATCGCGATCTGCGTGCCGCGCACCACGCGCCCGTCCACCCGAACATCGAGCCCGTCGAGCTCGCCATCGGCGAGAGCGATGCGCTCAAGACTGTGCTGGCAGAACACCCGGTCGATGCGGTCATCTCCAGCCTTCCCTACTACCTCAACGCCCAGGTTGCGCGCGCCGCGCGGCGCGCGCGGACGCATTACTTCGACCTGACCGAGGACATTACGGTGACCCGCGAGGTGCGGCGTATCGCCGGACACACGGCGATGAGCTTCGCACCCCAGTGTGGACTCGCACCGGGCTTCATCAGCATCGTAGCCAACGAACTGATGGGCCACTTCGATGAGCCCAGGGTCGTGAAGCTGCGCGTCGGTGCCCTGCCGCAGCATCCGAACAACGTGCTGAAGTATTCGTTGAACTGGTCCACCGAGGGACTCATCAACGAGTACGCGAACGTTGGGCAGGCGATCATCGACGGCGAGATCTGCGATGTCCTGCCACTGGAGGGCCGCGAGGAAATCGAGATCGACGGCACCTTGTACGAGGCCTTCAACACCTCAGGCGGCCTGGGCTCGCTGGCCGAAACTCATGCCGGGCACGTCGAGCGCATGGACTACAAGACCATGCGCTACCCGGGTCACTGTGAGCAGATGCGACTGTTGCTCAATGGCCTGAAGCTGCGCAATGACCGCGAAACCCTCAAGCGCATTCTGGAAAACGCCGTGCCGCAGACGCTGCAGGACGTCGTGGTGATCTACGCCAGTGTAGAGGGCCTGCAGGAGGGGCGGCTGCGCGAGGAGAACTACGTCAACAAGGTCTATCCTCAGGTCATCGCAGGCCGGCTTTGGTCGGCCATTCAGGTCACCACCGCTGCAGGGGTGTGCAGCGTCGTGGACCTGGTGCTTGCCGACCCAGCGCACTACCAGGGCTTTCTGGCCATGGAGCGTTTCAGTCTGCGCGAGATCATCGACAATCGCTTCGGCCGACACTTCGCGCAAGGCGGCAGCAGTGCCTTGTCCGCGCGACTGGTCGCCGCGGGTGCGACCCACGACCCCGAAAGCATCGATGCGGCCGCGGCACGGCCCGATGAGGGTACCGTCCATGCATGAGATCCTCGCACGACTGGGGCTGAGCGACGACCACGACGGTGTCTACGACGGGCACTGGCAGCCTGGCGGCGGGCCCGCGTTCGAATCCATCAATCCGGCCGATGGCGTCCGACTCGCAGTCGTGCACTCTGCCGGTCCGGAGGATTACGAGCGCGTGATCAGCGCCGCGCAACGCGCCGCCGC
>JBGTIC010000044.1:0-3397 GCA_041745895.1 Gammaproteobacteria bacterium
CTTGCTCACCGACGGGCGCGCTAATGTCGATCTTCAGGGGCGCCCCGGTCGTGAGCGCGCCGCGCTGGATACGCAGGCTGTGGCAAGACGGGTGCGCAGCGAAGGACTGGCCGCAGTACTGATCGACACGTCCCCGCGTGCGCAACCGGCGGCCCGCGCACTGGCCGCCAGCATGGCCGCGCGGTATCTGCCGCTGCCCTATGCCAACGCGGCGACACTCTCAGGGGTCGTGCGACAGGCTCAGTTGTAAAACCCAGTTGACAAGGCAGGCAGTCAAGCTAAACTGACACCTGTCACACGTTCAGTGTGCCCGTAACTTACCGGAGACTGGTGCCATGAGCCGAGCAAGCAGACCGGAACTGATGGCCGGGATCGGTGCCGAGGCTCGACAGTTTCAGCTGCTCTTCGCTCTGAGTTTCCTTGGTTTTGTGGCCGTGGCTACGGTAGCGCGCTGTGTGGGCTGGCGCTGGCGCCCCTGGCCGCCAGGGCCCGGCGGCTACAAGTCGGTGTTAAGCGAAGCGCGCACTGCCGCCAACGCCTATCTGCCGTTTGCTTTCCTGAACTAGAAAAGCGCCTCCTGCACCCCCGCTACCAGCGCGGGGCACTCAGCGTACGTGCCGGCAACGGGTTGGGCAGCGTTGGCAACAGATAAAGCCGCGCGAATGTCGCCGCTGCAGCAATCGCGTAACCGCCGCGCTTGACCATACCGATCACCCCACCGCGCGCGCGCGCAGCTTCAGTGGCCGCGGCGATACGCACCAGCCGATCGAAGCCGCGACGCAGCTTCGGGCTTTCCAGATCCAGCGTGAAGGGAAAGACCTGCCTGGTGCACTCCGAGGTGATTGCCAGGACTTCGCGATCGTAGTACGTAGGATCGATGCCGAACGCTGCATGCATCTCCGGGCGCGCGTGATCGCGCACATACATGGTCGCGAACACGGCGAGCAGGAAAAAGTGGATCCAAAGGCGGTTATGCCCGCGCAGCAGTTTGGGATCCGCGCGCATGATCAGCGCGAACACCTCGCCATGTCGGAACTCGTCGTTGCACCACTGCTCGAACCAGCGAAAGATCGGGTGGAAGCGGCGCTCCGGGTGGCGTTCGAACTGGCGATAGATGGTGATATATCGCGCGTAGCCGATCTTCTCCGACAGGTAAGTCGCATAGTAGATGAACTTGGGGCGAAAAAATGTGTACTTCTTCGCCCGGCGCAGATAACCCAGATCCACGCCCAGACCGAAGTCCTTCAGCGACTGGTTGATGAAGCCTGCATGGCGGGACTCGTCGCGCGTCATGTAGCCCATCAGCTCGCGGATGTCCGGATTGCTGACGTTCTTCTTGATATCCGCATACAGCACGCAGCCCGAAAACTCGGCTGTCACCGAGCTGACCAGGAAGTCGAGAAACTCTTCACGCAGTGCAGGCGAAAGCTCACGAATCTCCTGCTCGAAGGTCTCATCACGTTCGAAGTGGTTGCGATTGTCGTCGCTTCGAAACGCCTCAAGCAGCTCGTCCCACTCTTCGCGAACCAGCGAAACGTCGATGCGATCCATGGCCGCAAAGTCGGTGGTATAGAAGCGCGGCTTGAGCAGAGCATCCTTGCGGGCAATCTCGGTGGTCTCATTGGGCAGACTGGCGGCAACTGCAGTACTCATGACGGCACACTCCTGTGTCGATATTCTCGGCGCAGCTGCGCTGGCAGCAGCTCATGCGCCTGGGAGGTATAGAATCCGCTGGCAATCCGGGCGCTGCGCGCCGAGCGCCATTCCGAGAGCGCCGGGTGCGCAGCGATTCGCTGCAGCAGGCGGCGCTCGCCGACAGGCTCGATGGCCGGCGAGCGGTTCCCCCGTGGAAAAAGCTGACCAACCGCGTGCATGACGCGCAGCGCCGGCGTCGCGGGTGCAAACGTGAACACCACCGAGACGCGCGCACGCGCCGTCAACGCAGCCAGGACGTGGACCATGTCACCGGTGCGGTAATGGATCAAAGAGTCCATTGCCACGACATGGTCGAACTGGCGAGACCCGGTATCGAGTAGATCGCCGACCAGAAACTCGATCTGGCCTGCGCCGAGCTGTGCCTGGGCGCGTTCGCGCGCCAGTCCGATCAACGTCGGCGAGAGATCAATCGCGGTCACATGGGCCCCACGCCGCGCGGCTTCGACCGCCAGTGCGCCGGTTCCACAGCCAGCATCCAGCACCCGTCTGCCGGTGAGGTCTTCCGGCAACCAGGACAGCAGCGTCGAGCGCATTCGATCACGACCTGCGCGCACCGTCGCGCGGATCCTGCCCACCGGTGCATCGGAGGTCAGGCGCTTCCAGGCGTCAACGGCCGTGCGGTCGAAATAAGTCTCGAGCTCGCCGCGTCGTTGCTTGTAGGACACGGTTTCCATCAATCAAACCCCAGCAGGTCGAAAATCTCGCGGTCCTTCATGGGCACACCGAGCTGCGGTTCGGTGCCCGCCCACAGTGCTGCCGCCAGGCGCAGGTACTCGGTGCGCACCGCCTCGAGTTCAGGCGAGTCTTCCATCTCGAAGAGCGTGCACTTCTTCAAACGGCTGCGGCGGATCACGTCCAGATCGGGGAAATGCGCAATGCGGCTCAGACCGATGCGATCATTGAAGCGATCGATCTGCTCGGTGTCCTTGCTGCGATTGGCGATCACCCCGCCCATGCGCACGTTGTAGTTTTTCGCCTTCGCCTGAATGGCCGCGACAATCCGATTCATCGCGAAAATTGAATCGAAGTCATTCGCCGTGACCACCAGCGCGCGATCGGCATGCTGCAGGGGCGCTGCAAAGCCTCCGCACACGACGTCGCCCAGCACATCGAAGATCACCACATCGGTATCTTCGAGCAGGTGGTGCTGCTTGAGCAGCTTGACGGTCTGACCCACCACATAGCCCCCGCAGCCGGTGCCCGCGGGCGGACCACCCGCCTCCACGCACATCACGCCGCCGTAGCCCTCGTAGACGAAGTCCTCGGTGCGCAGCTCCTCCATGTGGAAGTCCACGGACTCGAGTACATCGATGACGGTGGGCATCAATTTCTTGGTCAGCGTGAATGTTGAATCATGCTTGGGATCGCAGCCGATCTGCAGCACGCGCTTGCCGAGCAGGGAGAAGGCGGCCGACAGGTTCGACGAGGTCGTGCTCTTGCCGATGCCGCCCTTGCCGTAGACGGCGAACACCTTGGCCTTGCCGATCTTGACGGTGGGGTCGAGCGGCACCTGGACGCTGCCGTCGCCGTCGCCTTTCGGCTGATGTACCTTCTCGCCGCGAATCGGCACCGAATGTACGGTCATGCGGCGACCTCCTGAATGATGCCTTCGAGCCGGTCTTCGAGATCGTCGCCGGCTCCGCGCAGGGCTTCGAGGGTCACCGCGTCGGGCGACCAGAAA
>JBGTIC010000045.1:0-19005 GCA_041745895.1 Gammaproteobacteria bacterium
CGCCATCGACAGTGCGCGGCGCACCCGCGCATCGCGCAGCGGCTCGCGAGCATGGTTGACCGCGAAGAAGGCCAGCCCGAGATAGGGGGCCGTACGCACGGCCTCGGGCATGCGCTCGCGCAGCCACTGCGTGCGGGCGCCGGGGAAGTCGCGCAGGATGTCGAGTTCGCCTGCGCGAAAACGCGACAGCTGCGCGTCAAGGTCCTCCTGGCCGACATACACCACACCATCGAGTGTCACATTGTCTGCGTCGAAGAAGCGCGGATTGCGCAGCAGGCGCACATGGTCGTTGGCCACACGCTCGGCGAGCATGAATGCGCCATTGGCTGGCATGTTCCCTGCGGCTGTCCAGTCACTGCCGTGTGCTTCGATGGCATGGCGAGGTACAGGGAACGCGGCGAAATGTGTGAGCAGACCCAGAAAGTAGGCTGTGGGCTGCGACAGCCGGATCTGCAGAGTCTGCTCGTCAAGGGCAATTACACCAAGCGCTTCAGGCGCGATGTCGCCGCGGGTGAGATCGCGCGCATGCTCGATGACCCAGAAGAACTGCGCATACGGTGAAGTCGTCTCGCCCGAGAGCATGCGCCGAAACGAAAGGACGAAGTCCTCGGCGGTGACCGGTACGCCGTCCGACCAGCTGTGTTCGCGGATCGTGAAGGTGTAGGTCAGGCCATCGGCCGAGACCTCCCAGGCTTCAGCCGCACCGGCCACCGTGCTGCCGTCGGCGGCCTCGGTGGTCAGGCCCATGAGCATGTCACCGACGATGCGGTTTTCCCATACGCCAGTGATGCGGTGCGGATCCAGTGAAGCCGGGTGGCCGGGATTGCCGATCGTAAGGATGCGCTCGTCGGCGCCGAGACTCGTGCCGGCCGCCAGCCAGCCCAGCAGTGTCAGACCCAGCAATATGGCAGCGCAGTGGCGCATGCCCGACTACTCTGCGGCCTCCGCGCGCTTGACCGGCTGGTGCGGGAAACCCTTTAGGGAGCCGAGTTCTTGTGCATCGCGGGTGATCTTCACCGGGCTCTGCGTATACAGGCCGACGAGCTCGGCCAGCGAGGTCAGCGCATTCATGTGAATACGCTCGTAGCCGTGGCTGGCGTCGATGCCAAACGTGATCAACGCGGTGCGAATGTCATTGCCGGCCTCGACGGCCGAGGCGCTGTCACAGCGGTAGTAGCGGAAGATGTCCTTGTGATGGCGTATGCCATGGGTGTCGCACAGGTCGACCAGCTTACCCGTCAGGTGATAGTCGAAGGGTCCGGTGGTGTCGGCCATCGCGATGGTGACGCCGAATTCGCTGGAATTCTGTCCCGGCGCCTGCGTGCCGTTATCGATCGTGACCATCGAGGCGATGTCGCCGTGCAGAATGGTGGAAGCACCCACCCCCACTTCTTCTGCGATCGAGTAGAGAAAGTAGGTGTCCACCGGCGGCACGATGCCTGACTCCTTGAGTGCCTTGATGGCTGCAAACATCACTGCCACACCGGCCTTGTCATCCAGGTGCCGCGAGTTGATGAAGCCGTTGTCGAGGAACTCAGGCTGCGGATCGATTGACACGAAGTCGCCGATGGCAAATCCCAGGTCGATCAGATCCTTGCGATTGAACACCATGGCATCGACACGCATCTCCAGATTGGTCCAGGCCACCGGCTGGGTGTCGATCTCTTCGTTGAAAGTGTGACCCGAAGCCTTCAATGGCAGGATCGTGCCGCGAAAAGAACCCGAACGGGTGAAGATGGTGCAGCGCGCGCCCTCGGCAAAGCGTGCTGACCAGTGCCCGATGCGCACGAGTGCGAGTCTACCGTTTTCCTTCAGATCCTTGACCTGTGCGCCGAGGGTATCGACGTGAGCGATGAGCGCACGCGCCGGACGGTGCTCGCTGCCCTTGATCACAGCCCGGATCGCACCGCGGCGGGTCAGCTCGTAAGGCACGTCGAGTCGATCGAGTTCGCGACAGCAGTAGTGAACGATCTCGTCCGTGTACCCGGAGGGGCTGGGAATCTCCAGCAGCTTCTTCAGGGTCTTCTTCAGATATTCACTATCGATTTTCAGGCGTTTCAAGGATAACTCCCATGATACTTGCGCAGTTGCGTGGGCACGGACTGCGGAAACAGAAGGTCTACGAAGCGCTCGGCCGTGGGCTGCGGTTCGTGATTCGCCAGGCCCGGACGTTCGTTCGCCTCGATGATCCAGTACTCGTCGCCCGATGGATCGGGCACGATGAAGTCCATTCCCACCACAGGAATGTCCAGCGCGCGCGCTGCGCGCACGGCAGCCTCCACCAGCTTCAGTCCCAGTTCATCCGTCACGTCATGGATCGTGCCGCCGGTGTGCAGGTTGGCGGTCCTTCGTACCTCGATGTCACGGCCTTCTTCAGGCACGTCACCAAGCGTCAGACCCTCGCGATCCAGGCAACGTTGCATCTCGGCATCGATCGGAATGCGGGATTCGCCTGCCGTGGCCGCCTGTCGGCGACGGCTCTGACGTTCAATGAGTTCACGCACCGTGTGCTCGCCGTTACCCCGCACTCGAGGCGGGCGGCGCACGGCGGCTGCCACCACCCGATAGTCGATGACGATGATTCGCAGGTCCTGGCCCTCGACGAATTCCTCCAGCAGCACGTCCGCGTCGACTTGACGGGCGTCGTCGATCGACGCGTCGAGATGCTCGCAATCGCGGACATCCACGCTGATACCGCGGCCCTGTTCGCCGCGCGCCGGCTTCACTACGAGGCTGCCACACTCGGCCAGGAACGCCGCGTTGTCCCTGGCGCTGCCGACGGGTTGCTGGCGGGGAACCGACAGTCCGGCCTGGGCCATCAGGCGCCGGGTGACAGCCTTGTCGTCGCATCGACTCATCGCGATCGCCGAGGTCAGCTCGGTGAGGGATTCCCGGCAGATCACCGCGCGCCCGCCGTAGCTCAGCCGGAAATAGCCGGCCTGGGCGTCGAGCACCTCCACGGAGATGCCGCGGCGACGGGCCTCATCGACGATGATCCGTGCATACGGGTTCAGAGAGTCTTCCGGAGGCGGCCCGGAAAAAAGCTTTTCGTTGATGGAATTGCGGTTCTTCAGCGCAAACACCGGCACGCGCACGAACCCGAGTTTTTCGTAAAGTGCGATTGCCTTGTCGTTGTCATGAAGCACCGAGAGGTCCATGTAGTGGCAACCGCGTGTCTGGAAATGTTCGGCGAGCTGGCGTACCAGGGCATCACCCAGCCGCGGATGCTGCGCCTGCGGGTCCACGGCCAGACACCATAACGACGAGCCGTTCTCCGGATCGTCGAATACACGGCGATGATCCACGCCGGTGACGGCGCCGAGCAGGTCACCCGTAGCATCGTCCTCGGCGACGAAGACGGTAAGCGTACGACTGTCGCGCTTGGCCCAGAAGAACTGCGGATCCACCTGTACCATGTTCCACGCGGCATAGATGCGATTAACGGCTTCGGCATCGGCCAGCGTGCACAGGCGTCGAATATGAAAGCCCGGCGGCCGGCCGCGACTGGGTCGATAGGTGTTCAGGTCCAGGCGATAGGTGTGCGAAGGATCGAGAAATACGTCCTGGGGTGCCTTGCTCAGCACGATTTGCGGATCGCTGACATAAAAGGCGATGTCGCGGCGGTCAGGTCGCTCACGATGCAGCGCGCTGGTCAGCGTCTCGCTGTCGGCAAAGGTCTGGGCGAAATGCAGCATGCCCCAACCGCAGTCCAGGCTGACATTGCGGGGCGGGGTCTGGCTTGGTTCGCGGTGCTTGCCGGTGGGGCGCAGTGTCTGCGAGCGCAGGCTGTCGAGGCGGTACTGCTGCGGGCGCGGGGTGGGTCTATGTCTGCGCTCGGTCATGTGCCTACAGGCCCCGGGTCTGCAGCCAGTATTCAAGCAGCGTCAGCTGCCAGAGCTTCGAGCCGCGCAGGGGCGTGATGTGTGCTTCGGGCTCAGCCAGCAGCTTCTCGACGTAGGCGGGATTGAACAGCCCGCGTTCGCGCGAACGCTTGTCGGTCAGTACATCACGCACCCGCTGCAGGTACGGGCCACGCAGGTACTTCAGCGCGGGCACGGGGAAATAACCCTTGGGCCGATCGATGACGCCGCTCGGGATCACCTTGCGCGCAGCCTCCTTGAGCACGTACTTGCCGCCCTCGGGCACCTTGAACTTCGCTGGCACGCGCGCGGCCAGTTCGACCACTTCGTGATCCAGGAACGGCACGCGTGCTTCCAGTCCCCAGGCCATGGTCATATTGTCGACCCGCTTGACCGGGTCGTCGATGAGCATGATCTGGGTGTCCAGGCGCAGCGCCTTGTCGATCGCCGCATCCGCGCCCGGTCGCGCAAAGTGTCGACGCACGAACTCGGTGCTTTCATCGCGGCACAGGTGACGTGGATCGAGCACCTCGGCCATCTCGTCATGGTCGCGATCGAAGAACGCGGCGCGGTAGGCGCCAAGCGCATCATCGCTGCCCATCATCGGCGGATACCAGTGGTAGCCTGCGAAAATCTCGTCGGCGCCCTGACCGCTTTGTACCACGCGCACGTGCCTGGCGACCTCTTCGGAGAGCAGATAGAAGCCGATGCAGTCATGGCTGACCATCGGCTCGGACATTGCCGCCACGCAGTTGGGCAGTTCAGAGAGCGTGCGGCTGGCATCGATGAAGATCTTGTGGTGATCGGTTGCGAAGCGATCGGCGATGATGTCGGAATACTGGAACTCATCGCCTTTCTCGGCATCCACTGCTTCGAAACCGATGGAGAACGTGGCCAGTCCCTGCTGGCCGGCCTCGGCGAGCAGGCCCACGACCAGCGAGCTGTCGAGTCCGCCGGAGAGCAGCACACCCACTGGGACATCGGCCACCAGCCGGCGCTCTACTGCGCGGCGCATCACTGAGAGTGTTTCGTCTTGCCAGTCTTCAAAAGAGCGCTTCTCGTCGCCGGGCTGCAGGCCGAAGATCGGACGCCAGTATTCCTTCTCGCGCGAGCGTCCGTCGGCCTCGAAGCTGAGGATGGTCGCAGGAGGCAGCTTGCGCACGCCGGCGATGACCGTGCGCGGCGCTGGCACGACGGAGTGGAAGCTCAGGTAGTGATGCAGCGCTACCGGATCGAGCGCGGTATTGATATCAGGTGCCTTGAGCATGGCGGGCAGGCTTGAGGCGAAACGCAGGTGCCTGCCATCGAGGTGATAGTAGAGCGGCTTGATGCCAAGCCTGTCGCGGACCAGGTGTGCGCGGCTGCCGTGCTGCTCCCACAAACAGAAGGCGAACATGCCATAGAGCCGATGCACGCTGTCGACGCCCCAGGCGTGCCAGGCCTTGAGGATCACCTCGGTATCACCATGCGAGAAGAAGTGATAGCCCAGAGCCTCGAGTTCGGTGCGAAGCTCAGGGTAATTGTAGATGCAGCCGTTGAAGACGATGGTAAGTCCCAGCTCGGCATCGTGCATCGGCTGATGGGCTGCATCCGAGAGATCGATGATCTTCAGCCGCCGGTGCCCGAAGGCAATTTGGCCGCGTGCGAACAGGCCGTCGCCATCCGGGCCGCGGGGTGCCATCAGCTCGCTCATCGCTGCGACCAGCGCAATGTCTGGCCTGCTGCCGTCAAAAGTAATCTCGCCGGCAATGCCGCACATGGTCTTCTCGTCATCCTTGTAGTGCCGCGCCGTGCGCGGATGGCCGCCGGGGACGGCCGATCAGGCGGCCCTGAAGGGCCGACCGCAGAAGCAATGCTCGCTTCTTCAGAGGCTTAGCATCCTAGCATGTTTGGCGCAGCGCGGGATTGTGCATGCGCACCGCTTTGAAAAAAGCGCGGAAATTTGTTGGCAGTTACCTGCATCCGCTCATATCGCTGCTGCGTATCAGCGGTACCAGAGCGGCAACTGTCGATGTTCTGAAACGAGGGTCCGAGCGATTTCGGCTTATGTGTGAAAACGAACAGACCCAATCTTTTAGCGCACAGAACATGGTCGCTCGGCCCCGCTTCGCGAATATCTCGCGAATCCCCGCATGTGAATAGTCGGTTACTCGTAAAGGAGACGCAGTTATGATCAGCCTCAGACGCAGCATCGGTGCGATATGTATCGGCGCACTTGTTCCGCTCGCAGCAATGTCGTCCAGCCATCGGGAAGCGCCGTTCATCGCCGGCCTCCCCAAGGTCGATGGCACGGACTTCTACATGTTCAACAGTTACGAGACCGGACGTGATGCCTTCGTCACCATTCTCGCCAACTATCTGCCATTGCAGGATGCCTACGGCGGGCCGAATTACTTTGAACTGGATGACGAAGCACTTTACGAGATTCACATCGACAATAATGGCGACGCTGAGGAGGACATTACCTTTCAGTTTCGTTTCAACAACGAGGTCCTCGGTGTTGCGCTGGATATCGATGGCGAATCCGTACCGATTCCGTTGAAGCAGGCCGGTGTCGTGGGTCCCGGGGCGGACGATACCGACAACCTGAACGTCATCGAAACATACTCGGTGAACGTGGTTCGAGGTAACCGACGCACTGGTACCAGTGAGCCAGTCACGCTCGCGGCAGACGCCTCCACGACGTTCGTCAAGCCTGTGGACAATATCGGAACCAAGACGCTGCCCGACTATGCAGCCTACGCCAACGAGCACATTTATGACGTGAGCATTCCCGGTTGCGGTGACGGGCGCTTGTTTGTGGGCCAGCGTCGCGAGGGGTTCGTGGTCGCTCTGGGCAAAATATTCGATCTGATCAACCTGGACCCACTTGGTCCGCCTGATGCTGAGCGCAACGTGCTGGAGGACAAGAACATCACGACTTTGGCGTTGGAAGTGCCGGTGACCTGCCTGGTAGCTGATGGCGGCGGAATCATTGGCGGCTGGACCACGGCCAGCGTCCGCCAGGCAAGGGTCATCAATCCGGCACCGAACATGCGCGGACCCGCGATCAATGGCGGTGCGTGGACACAGGTTTCCCGACTCGGTGCCCCGCTGGTCAACGAAGTCGTGATCGGCTTGCCCGACAAGGACCGGTTCAACCACAGCAAGCCGGTCGATGATGAGCAGTTCGCACTCTACGTCACCAATCCGACTCTTCCGGCGCTGATCCAGACGCTGTTCCCGGCGGCGCTCGCACCGACGGCGTTCCCGCGTGAAGACCTGGTGGCAGTGTTCCTGACCGGCGTTGAGGATCTCAATCAACCGGCCGACGTGGTGGCATCCGAAATGCTGCGGTTGAATACGCAGATCCCCGCCGCACCGGCCGGCACCCAGGAGCCGCTAGGCGTGCTCGCGGGGGACAATGCGGGCTTCCCGAACGGCCGCCGACCGGGCGATGACGTGGTCGATATCGCCTTGCGGGCTGCGATGGGCGTGCTGCTGGACGTTGCCGATGCGCCAGCGGGGCAGCTTCCGTTCACCGACGGTGCGTACGTCGACGATACATTCTTCGATGTCACCTTTCCCTACCTTGTGACGCCGTTGCCCGGATCACGGGACCCCGGGACAGAGAATTGATCAGGAGCAGCGTCATGAAAACAAGTCAAAGCAAAATTGCGATCCTGCTGCTTGCCAGCGGGTTGGCGCTTTCCGGCTGCAGCAGCAGCAGCAGCGATCCCCCCCCGCCGGTGGTCCAGCCGCCACCACCACCACCACCACCGCCACCGCCACCGCCACCGCCAGTTAGCTTTACGACGTTCGTTGGCGACCAGTTTGCGATGACGGCGGGTAACACCGAGCCGCAGGCGGTCGACGAAATCGATTTCGCATTCGAGGACCAGGACAATCCGGATGCGTTCAACGATTTGCTCGAAACTTCCTAGGCTGTAGGCAACGTCGCGACCAGTGCGGTCGCGGCGTTGCCGCGCGGTGCGCCACCCAGAGGCCATGTCAGATCAGTGACCACGGGGGTCGACACTGTTGACCTCTGAGCAGTTTCGCGCGCGCAATCCGTAGGCTCGCAAGGCTGCGCACGCAACAACCGGAACCGAATCGATTGGAACGTACGCGGGAAGCAGTTTCATGACGGAACGAAGATTGGTGCTGGGGAAAGCGGCACTGGCGATCGCGATGACGGTACCGGCTCTGGCCGGTCCACCCGCCACGGCTCACGACGGACATACTGAGAGCATCGAAGAACTCGTGGTCTACGGGCGTGCGGAGGAACGTATCGGCATCGCGGTGTCGGCCTCGGAAGGGTTGGTCGGCTATGACGATCTGGTACTGCCGCCGCTGTTACGGGTGGGCGAACTGGTCGAAGCGGTACCCGGCATGGTGGCCACTCAGCATTCCGGCACCGGCAAGTCGAACCAGTACTTTCTGCGGGGCTTCAACCTCGATCACGGTACCGATTTTGCCGCTTCAGCCGAGGGTGTGCCGCTCAACATGCGTACGCATGGCCACGGACAGGGCTACCTCGATCTGAATTTCCTTATTCCGGAACTGATCGTGACCACGGAGTTCCGCAAGGGCCCTTATGCTGCCAGAGTGGGTGACTTCTCCTCCGCCGGCAGCACCAGTTTCACCTTCCACGAGCGACTCGACAACACGATTTTTACTGCCGTGGTGGGCGAACACGATTACTACCGTGGGCTGGCAGCGGGCAGTGTGGATACAGCCAACGGGACGCTGATGGCGGCGGTCGACGTCACTGGCTATGCGGGTCCCTGGGTACTGGATGAAGAACTCAGGCAACACAAAATGTTCGGCAGTTATGCGTTCGGCATTGGCGAGGCGAGCGCAAAAATTACCGTACAGGGCTACGACGGCGAGTGGAAATCGACGGACCAGATTCCACGCCGCGCCGTGCAGTCGGGACAGATCGACGCGCTGGGATTCGTCGATCCGGACCTTGGCGGAGACAGCCAGCGATATGCGCTGACGGGCGCACTCGAGGTCGCAGGCTGGCGTTTCTCTGCTTACGCGGTCGACTACGAGATGACGCTCTTCTCGAATTTCACCTACTTCCTTGAAAATCCGGATGACGGTGACCAGTTCGAACAGCGCGATCGGCGCAGAATCTACGGCATTGACTTCCAGGCGCCCGATTGGCCGATGGGAGCGCGGCCGTTGCTGCTGCGCTGGGGCGGCGCTGCGCGAAGTGATGACATCGCCGAGGTAGGTCTTTATCAAACGGTGGCACGTCAGCGCACCAATACACTGCGTCAGGATGTCGTCGATGAGAAGTCGCTTGGCTTGTGGGGCGAGACGGAAATGCATTTCAACGACCGGCTGCGGATGGTCGCCGGGCTGCGCGCTGATTATTATGAATGGAAGGTCAACGCGGCGCAGTCCGCGAACAGCGGTCGAGGCTCGGAGGAAACGATCAGTCCGAAAATCAGCATGGCGTACCGGCTTCGTGACAGTGCGGAAGCTTACCTGAATTGGGGCCACGGGTTTCATTCCAACGATGTACGCGGGGCAACCATTACCGTAGATCCGGGCACCGGCGAACCGGCGGACGCGGTACCGGTGCTGGTCGACTCGCAAGGCGCGGAAGTCGGACTGCGGTTGGAACTCGGTCGAAAATTCAACGCAACGCTGGCGTTGTTCCGGCTGGATCTGGATTCGGAACTGGTTTTCGTCGGGGATGCCGGTACCACCGAAGCGAATGATGCGACCCGACGGACCGGTATCGAGGCGGCGACATTCTGGCAGGCAACCGACTGGCTCGCGGTGAATGCTGCCTACACGTTTACCGATGCCAGGTTCAGGCTCGATCAGGGTGGCGGGCGCGAAATCCCGGGCGCGGTTGGATCGACGTTTACGCTGGGCCTGAATGCCGCCTGGAACAACGGTCTGGCCGCGAGCGTGCGGCTGCGCTACCTGGGCGAGGCACCGTTGGTCGAAGACGATTCTGTCAGGGCCGCCGACTCGATGCTGCTCAATGCAGGCATCAACTACCGTCGTGAACAGCTGGAATTCCGGTTTGACGTATTCAATCTGTTGGGCTCAGACGACAATGACATCGCGTATTTCTATACTTCCCGCCTTGCCGGGGAGGCAGCGGGCGGCGTCGAGGATCTGCATTTTCATCCGCTGGAGCCGCGGACTGCCAGGGTGAGCATGACCTGGCACTGGCGGTAGCACAGCCCATTTATTTCAGACTTACGGCGTTTGCCGCGTATTGCATTGACTATCCCTTGACGTGATCGGAGGCGATTTTATGAAAAAGGCGCTGATATCCATCGTGCTCGGACTCGTGGTTGCGGTGCCAGCTGGCGCTCACGATTTCTGGCTTCAGCCGGAAACCTTTCAAATGGACGAGCCCGGCCGGCTGGGCGTGCAGGCGCTCATCGGCCACAGCGACGATGTGTCCGGCTGGCCCACGGAAGCTACCCGCATCATTGCATTCAATTCTGTGGGCCCGGATGGGGTGACAGATCAGCAAACCAATCTGGGCGATGACTCCGAAGGGGGAACGCTCAGGCCAGCCCTGCCTGTGCCCGGCCTGCACATCTTGGCGCTCACTTCAATCAATTCCGTAAGCGACCTGCCGGCCGATCGCTTCAACAGTTATGTAGAAGAGGAAGGTGTTCGCCCGATTCTGGAAGACCGGATGGCCCGAGGCACCATGGAGAAAAATGGCCGGGAGATTTTCTCGAGACGAGGTAAATCACTGATCCTTGTCGGCGACCTTGATGCCGCGTCGGAAGAACACATCACGCGTCCGATCGGCATGACGCTGGAAATAATTCCACTGAGCAATCCGATGCGAGCTTCCGCAGATGACGGGTTCGAGTTTGAAGTCCGCTACAGAGGACTGCCTGTGGAAGGGGCAATGGTGCACATACAAAGTCTCAGTAGAGACGATGCCACCATCGAGCCGATCCTCACGGACGCCAGGGGACGCGCCACGTTCAGTCCGGGTATCGGTGGCGCATGGATGCTGCACACGGTCTGGTCGTCACGGATCTTTCACGATCCCCGGGGCGACTACGACACCATTTTTTCGAGTCTGACGTTTTCTTTTTGCTGCAGCGGACTAAAGTGACAGGTGTATCGTTTGATCAACGCACCCGATAGGCGTCGGCTTCCGCCGCAATGAACCCGAAGGCCGCCCACACGCCGGTGTCACGCAGCTGCTGCCAGATCTCGGCGGCGCGGTCAGGGTCGCCGTTGTAAAAATACCAGTTGGCTACCCCGTAGCCCTGCGTGACCAGCGTAAGTCCGGCATCATCGGCATCGGTCGTGAACAATTCGTCCGCGGAGACCTCTCCCCGGTACATGCGCAGGCGCTGCCGGTAGCCCTCGTCCTCGATCACCTCGAGGTCTCCCGGAATGGATTCGAGCACGCTGGCGGCCGCGTCATGTTGGCCGGCACGCCGCAACGTCATGTACAGCCAGTCGGTCGTCGCCACTTGCAGGTCGGCGTTGTCCGAATACTCGAGGCATTCGCGCCAGATCGTCACGGCTGCGTGAAAATCGCCGTTCAGATAGTGCGCCAGTGCCAGGTGATAGAGCACGTTGAACTGGGTGTTCGATAACGCCACGCCCTGAGGGTTGGGCATGCCGTCGGGTTCGGTTTCGGTGACGCCCTTCGGCATCAACGCGTAGGCACGCGAGAGGTCGCTGATGGCGGCATCGAAGTCGCGCAGGCTGATGTGGCGGTGACCCCGATGACGATACAGTCGATAGGACGCGGGGAACCGCGCAAGGCCAGCGGTGAAAACCGCACTCGCCTCGCGATAGCGCTGCAGGTAGGCCAGCCGGCGACCCAGCCAGATGGTGTTCATTTCGTCGGGATCGGCGTCAAAAGCGGCCTGGGCTGCGGCAAGATCGGCATGCAGCCGCGCCGAGGCCTCGGCACCCAGCGGTGTTGCATACAAGGGTTCACCGGCTAGCGTGTAGGCAGCGGGTTCCGGCTGGGCCGCTTCATGGTGGCCTGCGCTGGCAGGCGCACCAGCACTCAGGGCCAGCGCACAGATGCGCAGCATCCACGCCCATCCGGAACCAGACCGGTGGCCGGCGATCATGATGCGCGCAGCCAGCACAGTTGTGTCTCGATGCGCCCGTCGGGCAGCAGGGTCAGCCACCGCCACGCCGGCGGACGGCTGTCGGTGGCGAAGGTCTCGCTGCCGGGAAGGAACTGATCACAGGTCGAGGGCGTACTCATCCACAACACGCCATCATGGACCTGTTCATAGGCCTGGTGCACATGTCCCCACAATACACAGCGTACCTGCGGATGGGCTGCGATGATGTCCTCGAAGGCCTGGGCGTCGGCGAGCATATGGCGGTCGAGCCAGCGGCTGCCCATGGGACGGGGCTGGTGGTGCACGCACACCAGCACATGGCGCTGGCTGGCGGCCTCGAGCAGCGTAGTAAGCCGCGCAAGCTCCTGGGTGCCGAGGCGACCGCCGGGGCTGCCGGGGATGCGACTGGACAGCATGATGACGGTCCAGTCGTCGAACTCGGGGGTGGCGCATAGCGTGAACGGTGCGCGCGTCAGTGGGCCGCGCATCAGCGCCGGGTCGTCGTGGTTGCCTGGCAGGCAGTGCACGGGCAGGCCGAGTGCGCCGAGCATTTCAGCGAACGCCACATACGCAAGAGCACTTTCGTCTTCGCTCAGATCGCCGGTCGCAAGCACAGCCGTGGGTGGCCACAGGGGCTGAGTGCCTGCTGCCCTGATCACGGCGGCCAGCGTATCGCGCGTAACCACCCCGCGCAGTTCAGCGTCGGGACGCGCGAACAGGTGCGTGTCGGTGATATGCAGCAGGCGGGACAAGCGGCTCATCGGTGAAAGGCATCCGGGGGTCACACGGACCCCCGGACGTCATTTCCGGCCTAATAGCGGTAGTGGTCGGGCTTGAACGGCCCCTTTTGATCCACGCCGATGTAGGCGGCCTGCTCGGGCGAAAGCTCTGTGAGCTGCGCGCCGATCTTCTGCAGGTGGAGCATCGCTACTTTCTCGTCAAGATGCTTGGGCAGCACGTAGACCTTATTGTCGTAGCGCTCCGGGTGCTTCCACAGCTCGATCTGCGCCATCACCTGGTTGGTGAACGAAGCCGACATCACGAACGATGGATGGCCGGTCGCACAGCCGAGGTTTACCAGCCTGCCTTCGGCCAGCAGGATGATGCGCTTGCCGTCGCCGAAGATGATGTGGTCCACCTGCGGCTTGATGTTCTCCCAGGTCTCGTTGCGCAGACTGGCGACATCGATTTCATTGTCGAAGTGGCCGATGTTGCACACGATGGCCTGATTCTTCATGCGCTTCATGTGGTCATAAGTGATGACATTGTAGTTGCCGGTCGCGGAGACGAAGATGTCGGCCTTGTCGGCGGCATCATCCATGGTGACCACGCGGTAGCCTTCCATCGCTGCCTGCAGCGCGCAGATCGGATCGATCTCCGTGATCCACACGGTCGCGCCCAGGCCACGCAGTGACTGCGCGCATCCCTTGCCCACGTCGCCGTAGCCTGCGACCACGGCAATCTTGCCGGCGATCATCACGTCAGTGGCGCGCTTGATGCCGTCGACCAGCGACTCGCGGCAGCCATAGAGGTTGTCGAATTTCGACTTGGTGACCGAATCGTTGACGTTGATCGCCGGGAAGGTCAGCGAGCCGTCCTTCTGCATGCGATACAGACGGCTCACGCCGGTGGTGGTCTCTTCGGTGACGCCGCGGATCTCGGCCAGCGCACGGGTGTACCAGCCCGGGTGGGTGGTCAGGCGACGGCGGATGGCCGCATACAGCGCGCGCTCCTCATCGCTCTCGGGCTTGTCGAGTACCGATGCGTCCTTCTCGGCGCGCGCACCGAGATTCAGCAGCAGCGTGGCGTCGCCGCCGTCATCGAGGATCATGTTGGCGGTCTTGCCGCCCGGCCACTCGAAGATGCGGTGGGTGTAGTCCCAGTACTCCTCGAGGGTTTCACCCTTGACGGCGAACACGGGCGTACCCGCTTCAGCGATTGCCGCGGCAGCATGGTCCTGGGTGGAGTAGATGTTGCAGGAGGCCCAGCGCACATCGGCACCAAGAGCCTGCAGGGACTCGATCAGTACCGCAGTCTGGATGGTCATGTGCAGGGAACCTGCAATGCGCGCACCTGCGAGCGGTTTGGATGCGCCGAACTCCTCGCGCACGGCCATCAGGCCAGGCATTTCGGTTTCGGCAATGGCGATCTCGCGACGGCCCCAGCCGGCGAGGGTGAGATCGGCGACGTGATGATCAGGCTGGCCACGCTTTTCAACGACAGCATTCATGGGATGACTCCTGTGGTTTTAAGCGAGCGCGGTTGGAACTTGAACGTCAGCCATCGAGCCTGGCGGGATCCTTCCCGTTGCAACGCTCCTCGGCAGCTGTTGAAAATCGATTTTGGTTTCAGGCGGTGGCGGCCACCTTCAGACCGGCAGCATCGGCCAGTGCCGCAGCCCGGTCTGTGCGTTCCCAGTGGAAACCCGGTTCGTTGCGACCGAAATGGCCGTAGGCCGCGGTGGGCAGGTAGATGGGTTTGACCAGATCGAGCATCTGCAGGATGCCGTAGGGCGTCAGGTCGAAGTGCGCGCGCACCAGCGCCTCGATCCGCTCGTCGGACAGCTGGCCCGTGCCAAAGGTCTCGATCGACACCGAGGTGGGTTCGGCGACGCCGATGGCGTAGGACACCTGGATCTCGCAGCGCTCGGCCAGGCCCGCGGCGACGATGTTCTTGGCCACGTAGCGCGCGGCATAGGTCGCCGAGCGATCGACCTTGGAGGGGTCCTTGCCGGAGAAGGCGCCGCCGCCGTGTCGGGCCATACCGCCATAGGTGTCCACAATGATCTTGCGTCCGGTCAGGCCGCAGTCACCCATCGGGCCGCCGATGACGAAGGAGCCGGTGGGGTTGATGTGGTAGCGGGTGTCTTTGCTGAGCCATTCGGCCGGCAGCACCGGCTTGATGATGGCCTCCATGACGGCCTCGTGCAGGTCGGCCTGCGAGACATTCGGCGCGTGCTGGGTGGAGAGCACGACGGCATCCACAGCGGCGGGCACGCCGTCGATGTAACGGAAGGTGACCTGGCTCTTGGCATCCGGGCGCAGCCAGGGAAGTTCGCCGGACTTGCGCACCTCGGCCTGGCGCTTGACCAGCCGGTGGGCATAGGTGATGGGTGCGGGCATCAGCACATCGGTCTCGCGCGAGGCATAGCCGAACATCAGGCCCTGGTCGCCAGCACCCTGCTCGCGCGCATCACCACGATCCACCCCCTGATTGATGTCGCGCGACTGCTTGCCGATGGCGTTGAGCACGGCACACGAAGCCCCGTCAAAGCCCTTCTCGGAACTGTCGTAGCCGATCTCGAGGATCACCTTTCTGACCAGCTCTTCGAGGTCGACCCAGGCAGAGGTGCTGATCTCGCCCGCGATCACCACCATGCCGGTCTTGATCAGGGTCTCGCAGGCGACGCGGGCCTGGGGATCGGCCCGCAGGATCGCATCGAGCACGGCATCGGAGATCTGATCGGCCATCTTGTCGGGATGACCCTCGGAGACTGATTCAGAAGTAAACAGGTATTTGCGGCTCATCGGCATCCCCGAGGCATCGGAAAAAAACGGGAAGAGTGAATATAAAGAAAAGTTGATATGTGCGTATCATACCAGTTCCGGCGGTTTTGGCCACTGCCGATTCGACGGCAGCCGGCGCGCAGCCAAGTTGCGACCGCCCGGCGGCATCTGCGAGAATCCTTGCCCCGACGCGGGTCGCAAATCTGGCCCCGCGGCTTCGCGCACGCACACCGCTGGTGGACCCATGGCCCAGAACGACACCCAGGACCGCGAAGCCTCGCGGTCTGAGCGCCGCACGCTCGCCAACGCCATTCGTTTCTTGAGCGCCGATGCCGTGCAGCGGGCCAATTCGGGGCACCCCGGGATGCCAATGGGCATGGCCGATCTGGCCGAAGTCCTTTGGAACGATTTCCTCAAGCACAACCCGGCCAATCCGCGCTGGGTGGATCGGGACCGCTTCGTGGTCTCCAACGGTCACGGCTCCATGCTGCTCTACTCGTTGCTGCACCTTAGCGGGTATCCACTGTCGATGGACGAGCTGAAGAATTTCCGTCAGTTCGGCGCACGGACTGCCGGCCATCCCGAGGTCGATCCGGCGATCGGCATCGAGACCACCACCGGTCCACTGGGGCAGGGCATCAGCAACGCGGTGGGTATGGCGCTGGCCGAGCGGGTGCTGGCAGCCACATTCAATCGACCCGGTTTCGACATCGTCGACCACCACACCTATGTGCTGGTGGGCGATGGCTGCCTGATGGAGGGGATCTCGCACGAGGCCTGCTCGCTGGCCGGCACGCTGAAGCTCGGACGGCTGATCTGCCTGTACGACGATAACGGCATCTCGATCGACGGCGAGGTCGCCGGCTGGTTCACCGATGACACACCGGCGCGCTTCGAGGCCTATGGCTGGCAGGTGATCCGCGATGTCGACGGACATGACCCGGCGGCCGTTCACGCGGCGCTGGCGCAGGCGCGTGCCGATGACGCCCGCCCCACGCTGATCTGCTGTCGGACGGTGATCGGCTTCGGCGCACCCAACAAGCAGGGCACCGAGTCCACGCACGGGGCGCCGCTGGGCGATGAGGAGATTGCCGCCGCCCGCGATACGCTGCAATGGCCGCATGCGCCATTCGTGGTACCCGAGAAGTGCTATGCCGGCTGGGATGCCCGCAAGGCGGGTGCGGCGCGCGAGGAGGTCTGGCGTGAACGCTTTGCAGGCTACAGTGCCGCCCATCCGGAGCTTGCCGCGGAGTTCAACCGGCGCATGGCCGGTGAGCTGCCGGCCGACTGGGCGATGATCGCCACGAGTGCGCTGGCCCAGGCCAATCAGAAGGCCGAGAGTATCGCCACCCGCAAGGCGTCGCAGCAGGCGCTCGACACCCTGGCTCCGGCACTTGCGGAACTGATCGGCGGCTCGGCGGACCTGGCCGGCTCGAATTTGACGATTCACAAGGGCTCGCGGCCGATCCTGCCCGGCGAATTCGCCGGCAACTACGTGTACTTCGGCGTACGCGAGTTCGGCATGACCGCCATATGCAATGGCATCGCGCTGCACGGCGGGCTCATCCCCTACAGCGCAACTTTCCTGACGTTCTCCGATTACTCGCGCAACGCCTTGCGTATGGCCGCATTGATGCGTATCCGGCAGGTGATGGTATTCACGCACGACTCCATCGGTCTGGGCGAAGACGGCCCGACGCACCAGCCGGTCGAACACCTGGCGAGCCTGCGGCTGATGCCCAATCTCACCGTTTGGCGGCCCTGTGATGCCGTGGAGTCGATGGCCGCGTGGATCGATGCGATCGAACGCATCGACGGCCCCAGCGCGCTGATCTTCACCCGTCAGGGTGTGCCGCACCAGCCGCGCAGCGCCGCGCAGATCGCCGATATCCGCCGGGGTGGCTATGTACTGCGCGACAGCGATGCGCCCGCGCGACTGGTGATCATCGCCACCGGGTCGGAGGTGGGACTGGCCGTGGCGGCCGCCGAGCGCCTCGGCCAGCAGGGTGTGCCGGTACGCGTGGTATCGATGCCGTGCAATCAGCTCTTCGATCGCAGCAAGGCGGCCTACCGCGAGCAGGTGCTGCCCAAAGGAGTGCCCCGCCTGGTGCTCGAGGCGGGCGTGACCGAATACTGGCGTCGCTATGTCGGAGATGCGGGCGATGTCATCGGGGTGGATCGTTACGGAGAGTCCGCACCGGCCAAGGTCCTGTTCGAGCATTTCGGACTGACAGTGGATAATGTCGTGGCGCGGGCAGGCGATCTGGTGACCTGACACGCTGGAATTCAAGTGGGAGAAGCAACATGGCAGTAAAAGTCGCGATCAACGGGTATGGCCGTATCGGCCGCAATATCCTGCGTGCGCTCTACGAAAGTGGCGATTCAGGTGATATCAGCATCGTCGCCATCAACGATCTGGGTGATGCGAATACCAACGCGCACCTGACCCGCTACGACACCGCGCATGGCAAGTTTCCCGCGGATGTCAGCGTCGATGGCGATCACATGATCGTCAACGGTGATCGCATTCGCGTGCTCGCCGAGCGCGATCCCGCCAAGCTGCCATGGGGTGAGCTCGGCGTGGACATCGTGCTGGAGTGCACCGGCTTTTTCGCCAGCCGTGACAAGGCCTCGGCGCACCTCAAGGGCGGTGCAAAAAAAGTGCTGATTTCCGCGCCCGCCGGCAAGGACCTGCCGACGATCGTCTATGGCGTCAACCATGGGGTCCTGACGGGCAAGGACACGGTGGTGTCGAATGCCTCGTGCACCACCAACTGCCTGGCGCCGCTGGTCAAGCCGTTGCACGAGGCGATGGGCCTCGTGGAGGGCATCATGACCACCATTCACGCCTATACCAACGACCAGGTGCTCACCGATGTGTATCACTCGGATCTGCGACGCGCGCGCTCGGCCACCATGTCGATGATCCCGACCAAGACCGGTGCGGCCTCGGCCGTGGGTCTGGTGCTGCCAGAGCTTGCAGGCAAGCTCGACGGCTTTGCCGTGCGTGTGCCGACGATCAACGTCTCGATGGTCGATCTGACCTTCACGGCCGGACGCGACACCAGCGTCGAGGAGATCCACGGCCTGCTCAAGGCGGCAAGCGAAGGCGAGCTCAAGGGCGTGTTGGCATATACCGACGCGCCGCTGGTATCGATCGATTTCAATCATGATCCGGCGTCCTCGACCTATGACGCCAGCCTGACCAAGGTGCTCGGCAAGCGTCTGGTGAAGGTCTGCGCCTGGTATGACAACGAGTGGGGCTTTTCCAACCGCATGCTCGACACCGCCCGGGTCATGGCAAAGCTGTAACGCGACAACGCGATATGGCCATGCTGAAGATGTCGGAGCTGGCGCTGGCCGACAAGCGCGTGATGATTCGCGAGGATCTCAACGTGCCGGTGCGCGACGGCCGGGTCGCCAGCGATGCCCGCTTGAGCGCGGCACTGCCGACCATCCGGCAAGCCGTGGGACAAGGTGCCCGCGTCATGCTGCTGTCGCACCTGGGGCGACCCACCGAGGGCGTGTACGACGAAGCCTTCTCGCTTGCGCCGGTGGCGGTGC
>JBGTIC010000046.1:0-63714 GCA_041745895.1 Gammaproteobacteria bacterium
GCCAGAGCCGCCGGCACCGCCAGCATGATCGCGGTGGAGGGCAGCGGTGCGCTACCGGCCGGGACGTACAGGCCCACCGCGTCCAATGGCCGGTTGACCCGCTGGCAACGTACGCCCGGTGAGGTCTCCATGTCGATCTCCGCCGGGCGCTGTGCGGCATGGAAGCTGCGCACGTTGGAGATTGCCCGGTCGATGGCTGCAAGCTGTGGCGTCGACAGCCGCGATTCGGCGCGATCAAGTTCTTCGGCCGTGACCGCAAGCGTTTCGAGCGTGACGCCATCGAAACGCGCGGTGTACTCCAGCAGCGCGCGGTCGCCGTTGGCGCGTACCTGCGCGATGATCTCGCCGACCTGGCGACGCAGCTCCCCTCCGATACGATTCGCCGGACGTTCGAGCAGCTCATCGCGCTGGGTTTTGTTCAGTACTTTCCAGTTGCAGATTCGCATGAGATTCTCAATACAGCATCTTTTCGACAGGCAGCACCAGCATGGAGCTTGCACCGGCAAGTTTCAGCTCTTCGAGCGTTTCCCAGAAGACATTCTCGCGGCACACGGCATGGATGGCCACCTTGTCGTCGCGACCTTCAAGGGGCATCACCGTGGGCGCCTCGGCGCCCGGGAGCAGGCGGGTGATCTCGGCCAGCGCGGAGCGGGGCGCGTGCAGCATGATGTATTTACTCTCGCTGACCTGAATGACGCCATCGATGCGCTTCTTGATGCGCTCCATCCACTCGGCTTTCTCAGCGGGTACGGCTTTGGGCGTCTGGATCAGCGATGAGACGCTCGAAAGAATCGTGCCAGCCTCGCGCAGGTGATTGGCGCGCAGCGTATTGCCGCTGGACACCAGATCGCAGATGACATCGGCGCGGCCCAGTCGCGGCGCAATCTCCACCGCCCCGGAGAACTCGACCACCGAGGCGGTCAGCCCCTGCTGGCGCAGGTAGTCACGCACGATATGCGGGTAGCTCGTGGCGATACGCAGGCCTTCCAGATCAGCGGCGCCGGCGAACTGCATGTCCTCGGGCACCGCGAAAGACAGCCGGCAGTGACCGAAGTCAAGTTCGCGCACCAGCACGAAGGGTGCCTCGTCGCCCTCGGAAAGAAACTGCAGTCGCCGTTCCTCCAGCACGTTCGCCCCGACGATTCCCAAGTCACAGACATCCTCGCGCACCAGCGCCGGAATATCGTCATCGCGCACCAGCAGCACGTCGATGGGCAGGTTCTCACCAAAGCAGATCAACTGGTCGCGGCCCTTGCTGTATTTCAGGCCGCAGCGCGAGAGCAGATCCAGCGAATGATCGGTGAGTCTGCCTGACTTCTGCACGGCAATCTTGATGCGGTTGGCGGGTTCTGGCGTCATGTCGGTGTCCGTTGTGGTTTCGCATCGTGCGTGCGAGTAAGGGCAAGTTCGTAGCCGCCGTTACCCGACGACAGAAACCTGGCGATGCGTCCGACGGTGGTGACACTCACGCCGGTCAGCTCGTTGATACGCCGATAGGCCAGACCCTGATTCAGCAACGGCACCACCGACCAGCGATCGGCCATCGCCTGAAGTTCGGCCGGCGTGAGCAGGTCGCGGAAGAATCGTCGGCACTCGTCAGAGTCGCGCAGGCACAGCACCGCATGGTAGAGCGCCTGTTCTGCCAGCGCGTCGCGTTCCGGAGAGGGGCTGCGGCGGTCTTTCATGACATACCAATGTATTAACGTGTTAGCACATTAATACAATTTGCGGCATTGCACAAGGGCCTCTGCAAGGCGGCGCAGGCAGCGCAGACTCGCTTGACGCCTCGCAAGCCGCGGCCATAAACTCGTCAATGCTCATCGAGACCGGCTGAGGGACAGGCCCTTAGACGCCGGGGCAACCATCGGGCGCGCAAGTCCCCGACAAGGTGCCAACTCCTGCGCGGCCGCCTCTGGGCAGAGCCTGCGAGAGATGAGTCTGTGCAGCGCCCGGCAGTGATGCCGTTGCCGCGGCAGACCCGCCCCTCGCGACGAACCCGCAGCGTGTTCTCGATGTGCTGTACCTGCCATGGCCCGTGATGTGGTCAGGCGAGAGAGTCATTGAGGAGCCAGCGTCATCATGTCCAAGCCAGTCAATCCCCAGACGCGCGCCGTGCGTGCCGCGCTGGAGTCTGATCAGCAGCACGGGGCGGTGGTACCGCCACTGTTCCTGTCCAGCAACTACACCTTCGCCGGTTTTGCCGACAAGCGTCACTACGATTACACGCGCAGCGGCAATCCCACCCGCGATGCGCTCGCCGGTGCGTTGTGCGAACTCGAGCAGGGCCATGGGTGTGTGGTCACCAGTTCGGGGATGGCAGCAATTCACCTGGTATGTCTGCTGCTGAACGCCGATGACCTTCTGGTGGCACCGCATGATTGCTATGGCGGCTCCTACCGCTTGTTTGCGAACCTTGCTGCGCGCGGTGCCTTTCGCGTCCGATTCATCGACCAGACGGATCCGGCAGCCGTTACGGCGGCGTTGGCCGAGAAACCGCGGCTGGTCTGGGTCGAGACACCGAGCAATCCGTTGCTGCGCATCGTCGATCTTGCGGCCATGGCGGAGCAGGCCCACGCCATCGGCGCACTTGTCGCTGCGGACAATACCTTTCTGTCACCCGCGTTGCAGCAGCCGCTGCGTCTGGGGGCCGATATCGTCGTGCACTCGACCACGAAGTATCTCAACGGCCACAGTGACGTGGTCGGCGGTGCCGTCATTTCGGCCGATGAGGCCGTGCATGCGCAGATTGCCGACTGGGCCAACATTATCGGGGTGACGGGTGCGCCGTTCGACAGCTACATGACGCTGCGCGGCATCCGTACGCTGTTCCCGCGCATGCGCCAGCACCAGGAGAATGCCTCGCGCGTGGCAGACGCACTGGTGAAACATCCCGCCGTTACCCGGGTGTATTTTCCGGGTCTGGCGGACCATCCGGGCCACGACATCGCCCGGCGGCAGCAGTCGGGCTTCGGTGGCATGGTCAGTTTCGAGATGGCCGGCGGCGAGGCGCAGCTGCGTTGCGTGCTCGAGGGCCTCCAGCATTTCTCCTTGGCCGAGTCGCTCGGCGGCGTGGAAAGTCTCGTGTGCCATCCGGCGACGATGACCCATGCCCCGATGGAACCCGACGCGCGGCGTCGGGCGGGCATCTTCGATTCGCTGATTCGTCTGTCGCTGGGCGTCGAAGTTGCGGAGGATCTCGTGGCTGATCTATGCGCGGCGCTGGATCGTGCGTCTACCATGGATTCCGGCCGCGCATCGGCTGCCGCGGCCGGTTGATGAGTAGCCGCCGCGCCGGCCATCGTGCTGATACTGTTTCAGAAGGACGCTTTGACATCATGAGCGAGCAGCCGAAACACCGCTTTGAGACCCTGCAGGTTCATGCCGGCCAGCAGCCTGCGCCGGATACTGCACTGATCACCGCGGGCGCCGTATCACCGCGCACCCGCGTGCTGCGGATGACTGAAGCCTTCATGCTGGAAAGCGGGGAGGGGCTGCCGGAGGTGCAGGTGGCCTATCGTACCTGGGGCAGGTTGGCAGCCGACGGCGCTAACGCCGTACTGATCTGCCATGCGCTGACCGGTTCGGCGGACGCCGATGAGTGGTGGCCGGGGCTCATTGGTGAGGGCAGGGCGCTGGATCCGGCGAGGCATTTCATCATCTGCAGCAACGTGCTGGCCGGGTGCTACGGCAGCAGCGGACCCATCCAGCCCCATCCCGAGGATGGCGAACCCTGGGGCAGCCGGTTCCCGCGCGTCACGGTGCGCGACATGGTGCAGCTCCAGGCGCGACTGCTCGATCATCTCGGTGTGGGGGAGCTTTCGCTGGTGCTGGGTCCGTCACTGGGAGGCATGCAGGTGCTCGAATGGGCTGCGAGTTTTCCGCAGCGCGTGCGCGCAATCGCGCCGATCGGTGTATCAGGACGCCATTCGGCCTGGTGCATCGGCATCAGCGAGGCGCAACGCCAGGCGATCTATGCCGATCCCCACTGGCAGCAGGGGCGCTATGCGCTGGCACAGCCGCCGGCGACGGGACTCGCCGTGGCGCGGATGTTTGCAATGTGCAGCTATCGCAGCCGCGATAATTTTCAGCAGCGATTCGCGCGCAAGCTGCAACCCGGCGATTCGCGCTTCAGTGTCGAATCGTATCTCGACTACCAGGGCACCAAACTGGTACGGCGGTTCGATGCCAATACCTACGTTCGTCTGACCCAGGCCATGGACAGCCATGACCTCGCGCGTGATCGAGGCGAGTATTCTGCAGTGCTGGCTGGAATGGATCTTCCGGCGCTGATCGTGTCCGTGGATTCCGATGTGCTCTATCCCCCTTGCGAGCAGCAAGAGCTGGCCGAGCACCTGCCCCATGCACGCTATGAAGTGCTGCATACGCCGGCCGGGCACGATGGCTTCCTGATCGAGACCGAGTCACTTAACGCGATGCTGGTATCGTTCATGCAGGCGCAACTTCCACATCGGCAGGCTGCCGGGGCGCAGGCAGGTTAAGCCTCGTAGAACGCCGACAAGCGGGGCCGAGCGTCGGACCCTCGAGGCCGCTCTTGCGGCCTGAAGTTGCAGCAGCAGTCGCCGGGCCCCGTCGCAGGCTGGCCGTAACTAGAGGCGTGCCAGGACCGCATCGCCGAATTCGCGTGTGCTTGCAGACGGCCCTCCGCGGGCAATGTCGGCTGTGCGCAGGCCTTCCTCGAGCGTGCGATACACGGCCTGCTCGATCTGCACTGCGGCTGCCTCACAATCCAGCGAATGGCGCAGCAGAAGTGCGGCACTCAAGATCGTCGCGCACGGATTGGCGATGCCCCGGCCGGCTATGTCCGGCGCGGAGCCGTGAATGGGCTCATAGAGCCCACGACCGGCAATGCCAAGCGAGGCTGAGGGCAACAGGCCAAGCGAGCCTGCGAGCATCGAGGCCTCATCGGTGAGAATGTCGCCGAACATGTTTTCGGTCAGCAGCACGTCGAACGAGGCTGGTCGACTCAGCAGATGCATCGCGGCTGCATCCACGAGCATGTGTTCGAGCGCGATCTCCGGATAGTCCCGGGCAATGAGTCGCGTCGTCACCTGCCGCCACAGCCGCGAGGTTTCGAGCACGTTGGCTTTGTCCACCGAGACGATGCGCCTGCTGCGCCCGCGGGCGAGGTTGGCTGCGACATGTACGATCCGCTCTATCTCCGTGACCGTATAGCGACACTCGTCCGTGGCCTCTGTCTCGCTGCGGGTCTTCCTGCCGAAATAGATGCCACCAGTGAGTTCACGCACGACCATGATGTCGACGTCGGCGAGCAGGTCAGCCCGGATCGGTGAGGCGGACAGCAGGGCCGGGTGCGGCTTGACCGGCCGCAGGTTCGCGAACACGCCCAGCGTGGCGCGAAGGTCCAGCAGCCCCTGTTCGGGGCGAAGCACAGCTTCGGGATCCGACCATTTGGGCCCACCGACAGCGCCGAGCAGGACTGCGGCTGCGTCGGCGCACGCCGCAGCCGTAGCCGGCGGCAGGGGAGGCTCACCGGCGTCGAGTGCAGCACCGCCAATGAGGCCTTCCGTAAACTCCAGCGCCAGGTCGTGGTGAGGCGCCACGGCCTGCAGCACCCGCACAGCCTCGGCTGTGACCTCCGGGCCGATCCCGTCGCCCGGAAGGACCGCGATCAGGGCTGCCATGGGCGGGTCTTCTCGAAGGTGCTGATCTGTTCGTCCTGCTTCAGCAGAAAACCCAGCTGATCGATGCCGTTCATGAGGCAGTAGCGCGAGAATCGATCGATGACGAAGGCAATGGCGCGCCCGTCGTCCAGACGCACCTCGAGTTTGTCGAGATCCACCTCCACCTGGGCACCGGGGTTGTCCACAAGCCAGCGATGCGTGTCGGCGTCCACGACCACGGGCAGCAGGCCGTTTTTCAACGAATTGCTGCGGAAGATATCCGCAATCTCGGTACTGATCACCGCGCGGAAGCCGTAGTCGAGCAGCGCCCAAGGCGCATGTTCACGCGAGGAGCCGCAGCCGAAATTCTTGCCGGCGACCAGCACCTGACAGCCGCGGGCGGACTGGTCATTGAGCACGAAATCTGCCTTCGGTGCGCCTTGCGCGTCGTAGCGCCAGTCAGCGAAGGCCGCCTCGCCCAGGCCATCGCGGGTCGTCGTGGTCAGAAAGCGCGCCGGCACGATCTGGTCGGTGTCGATGTCGTCGAAAGGCATGACGACGGTGCGTGAACGGATCACGGCAATGGGTTCCATGGACTACAGCTCCGTTGTTTTTTCTAATTCGCGAGGTAGGGGCGAGGGTCTGCCACCGCACCGGCCAGCGCGCTGGCGGCCGCCGTTGCCGGGCTGGCCAGCACGGTGCGTGCCCCCTTGCCCTGACGGCCCTCGAAGTTGCGATTGCTGGTGCTCACGGACAACTGTCCGGAGGGGACCGTATCACCGTTCATGCCCAGGCACATCGAGCAACCCGATTCGCGCCATTCGGCGCCTGCCTCGACAAATATGCGATCAAGGCCCAGGCGCTCTGCCTCGAGCTTGATCTTCTGCGAGCCGGGCACCACGAGCATGCGCACATTGCCGGCAATGTGCTTGCCCCGCAGTACATCAGCGGCCTGTTGCAGGTCCGAGATGCGCGAATTCGTACAGCTGCCCAGGAACACGATGTCTACCGGGTGCCCGGCAAGTGGCTTTCCAGCGGTCACGCCCATGTAGTCCAGCGCCTTGCGGAAGTTGCTGTCGTTGCGATCAGGCACGGGCTCATCAATCGCCACGACCATGCCCGGATTGGTGCCGAAGGTCACCATTGGCTTGAGCGTCGATACACCGAGCGTGACTTCCCGGTCGAAGCGCGCACCCGGGTCGGAGGGCAGGGTACGCCACCTCGCCACGGCCTGTTCCCACGCTGCACCCTGTGGCGCCATCAAGCGACCGTTGAGGTACTCGAACGTGGTGTCATCGGGAGCGATCATGCCCGCGCGCGCGCCGGCTTCGATGGACATGTTGCAGATGGTCATGCGCTGCTCCATGTCCAGGCCGTGGATGGCACTGCCACGGTACTCCAGTACATGACCCACGCCGCCATCGACACCGATATGCCCGATCAATGCCAGGATCATGTCCTTGGCCGTGACGCCGCGCGGCAGCGTGCCCTCGAAGTTCACGGCAAAGGTTTTGGGCTTGCGCTGCAGCAGGCACTGGGTGGCCATCACGTGCCCGACCTCGGTTGAACCGATGCCGAAGGCCAGGGCGCCGAACGCACCGTGCGTAGACGTGTGGCTGTCACCGCAGACAATGGTCTTGCCCGGCTGGGTGATGCCCAGCTCGGGGCCGATGATGTGCACGATGCCGCGGTGCTCGCTGTCAAACCCATGCAGCGTGACGCCGAATTCGCGGCAGTTGTCTTCGAGTGCGACGATCTGTCTGGCCGCCTGCGGCTCGGCAACGATCTGCAGGTCGCGGAAGCTGCGTACGGGCACGGTCGGCGTCGAGTGATCCATGGTCGCGAGAGTAAGGTCGGTGCGGCGCAGCTTGAGGCCGCGTTCACGCAGCAACGAGAAGGACTGCGGACTTGTTACTTCGTGGGTCAGGTGCAGATCGATATACAGCACCGCCGGGTGGTCGTCGGTCTCGGGCACGACGATGTGATCGTGCCAGACTTTTTCGAAAAGCGATTTAGCGCTCATGTCATTCCCAGCTGTTGTGTCGTGAGTACGTCGGGCGAGAGGTTCGGCGTGTCGCAACTAGGCGCCCACCGGTTCCAGCCACTGCCAGCGATCGCTGGTCGAGCCGTCGAACAGGCCGAAGAACCGCGACTGCAGCATTTCGGTGACCGGTCCGCGGCGCCCATTGCCAACCTCGATGCGATCGACCGAACGCACCGGTGTGATCTCCGCAGCAGTGCCGGTCAGGAACATCTCATCGACCAGATAGAGCATCTCGCGCGGTATTTCCTTTTCGACGACCTCGAGGCCTGCTTCACGAGCCAGAGTGATCACCGAATCGCGCGTGATTCCGGTGAGGATGGAGTCGGTCGCCGTGGGGGTGTAGAGCCGCCCGTTCTTGACGAGGAAAACGTTCTCGCCGGCGCCTTCACTGACGGTGCCCCGCGTTGTCAGGGCGATGCCCTCGGCAAATCCCAGACGCCTGGCTTCCATGCTGATGAGCTGGCTGGAAAGGTAGTTGCCGCCAGCCTTCGCCAGCGCCGGCACCGTGTTGGGTGCAACACGCTGCCATGACGACACGCATACGTCGACGCCCTTCTCCATGCCGTCGGCACCCAGATAGGCACCCCATTCCCAGGCGGCCACCGCCGTATCGACCCGGTGATCCGGCTTTGCCGCCAGGCCAATTTCCCCGTAGCCGCGGAACGACACCGGGCGGATATACGCACCATTCTCCAGAGCGTTTTCAACCACCACCTGCTTGCAGGCACTCACGATGTCCTCCACGGTGTGGGGAATCACGATGCGATAGATTTTTGCCGACTCGAACAGTCGCCGGATATGGTCGGCCAGCCGGAAAACCTGGCTGCCGGTGGGCGTGCGATAGACGCGGATGCCCTCGAACACCGACGAGCCGTAGTGCAGGGCGTGCGAGAGCACGTGGACCTGGGCATCCTCCCAGGGCACAAGCTTGCCGTTGAACCAGATGTAGCGACTCGATTGGATGGGCATCAGGAATTTCCCTTGAGTTCTTTACAGTCAGCCATGCGCCGCCTCGGCGGGTGCCGGGGCGGCGGTGTTGTGTGCTCGGCGATGCACCCGGTTGATGACTTCCAGGTAGGCCCGCGCCCCGGCTTCCACGATGTCGGTAGACAGGCCCTGACCGCGGAACGGCTGTCCATTATATTCGACCGTCACGGTGACCTCACCCTGCGCGTCGTCGCCGACGCTGACGCTGCGCAGATCAAAGTTCTTGAGCACCAGTTCTATGCCCGTGGCGCGTTCGAGTGCGCGGAAAGCGGCTGCGACCGGCCCGTCTCCTACGGCCGCCTCCTGGACCTGTGTGCCATCCTCCGAGCGCATCTTCACGGCGGCCGCCGCGATCGTGCCCGTACCGGCCGTGATATGCAGCTCCTGAAGCTCCCAGTATCCGGCCTGGCCGACCTCGGCATTCATCAGGATCGCCTCGATATCGGCGTCGAACATTTCCTTCTTGCGGTCGGCGAGCTTCTTGAACTCAGCAAAGCACCGATTCAGCTCACCGGCTTCCAGTTTGAAACCCAGCTGCTCGACGCGCTCGCGGAACGCATGACGGCCGCTGTGTTTCCCCAGTACCAGGTTCGATCGGCTGATGCCGACATCCTCCGGACGCATGATCTCGTAGGTCGCATGGTGGCGCAGCATGCCATGCTGGTGAATGCCCGCCTCGTGGGCGAAAGCGTTTTCACCTACGACAGCCTTGTTGCGCGGCACGTGCATGCCGGTGATCGATGCGACCAGTCGACTGGTCGGGTACAGGCGCCGTGAATCAACCCCGGTGTGCAACCCGAAATAGGCTTCCCGGGTTTTCAGGGCCATGACGATCTCTTCGAGCGAGCAGTTGCCGGCCCGCTCGCCGATCCCGTTGATCGTGCATTCTATCTGGCGGGCACCGGCCTGGACCGCAGCAAGGCTGTTGGCGACCGCCATCCCCAGATCATCGTGGCAGTGAACGGATAACACGACATCGTCGATGCCGGGTACATTCGCCTTGAGATAGCGGAACAGCTCGTGAAACTCGCCGGGGACCGTGTAGCCGACGGTATCGGGAATATTGATGGTCCGTGCACCGGCCTCGATGACGGCAGCGACCACTTCGGCGAGATATTCGAGCTCGGTCCGCGAGGCGTCTTCCGGGGAGAACTCCACATCAGCGCACAGGCTGCGCGCGAGCTTCACGCCTTCGACAGCGCTTTTCAGAATCTCGTCCTTGGCCATCTGCAGCTTGTGTTCGCGGTGAATGGCACTGGTGGCGACGAACACGTGGATGCGGCTGTGCTGAGCAGGCCTGACCGCCTGCCAGGCGCGCTCGATGTCTGCCGGATTGCAGCGCGCCAGTCCGCAGATGACCGGACCCTTGATGGATTGTGCGATTGCCTGCACGGCATCGAAATCCCCCGGCGAGGCTGCCGGGAAGCCGGCCTCGATGACATCGACACCGAGTTTTGCCAGCGCTTGGGCGACGCGGAGCTTCTCGCGCAGGGTCATGCTGCAGCCCGGTGCCTGCTCACCGTCTCGCAGTGTGGTATCGAAGATCCGTACCCTGTTCGCGTCTGTCTGCTGGTTCATCGTCGTGCCTCCTGCTGGGCATGCGCTGTTCATCTGTGTGTGTCGCCCGGATATAGAAACCTGGTGATCGGTTCGCCTAGCGTGTGCCGTAGTCCAGAGAGTCCACCGGGAACATCGGCATGGCCAGCGGATGGTGCCGCGACGGCTCGTGGGCGAGTACCTGTCGGAGCGTCGCGGTATCGATGTTGCCGCCCGTGAGGACCACGCCGACGCGCTGGCCGCGCAACTCCTCAGCAAGCTTGCAGGCCGCGGCAAGCGCGGCCGCACCGCCACCCTCGGCCAGCTGATGCACCGTTTCCAGATACAGCCGGATGGCCGATTCGATCTCGGCTTCGGTCACCGTGATGAAGTCGTCGACAAGCGCGCGCAGCACCGACAGCGTATAGCTCACCGGTACCCGGGTTGCCAGCCCGTCGGCGATCGTCGGCGCTGCAGCGAAAGCACGGTTCTCGCCGCTGTGCCAGGCGTGGTGGAAAGCTGGCGCATTCTCTGCCTGGACAGCAATGATCCGCGTCGCAGGGCTGAGTTTGCGGACCACGATGGCGGTAGCTGCAGCCAGGCTGCCGCCACCCACCGGGACGATGATCGCGGAAAACGGCCGGGACACCTGGCGGACCATTTCCAGGACTACCGTGCCCTGACCGGCGACGATGGCCTGGTGTCGTGCCGGATGCACGCACAGTTGATTATGCGCGCGCGCGTGGCGGGCCGCCGCATCCCAGGCGGCATCGAAGTCATGGCCCTGCTCGATGAGTTGCACGCCGGTGGCGCGCATCGCGGCATTCTTTCCGGGATTGTTGCCCACGGGTACGAAGATGGTGCACTTCGTGCCGTACAGGGCCGCGGCGCGCGCCAGGGACTGACCGAAGTTGCCGCGGGTCGCCGTGACCAGTCCGCGTTCGCGAATGTCAGGAGAAAGTCCGGCAAGAAAATTGAGCGTGCCGCGAATCTTGAAGGAGCCGACCGGCTGGGCGTTCTCCAGCTTGACCCACAGGTCACATCCGGCGCGTTCGTTGAGCAGCGGATGACGAATGAGCGGCGTCGGGGTGAGCCACGCCGCGATGACGTCAGCGGCCGCCTCGACGTCGGCGAATGTCGGTTCGGGTTCGCCGTGCCGTGGTTCCGAGCCCCAATCCGTGGCGGCAAGCTCGGCGGGCAGGTCTGCATCAATCATGACTCACCTCAAGATCAGGTGCCCATGCACCATAAAAAAACCCCGCATCGGAAGCCGGTGCGGGGTCTGTGTTCACGTCCAGGGTTTTGCTCAGCCGGACAGCCCGCACCTCTTGGATCCAAGAAGGAGAAGAAGTACGTGCAGGAACCGACCGTGCGGCACGACCGTATCGGGTCCGGCATTGTGAAACGCGCTGATCATTGGGCGATAGTGTTGTATACAACAGGCGATGTCAACCGCTTTGTCTTCCGCGGGTTCATACCATGGTTTCCATTGAATCGAGTTGCAGATGCGGCCGCAGATTGAAGGCCACAAGCGATCGTCGCGTTTTCGAGAAGCGAACCTCCGCGATCGCGGCGTTGCCGAAAGTCAGGCTCAGATCGAAGATGCGCTCGTCGGCAAGATCGAGCAGTTCACCGAGAATCATGCAGATCAGACCACCCGAGGAGAAGGCCAGGCGAGTCTCACCGCCGGCAGCCGACTGTGTCATCAGCGCCAGCGCCTGGGCGGCACGTGCGCGCGCTGCCGACCATGGTTCATGGCCCAGCGCCTGAAACTCGCCCGAAATCCAGCGTCGCGTCACCACTTCCCAGCGCTTGAAATAGTCACGTACCTGGGCGCGACGCTGCGCGGCATCCGTGGCCGCCACGATGTTCAGCCCGCCATTGCCTGAAGCCTCCTCGAGCGCCAGCACGCTTTTCATCACCGCAGGCGCCTCGTGTTCTGCAAGCTCGCCGAGCAGCTCGTGCGCCGGCCACGCGCCTGCGGTGGCACGATAGCGCTCGGCCGCAGCATCCGCAGTCTGCTGGTGACGGCGCAGAGGTCCGACGTACACCCGGTCCACTCGAGGCGCGACGCGGGCCAGGTATTCGCCGAGCCGTTGCGACTGCGCCTGACCCTGCGGGGACAGCCTGTCGTAGTCGTCGCCAAAAAACGAAGCCTGGCCATGGCGGATCAGCAGCAGCGTGCTCACCGCGTCACCACCACCTTGCCCATGGCGCCCCGCGCCGCCAGCAGCGCCAGGGCACTGGCTGCGTCGGCAAAGTCGAAGCGGGCACCGATGTGAACCTTCAGGGTGCCGGCGCTGTACATCTCCAGCAGCTCACGGTGATTGGCCTGTGCCGTGGCGGGCTCCCGGACAGTGAAGTTGCCCCAGAAGACACCCACGATGCTGATGCCCTTGAGCAGCGGCAGGTTCATCGGTACGCGCGGAATCTCTCCGGAGGCAAAGCCGATCACCAGCACCCGGCCGCCCCAGGCCGTCGCGCGTAATGCCTGCTCGAACAGATCTCCCCCTACCGGGTCATAAACGACGTCCACGCCTCGCTTCCGCGTCAGCGCATCGAGCTGTCCGCGAAGGTCCTCGTAGCCGATCGCCTCGTGCGCACCATGGGCCAGGGCAAGGGCGCGTTTTTCCTGGCTGCTGGCAACGGCGATGACGCGCGCGCCCACCGCGCGTCCCAGTTCCACGGCGGCCAGACCCACGCCGCCCGCGGCACCGAGAACGAGCAACGTTTCACCTGCCTGAAGCCGGGCGCGCTGCTTGAGTGCGTGCCAGGAAGTACCATAGGTCAGGATGAAGGCCGCGGCTTCCTCGAACGGCATGGCTTCGGGAATCGGCAGTACCTGAGACGCCGGCACCACCACCTGCTCAGCCAGTCCGCCATGCCCGCAGAACGCAAGTACCCGCTGGCCCTGCGTCAACCCGGTCACATCCGGACCTGTGCGAACCACCACGCCACCGACTTCAGCGCCAGGCGCGAATGGCAGCGGGGGCTGCGACTGGTACTTCCCCGCGACCATCAGCACGTCGGGGAAGTTGATGCCGCAGGCCCGCATCTCGATCACCACGTCGCCGGCGCCGGGAATAGGCTCGGGAAGTTCTCCTGCCTCCAGCACCTCGGGCGTGCCGTGGGTCGTGCATATCATCGCTCGCATTTACCTGTTCCCCGGATGTGTGTCAGATGCTTTCGCGAATCACCAGCCCGCCGTCGGCCACAACGCTCTGGCCCGTCACATAGCGCCCGGCATCCGAGGCCAGGAAGACAGCGATGCCAGCGATGTCGTCAGGGTCACCAAGTCGTCCCAGCGGAATTGCCCGCTCCATGCGCATGCGCTGCCGCTCATCCTCCCACAGTGCCCGGGCGAAGTCGGTGCGCACCAGTCCAGGGGCGATGCAGTTCGCACGGATGTTGGCCTGGCCCCATTCAACCGCCAGGTTGCGCGCCAGCTGAAAATCCGCCGCCTTGGAGATCGCATAGGTGCCGATCAACCGCGTTCCGGTCAGCCCCACGACGCTGGACACGATGATGATGCTGCCATCGCGTCGCTGCGCCATCTGCGGCAGTACCTGGTGGGCCAGGTGCATGTTGGCCCGCACGTTGACACTCATGATCTTGTCGAAGGCCGCGTCGTCGACCTCGCGCATGGACCCGTAGACCGGATTGGCCGCGGCATTGCAGACAAGGGTATCGATGCGGCCCCAGGCTTTGAGCGTCTGCTCGATGAGCTGCTCGCGTTCGTCGGTGCGACCGACGTTGCAGGGGATCACCATCGCCTCACCACCCGCATCCAGGATGCCGCGGGCCACCGGTTCGCAACTGGCCTGACTTCGGCTCGAGATGACGACACGCGCGCCATGGGCCGCGAGTTGCTCTGCGATTGCCCGGCCGATGCCGCGGCTCGATCCGGTGACCACGGCCACCTTGCCACCCAGGTCGAATAGGCCCATGTTCGCTCCTCGAAATCGCCTTGTCCGTGAGACCGGGAGTCTAACTCCTGCATGCTATAGTCCGCGCGTTCCGGAAAACGATCCACGCGAGGGCAGGGCGAATGGATTTCGAGTACAGCGCCAAGGTGCGCGAATTGAGGCAGCGTGTGCAGCAATTCATGCTCGAGGAGGTGTATCCGGCCGAATCCGTGTATGCCGCCGAACTGGCAGCCGCCGAAAGTCGCTGGAGCATTCCGCCAGTCATGGAGATGTTGAAGGCGCGGGCCCGCAAGGCGGGCCTGTGGAACCTCTTCCTGCCCGAGAGCGAGCATGGGGCGGGCCTCAAGAATCTCGAATATGCGCCTGTGTGTGAAATCATGGGCGCATCGCCGATTGCGCCCGAGGTCTTCAACTGCGCCGCGCCCGACACGGGCAACATGGAAGTGCTCGTGCGCTACGGCACCGAGCAGCAAAAAAGCCAGTGGCTGACACCTTTGCTCGAAGGCAGAATCCGCTCGGCGTTCGCGATGACTGAGCCTGCCGTGGCCTCTTCGGACGCCACCAACATCGAAGCCGAAATACGCCGGGACGGCCCGCACTATGTGCTGAACGGTCGCAAGTGGTGGACTTCCGGTGCCCTGGATCCGCGCTGCGAAATCATGATCTTCATGGGTCGCAGTAATCCCGAGGCCGAGCGCCATGCCCAGCAGTCCATGATTCTCGTGCCGATGGACACCCCTGGCGTCAGCGTCGAGCGGGCGTTGACGGTTTTCGGTTATGACGATGCGCCCCATGGCCACGCGGAAGTCAGCTTTAAAGACGTGCGGGTGCCTGCAGGCAACATGCTGCTCGGCGAAGGTAGAGGGTTCGAGATCGCCCAGGGCCGGCTGGGCCCTGGACGGATTCACCACTGCATGCGGTTGATCGGTCTGGCCGAGCGGGCACTGGAGCTGATGCTCGCGCGTGTGGAGAGTCGCGTCGCCTTCGGCAAACCTCTGTCGCGCCATGGCGTCACGGTAGAGAAGATCGCGGAATGCCGCATCGAGATCGAGCAGGCGCGCTTGTTGACGCTCAAGGCCGCCGACATGATGGACAGGCACGGAAATCGGATTGCCCGAGGCGAGATCGCGATGATCAAGGTCGTCGCACCCCGTATGGCGCTTGCGGTGATCGACCGCGCCATTCAGGCGCACGGCGGGGGCGGTGTTGGGCAGGATTTCCCACTGGCGTATTTCTGGGCGCAGGCGCGCAGTCTGCGGCTCGCCGATGGGCCGGACGAGGTTCATCTGCGTACGATCGGCCGCCACGAGCTGTCGCGTCGGCGTGCCGTCGAGGTCAGCAGCTAAGCAAGCTCCGGGCCGATCATGTGGCCTGTCAATGGCCTGGAACGTCGGAACGAATCGGCCGCGGGGCTTGTTATCATGGGACTGAAATTGTATACAGATGGGCTGGAAGACCGGCATTCGTTGTGCACTGCCGGATCTGCGGGGAAGACTCAGGGAAGAGGGGGGGCGCAAGGTCCGGCGCCAGCACGGGCGATCACTTTGGTCACCTCGGCGCTGGGGGGGTCGGCACAAATTTTTTGCCAGTTCTAAACAGATTTCGGGCATGCTTGGCGCGTGTCGACCTGAAGGCGTGTTTGCTGCTGAATACTGATGTGCGTACGCCCCTGAACTTTCCGGTGTCAGTCAATCCGGGATTGACTTGGTCTCACGGAACCGATGTAGTAAATGGACGCTGACCGGACAGATGGTTACGCGGGTCGAAGGCAGGGAAGCTCAGGTCGTCCTGGATGGGAGTTCCCACGTCCTGTGCAAAAATAAATGCCTCAATATGTTTCATTCTTATACCTAGACTTTTTGCAGCTAAAACGAGATGACCGGACCGAGGAGAGTCAATGAAACCCAAGCGTAGGAGTGTGCTCGCTGCCGTCTGCGCTGGCGCGGCGGGAACCCTGCTGGTTACTGTTGCGTCCGCACAGAATCTTGAACAGGTGCTCAACCAGGGCGAGCGTAGGATTACGCTGGCTCAGGAATCGCAGCAGCGGGTTGACACCATCGTCAATCAGACCCGCAGCCTGACCGACCAGTACCGCCAGATCTCACGCGAGATCGAAGGCCTTACGGTCTACAACACGCTCCTGGAGCGGCAGATCCAGCGTCAGCAGGAGCAGATGGTCCAGATCACGAGCTCCATTGAACAGGTCACGGTCATTCAGCGCCAGATCGTGCCGCTGATGGAACGCATGATCGCAGGGCTTGACCAGTTCGTATCCCTCGATGTGCCCTTTCTCGCTGAGGAGCGTCGCGAGCGCGTCGACAACCTGCAAAGCATTCTCGATCGCCAGGATGTCAGCGTCGCGGAGAAATTCCGGCGCGTGATGGAGTCCTACCAGATCGAGAACGAATACGGTCGCACGATCGAGTATTACAAGGGCTCGCTGGAAGTCGACGGTGTCGAGCGCGAGGTGGACTTCCTTCGGGTCGGTCGCATCGCCCTGGTCTACCAGACCAGCGATGGCCAGACCCAGGGGGTATGGGATCAGCGGGCCGGACAGTGGGTGTCGCTGGGCAGCGAGTACCGCAACCGCATCCGCCAGGGCCTGCGCGTAGCGCGTCGTCAGATCGCGCCTGAACTGATGATGATGCCGATTCCCGCTCCGGAGGACATCTGACCATGAAGCTGAAACTTTTCATGGCGGCGATGGCCGCCGTATTCATGATCGGCACCATGCTGCCGACGCAGGCCCAAGCTCAGGCCCGCAGCCTCGACGAACTCCTGCGTCTGGTCGAGCAGGGCCGTGCGCGGGATTCCGAAGAAGCCCGTCAGCGCGAGCGGGAGTTTGAAGCCCAACGCGGCGAGCAGGATCGCCTGCTGCGCGAGGCGCGCGCCAATCAGCAGCGCGAGGAGCGTCGCAGCGAGACGCTGGAAGGCAACTTTGGCGTCAACGAGCAGGAGATTGCCCGTCTCAACGTGGCCCTGAACGAAAGTCTCGGTGAGCTGCGCGAGCTGTTTGGTGTTGTGCAGCTGATCGCCGGCGACGCCGCCAGTCAGTTTGACAACTCGCTGACTGCCATCCAGTACCCCGAGCGTCGGGATTTCCTGCTGGGGCTTGCCGAGCGGATGGGTCAGACCGCCCGCATTGCCTCGGTGGAGGAAATCGAGCGCCTGTGGTTCGAATTGCAGCGCGAAGCCACCGAGCTGGGCAAGGTGGCACGCATGCCGGTCGAAGTGGTTTCCGCCGACGGCAATCGCGAGACCCGTGATGTGGTTCGTGTGGGCGCATTCAACCTTGTGTCCGATGGCAAATATCTGTCTTATGAGCCCTCGACGCGCAGCGTCAGCGAACTGGTGCGTCAGCCTGGTCAGCGCCGCTTCATCGGCAGCACCTCCGGACTGGTCGGTGCCAGCGAAGGTTTCACCGCGTTCGGACTGGACCCGACCCGCGGCCAGATCCTCTCGCTGCTGATCGAGCAGCCGACCCTGCGTGAACGCGTGCAGCAGGGTGCCGAGATCGGCTACCTGATCATTGCGCTGGGCATTCTGGGTCTGCTTCTTGCCATAGAGCGTCTCATCACGCTGGGCCTGATCAGCAGCAAGGTCACCCGCCAGCTCAAGAGCGAAGAGCCTCGTGACGACAACCCGCTGGGTCGTGTGCTCAAGGTGTACCACAACAACAAGAAGGTGGACACCGAGACGCTCGAACTCAAGCTCAGTGAGGCCATTATCAAGGAGACTCCGCGACTGCAGAGGTTTCTGCTGTTCCTGAAGATCATCTCTGTGGTGGCACCGCTGATGGGTCTGCTCGGTACCGTCACCGGTATGATCCAGACCTTCCAGGCGATCACGCTGTTCGGTACCGGCGACCCCACGTTGATGGCCGGTGGTATCTCGCAGGCGCTGGTCACCACGGTGCTGGGTCTGGTCGTGGCGATTCCCATCGTCCTGCTCCATACGATCGTCAGCGGCCGCAGCAAGCGCATCATTCATGTGCTCAACGAGCAGAGCGCCGGTATCGTCGCCGAACACTCGGAGCGCGCGCACAACAGGGGGGCGGTGGCCTGAGGCCGCCGCTTTCCTTCTTTGATCTTCAAGAGGTAGTCCATGCAACTACTGATTGATCTGTACGAGCCGATTCGGGACTTCCTGGAACTGGGAGGGAACGTCCTGGTCGTAATAGCGTGGACGATTTTCTTCATGTGGGTGTTGATCCTGGAGCGGTTCCTGTTTTTCCGCACTCGGCTCAAGGAACTCTCCCAAGAGGTCTTCCGCAAGTGGGAGGCGCGCCCGGAGCGTCGTTCCTGGGAAGCGCACAACATCCGTGAGGCTATGGTCTCGGAGGTCAGGATGGCGGCCAACGCCGGTCTGCCCATGATCAAGACGCTTGTGGCGGTATGTCCGTTGCTCGGCCTGCTTGGCACGGTGACCGGCATGATCGAGGTGTTCGATGTCATGGCCGTCACCGGGACGGGCAACGCCAGAGCCATGGCGGCAGGTGTGTCGAAGGCCACGGTGCCGACGATGGCCGGCATGGTCGGGGCATTGTCAGGCGTGTTGTTTGCGACCGTATTGTCCAACCGCGCGAATCGCGAGATTGCATTGCTCGAAGACGAGCTCACGATGGATCACTGAGGCTAACAATCATGCGTAGAGGTTTCGCTGGTACGGCAAGCGAGGAAGAGGAAAACGAAATCAACATCACGCCGATGCTCGACGTGGTGTTCATCATGTTGATCTTTTTCATCGTCACCGCCTCGTTCGTCAAGGAAGCCGGCATCGACGTCAATCGTCCCGACGCCGACACTGCGGTTCGCCAGGAGCGCGCCAACATCCTGATCGCGATCTCGGAGACCAATGAGATCTGGATCGATCGTCGCCAGGTGGATCCACGCGCCCTGCGGGCCAACATCGAGCGCCTGCACGCGGAGAACCCCGAGGGTTCCGTGGTCATCCAGGCCGACAAGGCTTCCGTGACTGAAACGCTGATTACGGTCATGGATGCCGCGCGTCAGGCCGGTGTCTACAACGTGTCGATTGCGGCCGACGAGACCTGATGCTGCACTACTCCCACCAGGAGGGCTTGAGTCATGCTTAGAGTTGTCGTTGCCATCGTCGTGGGTACTTTCGTGACCTTCAGCCTGCTCTGGGTCATGCAGTACCTCATCGTCATGGGCGTGCCCGCACTGGGGGAGGAGCGTACGTTCCGCTTCGTCGACTTTGTCCGGGTGCAGCGTGACGAGCGCACGGAAACCCGTGAGGACAAGCCCGAGCCGCCGCCAACGCCGGATGCGCCGCCGCCTGACCAGCCCGACCGGCAAATGGATAATCTGGACATGGCCTCGGGTGCAGGTTTCGGCGTCAGTGCCCCGAGTGTGTCTCATGAACTGGATATCGGCCGCGACGGCTTTTTCAGTGACGGTGAATACATGCCCATCGTCCAGGTCGCACCGAATTACCCGCGCCGCGCGCAGATGCGCGGGCTGGAGGGTTACGTCACGCTGGAGTTCACGGTGACACGCCAGGGCACGGTCCGCGACCCCCGCGTGATCGAGTCGAGCAATACGGTGTTCGATTCCTCGGCGATCGATGCGGTGATGCGGTTTCGATATCGGCCCAGGGTTATCGATGGAGAACCCGTGGATGTTCCGGGGGTCAGATTCCGTATCACGTTCCAGCTCGAGGGTTGAGGTCGGATGATTCGAAGCAGTTGCGAAAAGGAGGCCGGACCTATGGACTATGCAGCGCGTTTCTGCCGCCGGAGCCGGATCGGCCACGCCGTCGTGGCATCAGTTTTCGTATTGATGCTTGCAACAGGGCCCGGCTCGCTGTCGCCGATTGCATCGGTCCACGCGCAGGAGGAACAGGAAACCCGTCAGGTTCAGGCGCTGCGCGAACGCGTCTTCCAGGGCCTGGCCGCCGCTCAGGTGAAACTCGAGGCTGACGATTATGCCGGTGCCCGCCGGGACATCGATCAGCTTCGTAACATCGCCGATCTGAACAGCTACGAGCGCGGGCAGGTACTCTATTTCACTGGACTGATCGATTACCAGCAGGAAAACCTTGCCGCGGCTGTGCGGGCGTTCGAGCAGGTCGTGGCACTGCCGGATCTGCCTACCGGCTTCATGAACGACACCCTTTGGACCCTGGTGCAGCTGGCCATGGCCACCGAGCAGTACCGCAAGGCCATCGAGTACGGCAACCGCTGGCTGAGCACGGCCCAGAATCCGGGCGGTGACCCGTTCTATCTGCTCGCCGTGGCCCACTATCAGATCGAGGAGCATCGCCAGTCGGTGGATTTTCTCAATCGCGCGATCGAGATTGCCGAGCGTGATCGCGGGGCGCGCGAGGAGTGGTTCGCGCTGCTCAGGGCCGGGTATTTCCAGCTGGAAGACACCCGGCGCTTGCGCGAGGTGCTCGAAATTCTCGTCACGCGCTGGCCGAAAAAAGAGTATTGGACCCATTTGTCTGCGGTGTATGGCGAGCTCAACCTGGAGCGCAAGCAGGTCGCGGTCCTGGAGACAATTTATGACTCCGGGCTGATGGATCGTGAGAACGAGATCGTGCAGCTCGCGCAGCTCTACATCCAGAACGGTGGCCCCTACAAGGGCGCGAAGATCGTCGAAAAAGGCATGGAAGAGGGCGTGATAGAGCGCAACGAGCGCAATTACCGCCTGCTCTCCCAGGCCTGGATGATGGCCCAGGATGACCGCCGCGCAGTACCGCCGCTGGTGGAAGCGGCGCGGCGCTCCAACGATGGGCAGCTCTACCTCCAGCTCGCACAGTCCTATCTGAACCTCGACCAGTATCAGCAGTGCGTCGAGGCGGCACGATCGGGCTTGAGTCGTGGCGGTCTGCGCCGTGCAGATACGGCCAATGTCGTGCTGGGCATGTGCCTGTTCGAGATGCAGCAGTATGAGCCGGCCAAGGAGGCGTTTCGCGCCGCCAGAAGCGATGATCGCAGCCGTCGCACCGCAAACCAGTGGATCGAGTTCATCGACAAGGAAGTGGCGCGCAAGCGCGACCTCGATCGACAGATGCAGCGTGGCTGACAGTTCCCGCTGACGGCCAAACGCAAGTCTCCCATCACGAAACGGGCCCGCCTTGCGGGCTCGTTTTTTTTATCTGTCTGGCCGCCAGGTGCAGCGGGGCGTGGCAGCGCTTATTGCCGATTGCCTGGCGGTACCGGTGCCAATAGAATTGCGCAGGTTTGTGTTTACACCACTGCATGCACGAGGACGTAATGCCGAAAGTCATCTACATACAGCCGGATGGAAGCCGGCGCGAGGTCGAGGTGGAAGCCGGCCTGACGGTCATGGAAGGGGCCGTGAACAACGATGTGGACGGCATCGTGGCCGAATGTGGTGGCGCCTGCGCGTGTGCGACCTGCCATGCCTATGTCGATGAGGCCTGGGTGGCGAAGGTGCCGGCGATGGACGATATGGAAGATTGCATGCTCGACGCCGCCTACGACCGCAAGCCGTCAAGCCGGCTGACCTGCCAGATAGAGCTCACCGACGCGCTGGACGGGCTCGTCGTCCATGTTGGCCAGAACGAACATTGACGGGCGCGCTTCGAGCCCGCGCTGGATTCACTGCGTCAACCACGCCGCCAACCCGGCCCATGCCATGCGCAGCCCGGTGATGAGCAGGAATCCGGCGAACGCGTAGCGAAGGGTTTTCGCGGGGAAATGATGCGCCAGGCGCACACCGTAAGGCACAGCCAGCAAGGTTGTCGGCAGCAGGCATGCCACAGCCAGCAGGTTCACGTAGCCCAGTGACAACGCTGGCAGGCCCTGCTGGGCCCAGCCCGTGACGACGAAACCCAGGGCGCCCGGCACTGCGATCAACAGGCCAAGGGCTGCGGAGGTGCCCACGGCGCGGTGTACGGGAATCCCATAGGCCGTCATCGCAGGCACCGACAGCGAGCCGCCGCCGATGCCCATCAGTGCGGAAACAGTGCCGATGCTCACAGGAATCGTGGCACCGCGTACCCCGGTGGGCAGACGAACTCCCAGGCGAAAACCGTCGCCGAAAAGGCCCAGCCACGCAGCCATCGCAAGTACGACGATGCCGAAGAAGACGGCGAGCGACGCGGAATCCAGGACAGTCGCCACCGCCACGCCGATCAGCACCCCGACGACAATCGCCCATCCCCACCGGCGCAGGACCTCACCGGATACGGCGCCGCGCGCATGGTGGGCGGCGGCCGAACGAATCGAGGTGGGTATTATGAGCGCCAGGGACGTGCCGACCGCAATGTGCATCAGCTGATCCTGCGGCGCCTGCGCAATCAGCATGACCTGATAGACCGCAGGCACTACGATGATGCCTCCGCCGATACCCAGCAGGCCTGCGAGAAGGCCTGCGAAGACCCCGGCAACGAGCAGCAGCGAGACAAGCCAGAGCAACTGGGTTGCGCCAAGTTCCATGCGCGCTCCGCAAAAGCAGCATTGTAAACCCGAGGCTTTGGCAACGCTGTACTACAATGGCGTCACATCGATCTCGGGAGCCGCCGGCCCATGTCAAACCAGAGTCTTTCGCTGACGCCCGCACTGTATGACTACATCCTGCAGGTGTCGCTGCGTGAATCTCCCGTACTTCAGGCGCTGCGGGCAGAGACTGCGCGCATGCCACAGGCCAACATGCAGATCGCGCCCGAACAGGGACAGTTCATGCAGATGCTGGTGATGCTGTGCGGCGCACGAAGAGTCATCGAGGTGGGTGTCTTCACCGGCTACTCCAGCCTGGCGATGGCACAGGCACTGCCAGCGGACGGCGAACTTCTGGCCTGCGATGTCAGTGAGCAATTTACCGCGATTGCTCGAGAGTACTGGCAACGCGCCGGCGAGACGCGCATCGATCTGCGTATCGGCCCGGCCGGTGACACCTTGGCCGCGCTGATCGAGCACGGGCAGTCCGGCAGCTGGGACCTGGCGTTCATCGATGCCGACAAGACAGGCTATGCGGGCTATTATGAGCAGTGCCTGGAATTGTTGCGTCCGGGCGGACTCATCGCGTTGGACAACACGTTGTGGGGCGGTGCCGTGGTCGATGCGCAACGCGACGATGAGGACACCCGTGCGATCCGCGCGCTGAATCTGCGTCTGCTCGATGATTCGCGCATCGACCTGAGTCTGGTGCCCATCGGCGACGGCCTGACACTTGCGCGCAAGCGATGAATCGGCTGCGGATTCAGCTGCCAGGCGGTGAATCGTCTGAAGGTGTTTCGTCCTGAGCAAACACGCGGAAGATCCGCTCCAGATAGGCTTCCCGCCTGCGCATGCGCTCGGTTTCGATCTGTTCATCGACTTGGAAATGGTCGACTCGAGCGCGCGATAGCAGCTTGTCGGCATCGAGAAGTCTTTCGAGCGTATCGATACGGTCGTAGGCCACGGACAGTTCAGCCGCGAGCTCGACCACCACTGAATAGAGCTGGTCGATCGCCGGGTCATCGAAGAAATGCGGTCGGCGCCCCTTTGACTGACGTGGCAGCCTGTCCCTGTCACCGTGACTCATCTGCGCTACGCTTCGCTGGCAACCAGCTCGATCAGCTCGCCGGCGACGCCGCGCAGCGTCAACGCTGGACGATTCCGGTAGGGCGCGGTCGTGCAGGTATATTGGCCGCCGAGCGCGTCGGCCAGAAACGGCGCGAGCTGTGGCACTTCGAACGTGACCATCGACATGGCCGGGGGCAGGTAGCCGGGCTGGACCCGGCGGGCCACGGTCTGAGCAGGATATCGATCGGCCTCGATGAAGCTCTTGCCATCGAGCGCCAACGCCGCCAGATCATGCAACTGATCTGATGGAAGGCCCAGTGCGTTGGACAGCACGGTGATTTTCACAGGCATGGCAGGGCTGTGTGGCACTTCGAAGCGCGCCTCGAAGTACGCCTGGAGCGCCTCGAGACTTGGACCGCCAAGGATCACAATGAAGGTACGATCCACATCGCAGCGTGGCAGCGGGGTATCAAACTCCGGGAGCTGTCGCTTGAACTGCGTCAGGTAGAGCACCTCTCGCGCTGGACCCTCGATCTGCAAGGCCCGGATCGCATCGGTGAACGAGAGATCTTCGGGTGGACCGATCATGCGAAAGGGCGAATCGGCAAGTCGTTGCGCCATGGCGTCGACATCACGCACGATCAGCTCGGCGGCATTCCAGCCCCAGGTGGTCAGTGCGCGGTAGTCACCAGTCTCTCCTTCGACGATTCGAAACCAGAAATCGTCGCCTTGCTCGGGCGCCAGCAGGATCTGCCGACTGCCCGCCTGCGCCGGTGCGCCCCAGCCTGTGGCCACCGCCGCGGAGACCTCGAGGCTTGGGTCTGCATCGACCTGGCGATAGCCCAGCCAGCGCTGATAGGCTGCCGCCAGCACTTCCGGCTCTTCGGCAGTAATCGTGACGCAGCGAATCGGTCCGAGCATTCAGCATCTCTCCTGGTCGCAGACCCGCGGGCCAGCAATATGGCGCTCTAGTTCGGCAGTGAAGTCAGGTAGGCTTCAACTTCGGCCAACGACCTGACCTCAGCATACTTGGCTTGCAGATCGAACAGGTTGGCCTCGTGAGGCCCCGGATCGCGGTCGCCTACGGCATCGCGCACGACCACAGGTATGAAGCCGTATTGCATGGCATCTACGGTGGACGCACGGATACACCCCGAGGTCGACAATCCTGCAATCAGCAGCGTATCCACCCCCAGCGCGGTCAGGGTCGATGCCAGACTGGTGCCGAAAAACGCACTTGCATATTGCTTGGTGATCACCGGCTCGGATGCCACCGGTTCCAGCCCCTGTGCGAAGGCGCCCATGGGCGAACCGCGTTCGAAGGCACGCAGTGCGGCAACCTTCTTGAAGAAAACACCGCCGTCCACGCCGCCTGGCGTGAACGACACGTTCGTGTGCAAAACCGGGATGCCGGCGCTGCGCGCGGCACCCAGCAGGCGCACGCAATGCGCCAGGGCCTCTTCGACGCCCGCGTAGAGCGGCGAGTCGCGATCCAGGTAGGCGCGCACGAAATCGATGATCACCAGCGCCGGCGTGGTACCGAGCGCCAGCGCGCCACCGAAGCCGGCGGCCTGATAGTCGGCTTGCAGGTCCTTCGCCATAGTTTGTCCTCTTGTTCGGGCAGCGTGCCGGGCGACTAGATGACGCCCTGTGCGTGAAGTTCGGCCATGCGCTCGTCATCCAGCCCGAGCAGACCTTTGTACACCTCCTCATTATGCTGGCCCAGCTCGGGACCTGCTGAGCGTACTGCACCGGGTGTCAGGGACAGCTTGGGCGCGACGTTCTGCATCTTGATCTTGCCAAGCTCCGGATGCATGACCTCGACGATGGCCTTGCGCGCCTCGAAGTGGGGGTCCAGCAGCATCTCCGGTGCGCGGTAGATCCCACCCGATGGGATGCCGTGCTGGTCCATGAGGGCTACCAGCTCGTCCTGAGTCACTGTACGGGTCCACTCCGAGATCAGGTCGTCGAGTTCCTGCTGGTGACGGCCACGCGCGGTGTGGGTGCTGTAGCGCGGATCTTCAGCAAGTTCCGGGCGCTGCATCGCTGCCGTCAGCCGCTTGAACACCGTGTCCTGATTGGCGGCAATCAGCTGCAGCTTCTCGTCTTTCGTCGGGTAGACGTTGGACGGGGCGACATTGGGCAGAATCGAGCCCTGCCGCTCGCGGATGTATCCCACAACATCGTATTCCGTGATCAGCGATTCCATCATGTTGAGCACGGCCTCATAGATGGCCGAATCGACCATCTGTCCCTTGCCGGTACGTTCGCGGTAGTGCAGTGCCGACAGCGCGCCCACGCAGGCAAACGTCGCCGCCAGAGAATCACCGATACTGATGCCCATGCGGCTGGGCGGCGTGCGCGGATCACCGCAGACATAGCGCAGCCCGCCCATCGACTCGCCGACCGCACCGAAGCCTGCGCGCTTGGCGTAGGGGCCGGTCTGACCGAAGCCGGAAACCCGGATCATGATCAGCCGCGGGTTGATCTTCGCGAGTTCCTCATAACCAAGTTGCCATTTTTCCATCGTGCCGGGACGGAAATTCTCCAGCAGGAAATCGGCATCCCTGACGAGTTCCCGAACGAGCGCCTGGCCGGCCGCTTCGCGCAGATTCAGGGTGACCGACTTCTTGTTGCGGGCGATCACGGGCCACCACAATGACTTGCCGTGCGCCTTTTCCTGTCCCCACTCGCGCATCGGATCGCCCTTGCCCGGCGGCTCGACCTTGATGACCTCGGCGCCGAAATCTCCGAGCAGTTGTCCGCAGAATGGACCTGCAAGCAGGGTCCCCATTTCGATGACGCGCAGGCCCGAGAGGGGGCCGCCGGTGTTGTCCGCGTTACTTCCCATGCACTTGTACCTGTAGTTTTCTGGATTCGAGGGAGAGCAGGCGCCCTTTTGGATCAGCTTATCCCGACGGATCTGAGGCGGGATCGACGTAGTGTATACAATCGGCATGTCAAACTGGTCAAGGCTGGACCGGCTTGGGCGGATTCGCCGTGAGTTGTATACAATTGCCGGACGAATCCAGTATACAATCGGGGACTTGAGACGCGACGCTCAGTCGCGCAGAAATGGTGGGGTTTGATGCAGAACATCGAGATCGTCGAGGTTGGTCCGCGCGACGGCCTGCAGGGTGAACCCGAGGTGCTCGGCACCGCAATGAAGGTCGAGTTCATCAATCGCGCCGTTGCGGCCGGCATTCGCCGCTTGGAAGTCGCGAGTTTCGTGCATCCCAAGAAAGTGCCGCAGATGGCTGATGCGGAAGCCGTCCTGGCCGGTCTGCCGCGATGCGATGACGTGATCTACGTCGGCCTGGTGCTCAATCGCCGTGGCTTCGATCGCGCGCTGGCCGCCGGGGTGGACGAAATCGGCATGCCGGTCGTCGCCACCGATACCTACAATCTTCGCAACCAGGGTGTGCCCACGGAGCAGTCGATCAATGACTGGCTGGAGATCGCCGAGGCGGCCCACGAGGCCGGAATCCGTTGCAGCGTGACGATCTCTTCTGCGTTTGGCTGTCCTTTCGAGGGAGAGGTCGCCCTGGCTCGGGTGCTGGACATCGCCCGCCGGGTCGCTGCAGGCCGGCCGGTAGAGATCGCGCTGGCCGACAGCATCGGGGTGGGCGTGCCCTCGCAGGTCGCCGAGATGATCGCGGCCGTCCGGCAGCTGCTCCCGGACATGCCACTGCGCTGCCATTTCCACAACACGCGCAACACTGGACTTGCGAATGCCTACGCAGCAGTGCAGGCCGGGGTCTCTTCGCTGGATGCAAGTATCGGGGGTATCGGCGGATGTCCGTTCGCCCCGGCGGCCACCGGCAACATTCCGACCGACGATCTGGTTTACATGCTCAACCGATCAGGTATAAACACGGGTGTGGATCTGGCTCGAATCATCGAGACCAGCGAGTGGCTGGCCGCCGCCCTTGGGCGCAATGTGCCGGCCATGCTCCCGAAGGCAGGCAGCTTTCCCGAGATCGCCTCCGGCAAAGCAGCCTGACGCATGAGCAATGATCGTTGCGTGGTGCGTCAGGCGACGTCCCACAATGCGCTGACCAGAAAACCAATTCAGGCAGGCCTTGCGGTCTGCGGCAACAACCAGCCAATCAGGTGAACAGATGAGCTATCGCTTGGGAGTAGACGTAGGGGGAACATTCACGGACCTTCTATTGGTGAACGAAAAATCCGGGGACATCTTCACGGCCAAAGTGCCGAGCACACCACAGGACTCGTCGATCGGCGTCCTGAACGGGATCGAAAGGGTCTGCAACAACGCCGGCATCGATCCCGCAGAAATCACCCACGTGATGCACGGCACCACGGTGGCAACGAACACGATGCTCGAAGGCAATGGTGCCACCGTCGGCCTGGTGACAACGAAGGGCTATCGCCAGGTTCTGCAGATCGCGCGCTCGTATGTGCCGGGCGGATTGGGCGGCTGGGTGATTTACAACAAGAGCAACCCTATTGCCCCGCTGGCGCTGACGATCGAAGCCGAAGAGCGCATGAGTGCCAAGGGCGAAGTCGTGCGCAAGCTCGATGAGGCGCAGATCGAGGCTGAGCTGATCCGGCTGCGCGACAAGGGCATCGAGGCACTCACAGTTTCCCTGATCAACTCCTACGCCAACCCGGCGAACGAAAAGAAGATCAAGCGCATCGCCACGCGGGTGATGCCGGGCATTCCAGTGTCGCTGTCATCCGAGGTGGTGCCGGAGATGCAGGAGTACGAGCGAACCGTCACGACGGTGGCAAACTCCTTCGTGCGCCCGAAGGTCCAGACCTATATTCGCAACCTTCATCGTGAACTCACCAGCAAGATGAAGAACGTGCAGCTGCATGTGCTGCGCTCGGATGGCGGACTCGCGGCGGCGAAAGCTGCCGAAGAAATGCCTGTCAACCTGCTGATGAGCGGCCCGGCCGGCGGCGTTGCCGGGGCCATCTGGGTGGCCAGGCAGGCAGGGTTCCCGAACCTGCTGACCTTCGACATGGGGGGCACCTCCACGGACGTGTGCCTGGTCCAGAACGGCAAGGCGCAACTGCGTCGCGAGACGACCGTGGGAGATGTCACGGTGCGCGCCTCGTCGGTGGACGTGCGCACGGTCGGTGCGGGTGGCGGCTCGATCGCCAAGGTGCCGGAACTCACCAAAGCGCTGCGCGTGGGACCCGAGAGCGCCGGTGCGGCACCCGGACCGGCAGCCTACGGCCAGGGCGGTGAGGCCCCGACGGTGACGGACGCGAACGTCACGCTGGGGTATCTGCCAGCCGAGGTTCGCCTTGGCGGCGATATGACCATTCGCAAGGACCTGGCTGAAAAAGCGGTGCAGAGCATCGCCGATTCGCTGGATCTTACGCTGCACGAGGCGGCATCGGGCATCGTCGATATCGTCAACGAAAACATGTTCGGTGCCCTGCGACTGGTGTCGGTTGAACAGGGCTATGATCCACGCGACTTCGCATTGATCGCCTTCGGCGGGGCAGGTCCGCTGCACGCCAACGCGCTCGGACGCCTGATGGGCTCGTGGCCGGTGATCATCCCGCCTGGCCCAGGAGTACTGTGCGCTTATGGCGATGCCACCACGCGTGTTCGCGACGAGGCTTCGCGCACGTTCATTCGCAAATTCACCGATACCAATGTCGACGAGGTGGTCAAGACTTTCGAGGATCTCGCCGACACCGCCGCAAAGACGCTGGATAACGAAGGCGTTGCGCGCAAGGATCAGTCGGTCAGCTACCAGGTGGATGTGCGCTACCACGGCCAGGGTCTGCAACTGACGGTCGATGTTGATCTCAAGGATCTGCGCAAGAACGGTCTTGCGGCCATTGGCGGGCCATTCGACGAGATGCATCGCCAGCTGTTCACCTTTGCACTGGAACTCGACAAGGAAGTGGTCAACCTGCGTGCCGTCGTCCAGGGCAAGCCCACCAAGGTCAAGGCACCGGAGGTCAAGCGTGGCGGTCCGGATCCGAAGGCTGCGGTCGTCGCCGAGCACAGGATCTACGCCGACGGCAAGATGCGCAAGGCGAAGATCTACGATCGCGCCAAGCTCAAGGCCGGTAACAAGGTGGCCGGCCCGGCGGTGGTCATGGAGATGGACTCCACCACGGTGATCCTGCCTGGTCACACGGGTGTTGTGGATCGTTTCGGCAACATCCTGATCAATCCGGACAAGGGTGCCAGCAACACCAGGACCCGGCAGAGCGCAGCGAGCAAGCCGGTCAAGAGCCTCAGCAAGGCGAGCGCCAAAACCGCTGCGGGGAAAGGGAAGAAAAAGGCGACGAAGAAGAAGGCAGCGAAGAAGCGGGCCGCGGCCTGACGCGCCAGTGACGGTCGCGTCCGTGAATGGCGCGAGACACCTTTTCGAATTTTGCAGAGAGTACCGACATGCCAGCAACCATCATTGAAACAAACAAGAAGGCCTTCAAGCGCAAGAAGGTCGACCCGATCACCCTCGACATTGTCGAGAACGCAATGCTCAATGCGCGTTATGAAATGGATGCTGTGCTTTTTCGCACGGCAATGTCACCGGGCATTCGCGAACAGCATGACGAATTCCCGATGATCGCAAACCGCGACGGCAAGATGGTCGTCGGCCAGTTCGGCTCTTTTATCCACGGCTTTTTGAAGGGGTTCAACGACACCATCGAGGAAGGCGACATTTTCCTCACCTCGGACCCGTATCTGACCAACGGCGCGATCAGCCACGCCAATGACTGGTTGCTGCTCAAGCCGATCTTCAAGGAGGGTCGCATCATTGCGTGGGCCGCGATGTTCGGACACATGACCGATATCGGCGGCAAGGTCCCGGGCAGCCTGCCAACCGATGCACGACAGATCTTCGAGGAGGGCGTGGTGATTCCGCCGCTGAAGATCTACCGCAAGGGCGAATTGCAGGAAGACGTACTCAAGCTGATTCTGCACAACTGCCGCCTGCCACACTGGAACTTGAGCGACTTCAACGCTATCGTGGCGGCGATCCGTACGGCCGAGAAACGTTGTATCGAGCTCGCAAGACGCTTCGGTGACGATGTCTACTATTCGGCGCTGGAAGAGCTGCTCGATCGCAACTATCGCGCGATGCGCAAGCTCATTCAGACCACCGTTCCGGAGACCAAGCAGTACTTCGAAGATTACATCTGCGATGACGGGATGGGCATGGGCCCTTACAAGATCCGCTGTGCGATGTGGCGCGAAGGCGAGAAAGTCATCTTCGATTTTACCGGCACCGATCCGCAATCCGTGGGTCCCGTGAACTTCTTCCTCAACGAGGAGATGTTCAAGATGTTCTGTGGCGTCTACATGATCATGGTCTTCGACCCTCAGATCATGTTCAACGACGGCTTCTACGACCTGATGGAAGTGCATATTCCTGAGGGCACATTGCTCAAGCCCAAGAAGCCCGCAGCACTGTCGTGTCGGACTCATGCGCTGGGCCGTATCTTCGATGTACTCGGTGGCCTGCTCGGCCAGGGCAGCCCGGATTTCCTTTGCGCAGCCGGTTTCTCCGACAGCCCCCACTTCATGTATTCGGGTTACGACAAGCGTGGCCAGTGGTATCAGCTCTACCAGATCGGTTTTGGTGGCATACCAGGCAAGCCCTCAGGCGATGGCCCGGATGGTCATTCCCTGTGGCCGAGCTTCACCAACGTGCCCAACGAGTTTCTCGAAAGCTACTTCCCGCTGCGTATCGAGGCCTATGAGACCATTCCTGACAGTGGTGGGCCCGGTCTGCACAGAGGCGGCAACGCGCTGCGGGTGGGCTACTGCTTTCTCGAGCCCGGTGAAATCTCGATCCACGATGACCGCTGGCTGACCTACCCATGGGGCGTCACCGGCGGCCTGCCCGGTCAGCGAAGCACGAAGCTGTTGGTGCGCACGGACGGCTCTCAGGAACTCATGCCCTCCAAATGCGATCGAGTCGTCGTGAACAGCGGGGACATCCTTTACTTCGATACCTGGGGTGGCGGCGGCTGGGGTGACCCGCTGAAGCGTCCGGTCGAGCGCGTGGAATTCGACGTCGAGGCAGGGCTTGTGACCCACGATGGTGCACGGCGCTACGGTGTGGTGCTCGACACTGACGGCAAGACTGATGAGGCGGCGACCAAAGAGCTGCGTGCCAAGATGGCCAAGGAGCGTGGCAAGACCAAGCTGTTCGACTACGGTGGCACGATCGAGGAGCTCAAGGCGCGCTGCAAGGCCGAGACAGGGCTTGAGCCGCCTGCCAAGCCGGAGTTCCCGCGCTGGCTGAAGGCAGCCGGCCAGGCCGCGCCAAAAATGAAGCTGGCAAGCTAGGACACTACAAGGTCAAGTCCCGGGCAGGAAGGGCGCATGCGCGCTTTTTGCCCGGGGCATGAGCCTCGGTCTTCAGCCCAGGGGTTTGACCGTGCCGAGAAAGGCAGCAAGCAAAAGCGCGACGTACAAGGCAACCACGACTCGGATGGTTGCGTCGATGCCTGAGGAAATACGGGCCTCGAGCTGTTCACTGCTGCCGCGTGCGGCAAGCTCGGCGAAGCCTGCGCCTACGGGCTTGAACGCATAATCGATGCCCAGCGCGAGCAGGCAGATGACTGCATACAGCGCGAGCTTGGCACTCAGCCATGGCGCTGACGTGAGTGCATCCGTCCACACGCCAAGCGCACTGGCAGTGAACAGCATTGTTGCCAACATAAGCAGCCATGCGGATAGCAGGCGGTGCAGCAGCGGTGACGCCGCAGGATTGCGTGCCAGCCCGATCACAAGCGCCAGCCAGAAGCCTGCGACGGCCCAGGTGATGGCGGGCAGCAGGGCGGAGGGATGTAGCAGGCCCATGTTCCACGCCAGCTGCACACCGACGGGCAACATCAGTACGAACGCGATGCGCGGAGTGAAGTCGATCTTCATTGCCATTTCCAGCAGCAGGCTGCGCTGCGAGAAGGCAAGGGAGGGATCTTTTGCACGCCGCGCCAGCACGAAAACCCCGAGGTCGGCGCCCAGCCAATAGACGAACAGCAGGATATGGACGAAAACCCAGAATTCGTGAATCTGCATGGTGCGCGCCTCCCTGACGGTGTAGGCGCATGGTTTCATACTGCCCTGCGAGCGCTCAAGTGAAGGCCGTAGAAAAGGCCTACAACGCCGTTCGGCGCGGCATCCTGGGTGGTCGGTTTGCGGCCGGTAGCCGGCTGACCGAGCATGAGGTCTCGGCGCTCGCTGGGGTCAGTCGCACGCCGGTACGCGAGGCCCTCAGACGTCTGCAAAGTGAAGGCCTGCTCGAGTTCATTCCCAATCACGGAGCGGTGGTCGCCAACTGGAATGAAGCCGAGGTCGACGACATCTTCGAGCTTCGCGCGATGCTGGAAGCCTACGCAGTCGAGCGCGCTACGCGGCACGCCAGCGAGGCAGACCTGCGCGAACTCCACGAGCTGGCTGAAGCCCAACTGCGCGCAGCCCATGCGCGCGGGGAGAAGAAGCTCGAAGACATTGCTGAGCTGAACAGCCGATTCCACGAGCGCCTGCAGAAAGCAGCCAACAGTGAGCGTCTGCAACGCATGCTGGTGGCCTTGATCGAGGTGCCGCTGGTTGCGCAGACCTTCCGAAAATACACTGACGAACAACTGCTGCGCAGTTCACAGCATCACCTGGAAATCGTGCTGGCAATGGAAGCCGGGGACGCCGATGGAGCGGCCTCGATCATGCGTGCGCACGTGCTGGCCGCTCGAACAGCCTTCTACCGCGCTACCGGCCGCGAGAGCCCGACGCGCGCGGCCGCATCCTGAATCGAGAGTTCAGCGCGCCGCAACAGGCTGTGTGTTGTGATACTCGGCCCGCTGGCGTGCAAATTCGCCGCCGATCTGATCGGCAGCACGTCGCATTCTCGGCACAAAGCGCTCGACTGCCGCCGGCTGCGGCAGCGCCGTACTGGAAAAGCGCACTGTCAACGCAGCCATGAGTCTGCCTTCGGACGTGATGGGGACTGAGAAGGCGGTCAGATCGGATACACGACGCGGTCTGGTGTGGATCGCAAAACCACGCTCGCGGGTTTCCAGCAACAGTTTCTGTACCTGAACACGGTTGCGCGCGAGCTGGTCGGCGACGTTCTTCGAGCGTGCCAGCATGTCGATGAGCGCCTCGCGCTGGGTCTTGTCACAGAACGCGAGGTAGACCAGGCCAGAGGCGCTGGCCAGCATCGGTACCCGATAACCCGGGCCGTAGCGCTCAACTGCCAGCGGGCTCTGGTGGTCCGTGGTCTCGCGCACCAGCATGCTGGTACCCGAAAGCGTGGCAATGGACACCGGCCACACAATCTCGCGGCACAGCTCATAGATGAAGGGTTTGGCTGTCTGGGTGATCCACGCTTCGTCATCGAACCCGTCCGACAGGCCGCGCACCATGATGGTCAACCGATACTTGTCGTCACTCTCGGAGCGATACGCGTAGCCAGCGTGACACAGGGTTTCGAGAATGCGATAGGTGGTCGTGCGCGGCAGGTCGATCTCGTGAGCAACCTCGGAGACGGTCACGCCGTCTTTCAGATTGAGAATCGTCAGGGCATCCAGACCCCTGATGAGGGCGCGGATAGGTCGGGTAGAAGTCATGGTAGACGTATTCCTGTCAATGTCTGGAACCGGACTCTTGGAAGAGAGCACATCACAGGCGAGCGAAAATGTCCACAGGGTGAACAGTGACGCGGGCCCGTGCAGCCCCTGATGGATCGTTGTACGATCTGGGCGCCAAATTGGATGTAACGGTGAGCAGGGAGTAGGGACCATTTCTGTTGCAGATGCCACACAGCCGCTGCCGGTGCCTGTCGCGCCGGATGTCGAGGCGAGGCGTGCGTTGCGTGCAGGCCTGGGCGAATTCGCCACGGGCGTTACGATAGTGACGACCTTCGAAGCCGACAAGCCGGTCGGCATCACTGTCAACTCATTCGCTTCCGTTTCGCTGGATCCACCCTTGATCCTGTGGAGCGTCGCGCGCGAGGCGAGCTGTGCGCCTGCGTTTGCTCCCGGCCGGCGCTTTTGCGTGCATGTGCTGGCTGCCGGTCAGGAGACGCTGGCGCGGCGCTTTGCGCGCACCGGTGGCGACAAGTTTGCCGACCTGGACTGGTCTCCAAGCACCCATGGCACGCCGCTGCTGCCCGGGTGTATCGCGGAGTTTCACTGCAGTGTCAGCGCCTGTCACGCGGGCGGGGACCACACGATCATCGTCGGCCGGGTCGACGCCTGGCTTTCCAGAAAGGGTCAGGCACTGGTGTTTCACCGCGGCCGGTTTCTTGCTCTGCCGCGTACCAGCGAAACCTAACGGGACATCGAGTGATACTCGGGGTTGGGCTGCATGCCGATCGCTGAGGCCATGCGATTGCTCATGTTGAAAAAAGCCGTGACGGCGGCGACGTCCCACAGATCCCGTTCGCTCAAGCCGGCCGCTCGCAGAGCGTCGCGGTCCGCCGCACCCACTGCCTCCGGAGAGACAGTCAGCCGCCAGGCAAATTCGAGCATGCTGCGCTGGCGGGTGCTGAGCACGGCGGCACGAAAGTTCATGACCAGCGCCTCGCCAAGAGAGGGATCCCCCGAGAGGTGCCGCACCGCCTGACCGTGCGCGGTCAGGCAGTAATGACAGCGATTCGCCGCAGACACGACAACTGCGATCATCTCGCGCTCGAGCTTGTCGATGCCCGACTCACCGAGCATGAGCTCGTTGTAGTATTCCATGAAGCAGCGCAGTTTCTGTTCGTCAAAGCTGTAGCTGCGCAGCACGTTCGGCACCATGCCAAGTTTATCCCTGCACTTGGCGAAGTAGGCCTGGATATCCTCGGCCAGGGCCTCTTCCTCCGGCAGCGGGATATCCAGGTCATGGATGCGATTTGACTGATTCATACGAGGCCTCTCCACTGCGTTAAAGGTGCAGGGTGAAGTCTACCGCAGGACTCTGCCGGCACGCTCGAGTGCGCCCGACGCGTACAGGCATGCAAGGATGCGCTGGACTATGCGCTGACGCTCTGCTTGCCGTAGCATGGGCGTTTATCGGCGAGTGTCATCGCCGCGTACCGATTGATGCAGGAGAGCAGCGCATGCCCACCGTTCTGGTGACCGGGGCCAACAGAGGGCTCGGACTGGAGTTCGTCCGCCAGTATCTTGCGGATGGTTGGGAGGTCATCGCATGCTGCAGGCAAAGCTCGGCGGCGCTCGATGATCTGCATCAGGCGTATCCCGGGGCGCTGGTGGTCGACGAGTTTGCGCTGACCGACCCGGCCGAACTCACCGCCTTCGCCGAACGGCTCGGCGCGCGTCCGGTGGATGTGCTGATCAACAATGCGGGCACCATGGGGCGAGGCAGTTTCGCCACGAAAGGTCTGGAGCCATTCCGGTTTGGCAGCGCAGATGCCGAAGACTGGGCGCAGGTCTTTCACCTGAACGTGTTTGTGCCCATGAAGCTGGCGGAATTACTGGTGGACAATGTAGCGGCCAGCTCGCTGCGGCGTATTGTGACCTTGACCAGCATGGTCGGGTCGATCGCAACGAATACGGTCGGGGGTCTTTACGCCTACCGTTCAAGCAAGGCTGCGGTGAATGCGATGATGCGGTCAATGGCCATCGATCTCGCCGAACGCGGCATCGTTGCCATCCCACTGCACCCGGGCTGGGTAAGGACGGATCTCGGCGGGGAGCAAGCGCAACTTGAAGCGCCCGCTGCCGTCGCCGGCATGCGCAAAGTGATCGACGAATTGACCCCGCAGCAGGCCGGTTGCTTTCTGACCTACAGTGGAGAGATGCTGCCGTGGTGATGAAGCACAGGACGACGAGAGGCGTTCTTCAGTATCTTGATTCGCAGGGTATGGAGCGCGGACGCGAGGTGTTTGCGATCACCGTACATGGCGATGGACGCCGTATTCTTCGTGCCCAGTCCGAGATCGACGAAGGCGAAGTTCTGCGCGACGTGGTCTACACGGTGAGTGCGAAATGGCGACCGATCGAGGCCTATGTGCGTCTGAGCGTGCTGGATCGCTTCCAGGGCAGTGGCTGGTTCCAGTTCGATTCAGCGGGCGCCAGCTGCGAGGCTGTGACCCGCGAGGACGGGCGCATGTCGCAGCGCCTCGATACACCGACCCCGCCACTGTGTTTCGGCAGTCATCCCATCTCCGGCGATGCATGGATGGTGACGCCCTACGATATGTCCCGGCGCACCGAGGCGCAACGCATCGAGCCTGCGTTGATGAGTTCGCTTGCGTTCAACGGCGCCACGGGGCCGCGGCTGCACTCGCTGGGGTACGGACTGGCATTCCGCGGCGAAGAGACACTCGACGTGCCCGCCGGACGGATCGATAGCTGGAAATTCGAGTTTCTGCTCGCCGGCAGCGAGGTCGACGGCCATCCCCCTTACCATGTCTGGGTGAGCGCCGATGGTGACTACATCATCGTCAAGGCCGAGGTTGGCGCACCGAGGCACTATACCTACCTGCTGAGTTCGCTTGCGACCTCGTGATCCCTGACGCGTAATTGCCCAGCGGGGGGGGGCGGCTCAGGCCGGCAGCTTGAAGTCCGCCCGCAAGGCCATGGCACGACGAACCGCCGGTCGTTCTCCAACAAGTTCGCTCCAGCGGCGGATATGCTCGTAGCCGGACAGCCCGTCGGGAAGCCGCGCGGCCGAGCTCGCCGCAACCGGGTAGCCCAATGCGTCAGCCAGCGTGTAGGTCTCGCCACTCAGATAGGTGTTGGCGGCGAGCCGTGCGTCGAGCACCTTGAGCAGCCGGGCGATCTGTTCGTTGAAATACCGGATCGGAAATTCCAGCTTCTCGGGCGCCATGACATTGAAAATGAACTGTCCGGTAAACGCAGGTCCCAGATCCGAGGCAATGATGCCGGCCCACTGGTACACCTGCGCGCGCTGCGCAGGGGTCTCGCCGAGCAGCACGCCGTGTTTGTCGGCAAGGTGCAGTGCGATGGCCATCGTGCCATAGACGCTGATGCCTGTGGCATGGTCTACAATCGCCGGCACCTTGCCCACTGGATTGACGGCCAGATACTCCTCGGAGAGATGCTCTCCCTGCATCATGTCGATCGGGCGCAGTGTGTATTGCTCGCCGGTCTCCTCGAGCATGATGGCGGCGCGCTGGCCGTTGGCTGTGGGTACCCAGTACAGATCCATCATCTCGATGCGCCCCGTGTCAGTTGTCGATCGCCCGGCCACGCTTGCGTGCTGCAACCGCAATGCCATCGCCGAGCAGGTTGGCCGTCACCACGGCAAGAACGATTGCGCCGGCCGGTACGAACAGCATCCATGGCGCGCGAAACAGGAACTGCCGGCTCTCCGCGAGCATATTGCCCCAGGTGGGATCTCCCAGCGGCGCACCGATGCCCAGGAAGGACAGCGCGCTCTCGGCGATCAGCATGTCGGCAAAATGAAAGGCCAGCATGACGAGCAGAGTGGCGCGCAGGCCGGGCAGTACATGGCCAAGCAGCACACGGAAGCGGCTCACGCCGAGCATTCGTGCCGCAAGCACATAATCGCGCTCCATCAGCGACAGCGCTTCCGCATACACCACGCGCGCGAACACCGGCCAGGTCAGAAGCCCGAGGGTCAGTACCAGTGGCCAGAACCCCTGGCCGACAACGGCGATCACGCAAATGGCAGCCACGAGGCCGGGAAATGCGAGCACCAGATCCACGGCCTGGCGGATGACCCCGCGCAGGCGCCCGCGACTTTCCGCTGCCAGCAGGCCGAGCAGGGTCCCGATCACAGCGGCGATCAGTGTGGCGGTCAATGCGCAGGAAAGCGACCAGGCCAGACCGGCAACTGCCCGCGACCACATATCGCGTCCGAGATTGTCGGTGCCCAGCCAATGCGCCTGGCTACCGGGCGCAGCAAAACGCACCATCAGATCGCCGTACATCGGATCATGGGTCTGCACGACATTGCCCAGCAGCGTCAGCAGTAGCAGCGCCGCGGCCATTGCGCCACCGAGCCACAGCTCCAGCGTACCGCCGAGGCGCAGGCGCGAGCGTTGCAGGCGTTTGTCGGCGCTGATGACCACGTTCAGGCGGGCGCTCTCTTCAGCCGCGGGTCCAGCACCCGGAAAGCCAGATCGGTGAACAGGTTGATCAGAAAGACCAGTACGGCGATGACGATCGCGATGGCCTGGACGACTGGGAAATCCAGTGTCTGCGTGGATTCGATCAGCAGCCAGCCAATGCCCGGCCACGAAAAGATGATTTCAATCACCACGGTGCCTGAGATCAAAAACGCGAACTGGGTGCCGACCAGTGCAGTTGCGCCGAGCAGCGCATTGGGCAGGGCATAGCGGGCCAGCAGTTCGCGCGAGCGTACACCGTTGGCCCGCGCGGTGCGGATGTAGTCCTCTCGCATCGCTTCGGCGACATTGGCTGCGACCACACGGGTAAGCTTGGGAATGAGGAATGCACCCAGCGAGATGGTCGGCAGGATCCAGTGCTGCACCGAGCCATACCCCAGCGAGGGCAGCCAGCCCAGGTTGACGGCGAAAATCTGGATAGCCACAAGACCTACGACAAATCCGGGCACCCCCTGACCAATGAACACCAGCCAGGCGGTAAGGCGACGCGACGGTGCATCCGGGCGGTAGCCCAGCCACGCGCCCAGCGGAATCGACACGAGCAATGTGAACCCCATCGCCAGGAAGGTCAGCAGCAGCGTCGCCGGCAGCATCGACATGACTTTTTCCATGGCGGGCACGCCACTGGCCAGGGACTGGCCAAAGTCCAGCAGCAGCACATTGCGAAGATAGACGAGAAACTGCTGCAAGACCGGCTTGTCCAGGCCGTACTGCACACGCAGAGACTCGATCTGCTCAAGTGTCGCGTCCGGTCCGGCCATGACGATTGCCGGATCGCCCGCCAGGCGCAACATGAAGAAAAGCACCAGCGTCAGGCCGAACAGCAGGATGGCCAGGTCCCCAAGGCGCTTTACGATGGTCGAGGCCATTCGGCGTATCAGCGCCTGCCAAAGTTGCCGGCCGGCACGTCGGTCAGCGGAATCGTCGTCGTCTTTGCCTCTGTAAAGAAGCGCAGGCTGTCAGTCATGCCGTCGCGTCCGATGCCCGACTCCTTGAAGCCACCGAAAGGCGCTCGCAGTTCGCGCGTCATCGGGGTATTGACCCAGATGGTCCCGGCGCGGATGTCCCGGCTGCAGCGCATGACGGTTGGCAGGTCATTGGACCAGACGTAGGCGACCAGCCCGAAGTTTGAATCGTTGGCGATCCTGATGGCCTCCTCGGTGGTCTCGAAGCTCAGGAATGTCGCAAACGGTCCGAAAATCTCTTCCTGGGCAACGCGGCTGCGATTGTGCGGGGCGTGTACCGCCGTGGGCAGGACATAGAGCCCGCGATCAAAGCCAGGCGCCCGCTCGCCGCCAACCAGCACCGTGGCGCCGTCGGCACGCGCGATCTGCGCGTAGGAGAGCACACGCTCCATGTGACCGCGATAACACAGAGGGCCGATTTCCGTGGTCGCATCGAACGGATCACCCACACGGATATTGCGGGCCCGTTCGGCGAATCGTTGCATGAACTCCTCGGCCACGGATTTCTGCACAAGGATCCGCGAGCCGGCAAGGCATTGCTGACCATTGTTGGCAAAGATGCCGGTGAGCGCCCCATCCAATGCACGCTCGAGATCCGCGTTGGCAAATATGATGTTCGCCGACTTGCCGCCAAGCTCCAGAATCGCCGGCTTGAGTGCCTTGCCTGCCGCAGACATGATCGCCTTGCCGGTTTCGGTACCGCCGGTGAATCCGACCATGTCGATTTCCGGATGGGCCACGAGGCTGGTGCCGGTGACCGTGCCGCGCCCGTTGACGAGATTGACGACACCAGGAGGCAGGCCCGCCTCGTGCATCAGTTCCACCATGCGATAAATCGACAGGGGCGTGAACTCCGATGGCTTGAGCACGCAGGTGTTACCGAACGCGATACAGGTGACCACGCGCATCGAGGCCAGCGCCAGCGGCGCGTTCCACGGGGCGATCATAGCGCCCACGCCTTTCGGCTCGCGGGTGACATAGGTCAGATAGCGACTGTCCTGCGTGTAGGTTTCACCTGATACCGTGCTGATGACTTCGGCGAAGAACTCGAAGTTCTTGGCCATGCGTTCGACGTGGCGCTCAATATTGGCCAGCGTCAGACCGGTGTTCATCGTCTCCAGGTAGCCAAGCTCCGCACTGTTGGCGCGAAGGACATCACGAATGGCGTACAGCACATCCTTGCGCTGATCGACGTCCATCCGCGGCCAGGGACCGTGTTCAAAGGCGTCACGGGCCGAGCGTACTGCGGCATCGACCTGCGCTGCATCGGCCTCACGAAGCTGGCTGACGGTCTCTTCCGTGGCGGGGTAGATCACCGGGATGTCGTAGCCGGGCTCACAAAATACCGCTTCACCATGGATGAAGCTGGGGATACGTGCGGGGATGGCGAATCGAGCGTGGGAGGTGCCGGTGGCGTGGGTTGGTTGCAATGCGAGATCTCCTGGCCCGGGCGTGTTGAGCTGCCGCTTTGACGCGCCCGCCAACAGCCGGAATTCGGCCGCAAGGATCACACAACGACAGGGAATCTGTGGGCGGGCTGGATTATATCTTTTGCTTTCCAGCTGTGTATACAATCCGCCGGAATTCTTCGTGCTGCGGTCATAGCCATGGGTCAACCTCCAGCGATGCAACGGCTGTTGCGGCGCCTGCAGGCAGCCGAGCGTGGCATCACGTTCTTTGCCTTCTGCATCATGATCGCGATCGTGTTCGCGGATGTTGCCGTACGCGAGGTCACCGGGAGCGGGCTGCACTGGGCTCGCCAGGTCGGTGTGTACGCCAACATCTTCGTGGTGATGCTCGGCTTCGGGCTGGCGTCGGCTGAAGCGGCTCACCTGCGGCCACGTTTCGCAGACAGCTGGATTCCCGCACGTCTCGAGCGCTTCATGCCGCATGTACAGGAGGGGCTGATGAGCCTGTTCTGCATCGCGGTGGCGGTGGTCGCGACCCTTGTCGTGCTGGAGACTTTCGAACTGCAGGAACGCTCGGTGGTACTGCGTCTGCTGGTGTGGCCGGTGCAGGCGGTGATTCCTCTGGCCTTCGTCATCGCCGCATTCCGGCATGGGTGCTACGCGATCTGGCCGGCGCTTGCACCGCAGCCGCCCTCGAATGTCGAAGCCGCAGCCGCGGCAGTCGCGGCGCGCAAGGCCGACAAGGCCCACAAAGCCGACAAGGCCGACAAGGCCATCCGCTGATGGAGGTCGTCGGACTTTTTGCCATGGTGCTGGCGCTGTTTGTTCTGCGCCAGAATCTCGTAGTCGTGCTGGGCATGACCGCCGCCTACGCCTATCTGGTCTGGGGCGACGGTGCCGTTGCGAACATCATCATCGATGCCTGGGACGCGCTGAATCGCGAGGTGCTGCTGTCGATTCCGCTTTACATTCTGGCCGGCAGCATCATGTCGCGCGGGACCATGGCGCAGCGCCTCATTCGCCTGATGCGCGCGCTGACCGCTCCGATCCCCGGCGGCCTGGCGATTGCGACCGTCCTGTCATGCGCAGTGTTTGCCGCAATCTCGGGCTCCTCGGTTGTCACGCTGCTGGCCGTCGGCTCGGTGATGTACCCGGCGCTGCTGCAGGCCGGTTACTCCAAGCAGTTTGCGCTGGGCTCGCTGTGTGCGGCCGGCACGCTGGGCATCATCGTGCCGCCGAGCATTCCGCTGATTCTCTACGGCGTTATGACGCAGACCTCGATCGCTGATCTGTTCATCGCCGGCATCGGGCCTGCGCTGCTGCTGATTCTGCTGATGAGCGTATACGCGATCATCCGCAACTGGCGGCTGCGTGTCGGCAGCTGGAGCCTGCGCGAAATCTGGCTGTCGCTGCGTCACGGTATCTGGGCACTGTTCATGCCTGTGCTGATTCTGGGGGGCATCTACAGCGGCTATTTCACGGCCACGGAGTCTGCCGCGGTCGCGGTGGTCTATGCGATCTTCGTGGAGCTCGTGATCCATCGGGAACTTGGCCTGCGCGGCATGTACGACACGTTCGCAGAAACCACCAAGCTGCTCGGCGCACTGTTTCCGGTACTGATGTTTGCGCTGGCGCTGAATGTCTTCCTGACCTATGAACAGGTCCCGGAGATGATCGTTCGCTGGCTCAATACGATCATCACCGATCGGGCCAGTTTCCTTATTGTCATGAACCTGTTCCTGTTGATCATCGGTTGCGTGATGGATATCGGCTCTGCAATCCTGATTCTGGCGCCAATTCTGCAACCCATCGCGCAGGCACAGGGGATCGATCCCGTGCATTTCGGCATCATCATGATCGTGAATCTGGAGATCGGCTATCTGACGCCGCCGCTCGGGCTCAATCTCATCGTCGCCATGAGCGCATTTCGCGAAGAGTTCTGGACCATCTGCAGGGCAGTCCTGCCGTTTCTCGGATTGATGGTCATCGGCCTGATCGTGGTAACGTTCTGGCCTGACCTGTCATTGTTTCTGGTGCAGCGCTAGGACCGCGTCCGGCTGCCTGTGCCATCCACACCCACGTAGAGGAGTATCGACATGAGCATAAAGACCGGAGATCGCATGCCCGAAGGCAAATTCGGCATCATGGGGGCCAACGGACCCGAAAGCATTACCAGCGATGCGCTGTTCAAGGGTCGCAGGGTCGTGCTGTTCTCGGTGCCAGGTGCGTTCACGCCAACCTGCTCTGCCAAGCATCTGCCGGGCTTCGTCGATCATGCAGACGCACTGAAGGCCAAGGGTGTGGATACCATCGCCTGCATTGCCGTGAACGACACCTTCGTGATGGATGCCTGGGGCAAGAGTGCTGCCTGCGGGGACAAAGTCATGATGCTCGCCGATGGCAACGCCGAGTACACGAAAAAGCTGGGTCTGGAACTCGATGCCAGCGGCTTTGGTATGGGGACCCGGGGACAGCGCTTCTCGCTTATCGTCAATGATGGTGTCGTCGAACAGGTTAACCTCGAAGGTCCTGGCGAGTTCAAAGTCAGTTCCGCGGAACACGCACTGAGCCAGCTCTAGCATCGAGGTCGCACTGATGGATCCGCAATGGCTGGTGCTCGCACATCTGCTTCTGTTCGTGTACTGGCTGGGTGGCGACCTGGGTGTGTTCTACTCGAGTCGTTTTGTCACCAACCCGGCGCTTGGCACCGAGGCGCGTGCGACCGCCGCGCACATCATGCTTGCGGTGGATCTGGCGCCGAGGATCTGCATGATCCTCATCCTGCCGGTCGGCCTGACCCTGGCTGCGATGAGCTGGGGGCTGGCCCTGTCCGGGATGCTGCTGACTCTGATATGGGTGGGTTGCCTGGCGTGGCTTGTCCTGGCCGTGTCCATCTACCTGCGCGAAGGTTCGCCGCTGTCGCATCTGCTGGCCCGGATCGATCAGGCCATCCGCTGGTTCGTCATCGTCGTCGTCGGGGGCGTGGCGCTATGGTCGTTGCTGGCAGATGGACCGTTGGCCGGGCAGTTCTGGCTGGCCGCGAAGATGCTGATCTTTGCGCTGCTGGTGATCTGCGGGCTGGGCATCCGCGCGGTGATCAAGCCCTTCGGTCCGGCCTTCGGGCAACTCATGCGTGAGGGCTCTTCTGCTGCCGTGGAAGCCGATCTCCAGCGTTCCGTGGCGCGGGCCCGACCCTTCGTGCTGGCGATCTGGGCCGGTCTTGTGCTGGCCGCAGGACTGGGGGTCTTCAAACCTTTGCTGGTCTAGCGAGCCGCCCAGGGCGCGGGTTCACTGCCCGGTCGGTGCAGCCCGGTCATCACCAGTGCGGGGATCGTAAGCAGGGTCGCGATAGTCATCAGCAGGATCGGTACCAGGGCTGCGCCGCCGTAGAGAAGTCCCGCCAGCATCGCGAATCCGGCGCCCAGAAGCAGGCCGATACTGCTGGAAAGGCCGGCCGCGGTGCCGGCCAGGGCTGGCTGGTCGCCCACGGCCCCCGCCAGGCCCTGGGGTCCGATGATGCCGTTGCAGGCCATCAGAACGCCGAGGGGGAGCAGCAAGGATCCCAGGGTCACGCCGTGGGTTGCGATCAGGACGGGGAGCACCAGGGCCGCTGCGCTGGCCACGGCAATGCCGCCGCGCAGCGTACGCCCGATGCCCACGTGGCGGATCATGAAGCCGCCCAGGGCCGCGCCACCGATATAGAAAATCGACAGGGCGCCCCAGATCAGCCCGAAGGACTCGGGCCCCAGCGAAAGATCGCGTTCGAAGATCGCCGCACCGGTGGCCAGAAATGCAAAGAAGGCGCCGTTGCAGAACCCGAAGATCAGCGTGTAGCCGATGAAGGCCCGGTGCCGGAACAGCCGTGCGTAGCCTTGCAGCATGTCGATCAGGGCGAAGCGTGCCGGCGGTGGGCCCTGACGGGTCTCCGGCATGCGCAGCAGCACCCACAGCAATACCAGCACGCCCATCAGGGCACTGAGCAGGAAGATCGACTGCCAGCCGAACCGCGACCCCAGTCCGCCACCGACCATGGGCGCAAGAACCGGAGATACACCCATCACCGCGCTGATCCAGGCGATCGCTTCGCTGCCGTCGCGTCCTTCGCGGGTGTCGCGAACGACGGCGCGGGCCGCGACCGTGCCGACACTCACGCCGAGTGCCTGGATAAAGCGTCCAAGCAACAGCAACCAGATGCCCGGTGCGAAAGCGCAGACGAGGCTTGCAACGACAAACAGACCGAAGCCGCCGAGCAGCACAGGGCGTCTGCCAAAGCGGTCGCAGAGCAGGCCATGGATCGGCTGGGCCACGGTGAGCCCGATCAGGTAGCTCGAAACCAGCAGAGCCGCCATCGTCTCCGTGGTGTCGAGATCTCGGGCCAGAAGAGCCAGCACCGGCACCAGTACGGCCATGCCGAACGGTGAGAGTCCACTTGCGAGACCCAGAAGCAGAACCGAAGGCGCTGGCCGCTGCATGATGTGTGGCGTGGCGCGGGTGATGAGCACAAGGCGCGGTGCCCGGCTCGACAGCCGGGCGCCGGACTTGTTCGACCGTCAGCTCAGCGCCGCTTCCAGTTCGGGGATGATCTTGAACAGATCTCCCACCAGGCCGATATCGGCCACTTCGAAAATAGGTGCCTCACCGTCCTTGTTGATGGCCACGATGGTGCCGGCATCCTTGATACCAGTGAGATGCTGGATGGCGCCGGAAATGCCGATGGCGATATACAGCTCCGGTGCGATGATCTTGCCCGTCTGACCAACCTGAAGCTCGTTGGGCACGTAGCCTGCATCGACGGCAGCACGGCTGGCACCCACGGCGGCCCCGATCTTGTCGGCGAACTGGAAGATCAGTTCGAACTTCTCGGCGCTGCCCAGGGCACGCCCGCCAGATACGACACGCGCCGCGCTCTGCAGGTCGGGCCGGTCGGTCGAGCCGCCACGCAGCTCTCCGAAGCGCGTGTGACCGGGCAGCTGCGCATCGACACTGACCGACTCGATGCGGGCCGAACCGCCTTCAGCCGCAGCCTGGTAGGAAGCCACCCGCACGGTGGCTACCAGGGTGCGGTCCGAGGGCGCCTCGACGGTGATGATCGCATTGCCCGCGTAGATCGGCCTGCGGAACCGATGACTGTCCTGCACCTCCATGATGTCGGAGAGCTGGCCCACGCCGAGCAGCGCGGCAATGCGCGGCATCAGGTCCTTGCCAAACGTCGTGGAAGGCCCCAGGACATGCGAGTAGTCGGCGGCCAGCCGGGCGGCCTGCGGTGCCAGCAGCGCAGCCAGCGGGTGTTCGTTGCCCGGATTGTCGATGCGCAGCACCCGGGTGACCCCCGCCAGCGCCGCAGCCTGTGTTGCCACAGCCTCACCGTTGGCGGCGAATACCGCGATGTCAACGCTGTCCGCCTTGAATTCCAGCGCGCAGCTGAGTGTCTTCGCTGTGGCGGCGTTGAGCGAGGTGCCGTCATGTTCGGCAATGATCAGGATCTTGCTCATCAAACCAGCCCCTTGTCCTTGAGTGCCTTCACCAGCCCGGCGACGTCCTCGACCATGATGCCTTTCTGTCGCTGTTCAGGCGGCGCGTAATTCGTGATCTTGAACTGGGCATCCGCGCTGACCCCAAGGTCCGCCAATTTCAAGGTGTCCAGCGGCTTTTTCTTGGCCTTCATGATGTCGGGCAGCTTCACATAGCGCGGTTCGTTCAGCCTGAGATCGGTCGTGACCACGGCGGGCAGATCCACCTCGATGACTTCCAGGCCGGCGTCGACCTCACGTGTCACCGTGGCCTTGCCGTTGGAAAGCTCAAGCTTGGAGGCGAAGGTTGCCTGCGGGCGATCCCACAGGGCGGCAAGCATCTGGCCAGTCTGACTGTTGTCATCGTCGATCGCCTGTTTGCCGAGAATCACCAGTTCAGGGGATTCGCGTTCGATAAGTTTCAGTAGCGCCTGTGCGGCGGCCAGCGGTTCGAGCCGCTCGCCGGTTTCGACCAGGATTGCGCGATCCGCACCCATCGCAAGCCCTGTGCGCAGCTGCTGCTGGCAGTCGCTGCCGCCGATCGAGACGACGATGACCTCTTCGGCCTCACCTCGCTCGCGGATGCGCAGGGCTTCCTCCAGCGCGATTTCGTCGAAGGGGTTTATGCTCATCTTCACCCCGTCGGTCACGACGCCCGAGCCGTCGGGTTTGACGCGGACACGGACGTTGTAGTCCACGACGCGCTTCACCGCGACCATGATTTTCTGCATGGGGTCCTCTCCTGCTGACTGTGGGTGGCTGCTGCCCCGCGGTCCCTCGATTGCCTGGTTCCCGCGTAGCCGGTGGATTGTACCGTTCAATCAGGGTGCCTGCAGCCATTGTCCAAACCGCTTCCCGTGATGATGGTAAAATCTGAGTTTCGCGGCATTCACTTTCCAGCACCCGAACGGAGCGCAGATGACCCCGATTCTGACCACCCTGATCGATGCCGATGAACTGGCCAGTCGCCTGGAGTCCGGCAGCGTGCGGGTGATCGACTGCCGCTTCCAGTTGACCGACCCGACCGCCGGCAGGGCGGCCTATCTGCGCGGGCACATTCCGTCCGCCGTGTACGCCGACCTGGAGAGGGACCTGTCGGGGCCAGTCAGCCCGACCTCCGGACGGCACCCTCTGCCAGATCGTCACGAACTGGAGGCCACGCTCGGCATGCTTGGGGTCTCCAGCAGCCAGCAGGTGGTCGTCTATGACGACGCCGGTGGCGCTTATGCCTCGCGTCTATGGTGGCTCTTGCGGTGGATGGGTCATGGCGCAGTGGCGGTGCTCAATGGTGGACTGCAGGCGTGGCTGGCAGGAGGGCGGAGCCTGGAAAGCGGAGAGGTCACGGCGCAAAGAGTGCGGTTTCTTCAGGGTACTGCGCTTGCACACACAATCGAGGCCGAGGATATTGTCGAATCAAGGATTCCACGGCTGCTCGATGCCCGCGGGGCTGAAAGATTTGCCGGCGAAGTCGAGCCGATCGATACCCGCGCCGGACACGTGCCTGGTGCCGTGAACCACCCGTTCACCCAAAGCCTGGACGGCGGCGGACGCTTTCTTGCGCGCGATGAGCTGCGGGCGCGGCTGAGCACCAGCCTCGGCGACGTGGAAAGCAATGAGGCCGCAGCGATGTGCGGGTCGGGGGTGACAGCCTGTCACCTGCTGCTGGCGCTCGAGGTGTCCGGACTGGGCGGTGCCGCACTGTATCCGGGCTCGTGGAGCGAGTGGATTCGCGATCCGAAAAGACCGCTGGTGACCGGCGTCGCTGACCCTCAGGCGGCAGTGACATGAACATCGCCGCCGGGCTTGCCTGCGCCATTCTGGCCAGCGTGCTCGGTGGCTGCGGTACGACGCCCGGCACCGGGGAGGCAACGCGGGCGGATGGCGCCAGCGCCGCAGTCCACCACGACTGCGTCCGCATGTCGCGCGTGCGGCGCTTCGAGCGACTCGATGATCGCAACCTGGTGTTGTTCGCTCCGGATCGACAGAACGCCTATCACGTGCGGATGGCAATGAGCTGTCCGGATATCGTCCATGCCGGTTTCCTGTCGATCGAGGGACGCCAGGGCAGTCTCTGCGGCTATCCCGGCGAGGCGCTCAGACCTGGCATCCGCTCGGGTTTTCCCGGCGATGCGCGCGGGGAGAGAGCCTGTCCGGTGCGCAGCGTTCGCCGCCTCGACAGCTCGACCTTGCAGGATCTGCTCGTCGAGCACGGTCTGGGGGAGCAGGGCGAGCCGGCTGCAGGAGAAACCGACCAGCAGATTCCCTGAAGCGACCGTATCACGGCCGGGCTGCATCTCGCGCATTGCGCAACCCGAGGCTGTACCGCGACACTTTTGGTTGTGCATTCCACTGAGTGCACACAAAGCGCCGCAGTTGGCCGTAGCGCAGCGAAAGGCGCGGTATGCTAGGCGCTGAGGTCAGCGCAGGTGCGCTGATGTGTCTGCCCGTTGCCGGAGATGTCTTATGTCCGCCCTTGCCCCGCATGGTTCCACCAAGACTGACGTGCTCGTCCGGCTCGAGAACATTCTGGGGGCAGAACATCTGCTCACCGATGACGCCGAGCGCGCGTTCTTTTCGCAGGATGTCTATCGCGCCGGGGAGCTGGTCGTCGCGGTGGCCCAGCCCTTTGACGTGGCACAGTTGCGCGAGGTCGTACGCACCGCGACGACAGCCGGTGTTGCGGTCATTGCGCGTGGCGGCGGCATGTCCTATACGGATGCCTATCTGCCGACCCGCAGCCCGTCGCTGATGATCGATACAAGGCGACTAAATAGAATCGTGGAGATCAATGCCGAGGCGCGCTACGTGGTGGTGGAATGCGGCGTCAGCTGGAGTGAGCTGCATGCGGCTCTAGCGCCGCTGGGGCTGAGCACACCCTACTGGGGTCCGCTTTCGGGACTGCGCGCGACGATCGGCGGGGCGCTTTCTCAAGGCAGCATCTTTCTGGGCTCGGGACAATTCGGCAGCGTCGCAGACAGCGTGCTGGCGCTGGAAGTTGTCGCAGCCGATGGCCAGCTGGTTCGAACCGGAAGCTGGGCGGGCGAGCACGCCGAGCCGTTCTTCCGCTATCACGGACCCGACATGACCGGCCTGTTCACGGGCGACTGCGGCGCGCTGGGACTCAAGGCCCGCGCGGCGTTGCGCCTGGTCAGCCGTCAGCCCGAGTCCCGCTATCAGTCCTATGCCTTCGATAGTCATGAGGCGCTGACTCATGCGATGGCCGAGGTGGCGCGTGCCGAGGTGGTCTCGGAGTGCTTTGCCTTCGACCCGTTCCTGCAGGCCCTGCGCATGCAGCGCGGTCGGCTGCGCGATGACATGAAGTCGCTGGGTAACGTCGTCAAGGCCGCCGGCGGCGGTATCAAGGGACTCAAGGAGGGCGCGAAACTGGCCCTTGCGGGACGGGGATTCCTGGATGACGTGCCGTTTTCCCTGCACCTGTCGATGGATGGGCGCGACGTCGCAGACGCGGATTCGCGCGCCGCGGCCGCGCGTCGGGCGGTCGGCGCGCATGGACGCGAGATCGAGAACAGCGTGCCCAAGGTCATGCGCGCCACGCCGTTTGCAGAGGTCAACAGCATGCTCGGTCCTGCCGGCCAGCGCTGGGTACCGGTGCACGGCATCGTGCCCCTGACACAGGCGGCCGAAGCGTTTGCCAGCACCGAGGCGTTGTTTGCACGGCGCCGGGAGCGCGACGAGCGCCATGGCATCGAACATGGCTACCTGATGTGTACGATTGCCAATCATGGGTTTCTGCTCGAACCCTGCCTGTACTGGCAGGATGCGCGGCAGCAGTTTCATGAGACCGTGCTCGATGATGCCTATCTGGCTCGTCTCAAGGCCTGGCCGGAAGACCTCGCTGCCCGCGAAGCGGTAGCCGAACTTCGCACGGAACTGGCCGATCACTTTCACGCGCTTGGCGCCACCTCGTTTCAGATCGGCAAGTTCTATCCCTACAGCCGCAACCGCGACGCCGGTCAGTGGGCGCTGCTGCGCTCTGTCAAGGCGGCCATGGATCCGGCCGGCCTGCTCAATCCCGGCGCGCTTGGCCTCGATGGCTGAACGCGCCGAGGCCCGGACAAACCTGCCTGAGGCCCCGTGGGCATCACCAGGTCCGTCCGCCGACCCAGCTGCCTGCCACCGGTGAGAATGCCTCTATCCTGAGCTTTGCCCACACGCCGGCGGCATGGTAGGGGTCGGCCTCCATGAATCGCCAAGCATCCGCCTCAGTGGGAAGATCCACGACCAGCAGGCTGCCGATCATCTCCCCGTGCCCGTCCTTCAACGGGCCGGCAAGCTTGAGCGTGTCACTGGTGGCCAGCACCTTTTCGATATGCGCAAGATGTGCCTGCAGGTGCTGCTGACGCAGCGCGGCGGCATGCGATGCATCCTCGCCTATGATCGCGTAGTACATGGATTCGACTCCGAAATGACGACTAACCGTGTTTGACACTCCCCGGGCCGCATTCTACAGTCGTGCCGCCGCGTTCGCCGCGGTTCACTCACCAGCGTGCTACGGGGGCGCCACTCATGCCGCATATCATCGTTCTGTTCAACCTGAAGCCTGATGCCGACCCGCAGGCCTATGAGAAGTGGGCGCGCGAGACCGATCTGCCAACAGTGCGCAAGCTGCCTTCGGTCGCCGGTTTCGACGGCCTGCGGGCCATGTCGATGCTCGGCAGCAGCGATAGCCCGCCTTATAAGTACATCGAAGTGATCAAGGTCAAGGACATGGCGGCGTTTGGCAACGACGTCGGCACCGAAACCATGCGAAAAGTTGCATCCGAGTTCAGGGCTTTTGCCCAGGCGCCGCAGTTCATCGTCTGCGAGTCGCTCGACTGACACGACGGGACATCCGAAAATGGTGCAGAACTTCAAGCAGGTGGGGGAGCGGCGCTTCCGCGAAACCTTTGGCCGCTATTTCGAGGATTTCGAAGTGGGCGACGTTTACGAACATCGCCCGGGACGCACCCTTACCGAGACAGAGAACACGTGGTTCACGCTGTTGACGATGAACACCCACCCACTGCACTTTGACGCCGAGTATGCCAAGGCCAGCGAGTTTGGCCGCCCGCTGATCGCCAGCCCCTTCACGCTCGCCGTGCTGGTGGGCATGAGTGTCAGCGATGTCAGCCAGAAGGCCATTGCCAATCTGGGCTGGACGGATATCAACATGACGCACCCGGTGTTTGCAGGCGACACGCTATATGCGGAGTCTGAAGTGCTTGCCAAACGTGAATCGCGTTCGCGCCCGGGCGCAGGACTGGTGACGGTACGCACGTTGGGTCGCAATCAGAATGGCGACACAGTGTGCAGTTTCGAGCGCACGATCCTGGTGGCGCGACGCGGCCATGGCGTTGAAGACAAGATCGACTATTGACCTGTCAGGCAATTGGAAAAAGCAGGAGTCTACGTGAGCGACCAGAACACCATCATTCAACGTGATCACAGCTTCGTGCGCGGTACGATTCGATACAGCAGCAACAAGCCTGAACGCAAGGGCCAGGAGCGGGGGCGAGAGTATTTTCTGATCAGCACGCACAGTGACGGTCGCCGCACCGCCAGCGCGCATTGCGAGATCGACGATCGCCCGAGCGTCATGCGAGACATCATCTACGCGCTGGATGCGGACTGGATGCCAACAGATTGTTCCGTGCGCCTGAGCGTGGGTGATCGCTTCATGGGTTCAGCGTGGTTTCGCTTCGCGAAGGATCACGCTGAATGCGAGGCATGGACGGCTCACGAGGGCCGTGTGCGCCAGCGTATGGACATCACGAAGCCACTGGTGACCTTTCAGAACCATGCGATCGTCTGCGATTCTTGGCATTTTCGTCTGTTCGATCGAAGCAAGGGCCCTGGCGTTCAGGGCATAGAACAGGTGTTGCTGTCCTCGCCGGATCATCGTGGTGCCACCGGACCGATGCTCTATTCGATCGGCATGGGGATGGAATACGTCGGTGAGGAGGTGCTCGAAGTCGAAGCCGGACGCTTCGATGCGCTGCATTTTCGCTTCGTGTCCGCCCCAGGCCTGCCGCAGGAGCACCCGCCCTACGATGTATGGTGCACGAACGATGATCAATTCCTGTTCCTCAAGGCACAGGCAGGGGGCTACATGCAGACGGTCTACGAGACCGTGGAATTGCACTACGGTCCGAATGGCGGAACCGGCTGACGCAGGAGCAGGAGACGATGGGAGATCTCAAGGGCAAGGTGGCACTGTGCACGGGGGCTGGACGCCGGCAGGGCCTCGGGGAGGCGATCATGAAGCGTCTGGCTGCGGATGGTGCGCGAGTCGTGATCACCGATTTGGGCAGTCCACAGCAGCACATGGGCACCGAGCACATCGGCACGACCGATGAGATGGAGCAGATCGCCGAGGACATTCGCCGCGACGGCGGGGAGGTCATCACCGTGGCGCTCGACGTTCGCGACGAGTCGCAGGTAGAAGCAGCGATCGGGCACTGCGTCGAGGCCTTCGGCGCACTGGATATCCTCATCAACAATGCCGGCATCGGCTATCTGATACGCCCGATCACAGAAATGCCAGTCGAAGAGTGGACCGCCGTGCTGGAGGTCAACCTGATGGGCGCATTTCTGTGCACGAAGCATGCGGCGCGCCAGATGATCCGTCAGGGCAAGGGCGGGCGCATCATCAATATCGCAAGCCAGGCGGCCAAGTCAGGGCACCCGCACATGAGTGCGTATGTTGCCTCCAAGCACGGCATGGTCGGCCTGACCCGTACCAGTGCCGTGGAGTTGGGCGAGCATGGCATCACCGTCAACGCCATCTGCCCGAATCACGTGACGACCGGACTGGGTTCGGTCCAGAACGAGTACTTCGCAAAGTACAAGGGTCTGACGGTGGATGAATACCTGTCGCAGATGCGGCGCAGTATCCCGATGCGCCGCGTCGGCCAGGGCAGCGATACCGCCAACGCTGTGGCTTTCCTGTGTTCGGAGGCTGCCAGCTATATTACCGGCGAGGCGATGAACGTCAGCGGTGGCGTGGAAATGCATTAGGTTGACGGGATCATGCGCGTTTCCAGGATCCTGCTTTGGGTAATGGTCGCCTGTCTGGCCGCATGCGGCGGTCCCGCCGGGGAGTCTGAGTCGCCGGGCATTACCGTGGGCGGGACTGAAGTTGTCGGGTCGCCCGGCGCACAAAGCTGGCAGGCGTTCGAGGGGCATGTAGCGCGGGCCGAAGCCGACATCGAGCTGCGCATGCTGACTCGCGGCCAACTCGGTTCGGAGGAGCAGCTGCTCTCCGGACTGCGCCGTGGCCGGATACAGATGGCGAGCATGTCAGCGCTGGCGGTCTCCGCACTCGTGCCGGAGATTACCATGCTCTATGCACCTTTCCTGTTTGCCGACGAAGCCGAAGCCGACTACGTATTCGACAACCACCTGGCCGAACCGCTGGCTCGACTGCTGGCGCAGCACGGCCTGCACCTTGTCGAGTGGCATGAAATCGGCTTCCATCATGTCTATGCCCGCGAGCCGCTGCTGACGCCCGAGAGTTATCTGAACCTACGCTTCCGGGTCTCGGCAAGCATCGCCGCTCGACAGTTCGCGCGGGCCTTGGGGGCAGACCTGATCTCGATGGGGTTCGCAGACGTCGTGCCCGCGCTGCAGACGCGCCTCGTCGATGCGGGCGAGAATGCGATCCCGTACTATGCACGCACCGGCATCGCCGAGCAGGCGCCGCATCTGATGCTGACCGCCCATGCCTTGGGCATGAACGTGATCCTGGCCAATGCCAGCTGGTGGATATCGCTGTCGGAGGAGACACGCGCGCTGTTTTCCGCTGCGTTTCCGTCCCGCGAGGAAATCCGGGTCAGGGTGCGTGCCGCCAACGCTGAAGAGCTGGTGGGGGCCGAAGCCATCGGGTTTCGCGCCCACTCGATCGACCCCGATGTCCTGGAGCGTTGGCGGGTTGCCACCGAGGGCACGCATGAGGCCTTGATCCAGGCGTCGGGTGGCAGCAGTCGCGAGATTTACCAGCGGGCCATCGAGGGACGCCTGGAGTGGCGCAGTCGTGCCGCCTCGGACACGATGATGATTCAGGACGCGCAGTGACGACAAGGAGTCGGCATGAATGCCACGCTGGCTGATGCAGTGACACAGCTGAAATACCCTCGCTTGTTCTCCGCGCTGAGTTTGTCGGGCACCGCGTTGCGCAACCGTGTGTGCCACGCATCCATGACGACGAAATTCGGCGCCAACTTCGACGTCACCGACCGGTTGCTCGACTATCACGTCAACCGTGCCCGAGGCGGCGCAGCACTGATCGTCACCGAGCCATTGACAGCGCTGGCGTGGCAGAACCGGCCGTACAAGGTGCGCATCAACACCGACGATGCCCTGCCCGGTTTGTCGCGCTGGGCCGAGGCGGTCGAGCGCGAAGATTGCAGGCTGCTCGGTCAGCTCCAGGATTCCGGACGCGGAAGGCACGAACGCGGACGCAACCCCTATGCCTATGGTGCCTCAGCGCTGGCCGATGACCTGAGCTGGACTGTCCCGCACGTACTGGAGACTGCCGAGATCGAGGCCATGATCGCCGAGTTCGTGCAGGGCGCAGAGCGGCTGCATCGCGCCGGGTTCAGTGGTGTGGAGATCTCCGCCGGCCATGGACATCTGTTTCATCAGTTTCTTTCACCGTGGTCGAATCATCGCGAGGACCGCTACGGCGGTGAGCTTGCCGGGCGCACACGCCTGCTGGCTGAACTGGTTGAGGGTATCCGGCAGCGCTGCGGCAGCCGATTCATCATCGGTCTGAAACTGCCCGGAGACGACAGCCTGCCCGGCAGCATCGACGCAGAAGAAGCAGGAAACATCACCGCGGCGCTGGCGAATCCAGAGCAGGTCAGCTATTTCTGCTTCGCACAGGGCGGCCACTCGCGCATGCTCTACAAGCATATTCCCGATCTGTTCGGGCCGCGTGCACCCTACACGGAGCTGACGCGAAAGTTGCGCGAGCGCGCCAACGGCATTCCCGTGATGGCGCTTGGCGTCATCACCGATCCGGCCGAAGCGGAAGGCATCCTCGAATCATCGGCGGCAGAACTGATCGGCCTGGGGCGCCCACTTGTGACGGATGCAGCCTGGGCGTTGAAGTCGCAGCAGGGCAGGGAGGCAGACATCCGCTATTGCGTAGGCTGCAATACCTGCTGGTCGGTGATCATCGAAGATGGCTCGGCGATTGCCTGTGACAACAATCCCCGAGTCGGCGAGCCAGACGAGGCTGACTGGTGGCCTAATCGCAGCGACCGAAAGCGCAGGATCATCGTGGTCGGCAGTGGTGTCGCCGGCATGGAAGCAGCGTGGATCGCAGCCGCGCGCGGGCACAACGTCACGGTGTTTGGCGCAGGTGCTGAGCCGGGTGGCAAGACCAGGCTGCATGCGGCGCTGCCCGGCGGAGAGAATCTTTCGTCGATCTACGACTACCAGACGCTGGCCGGCAAGCGCGGTGGGCTGAAGCTCGAGCTGGGTCTCAAGGCAGGGCTCGAGGATATCCTCGCGCTGTCTGCGGATGCCGTCATCCTGGCGACCGGCGCGACGATGATCTGGCCGCACCAGCTCGATCCCTCGCTGCGCGAGGACGACATGATTCCTGACCTGCGCGCGGTGATGCCAGGTTTGCTTGATTACTCCGGGCGTGAGTCGGGCACCGCGGTGATCTACGACCATGATCACACGGCGGGCACCTACGCCTCGGCGCTTCACCTGAAGCGCATCTTCGAGCGCGTCGTCATCATCACGCCGCGGGAACGCATCGCCCAGGACGAACCGCTCGTGACCCGACAGAATCTCTACGAACGCATCTATCGCGCGGGCGTTGAACTGATCCTGTGCTGCGATCTTGCGCCGGGCACTGATTTCGCCGACGGCAACCTCAGGGTGCTCAACGTCTACACCGGGGCGCCGACGCTGATCGAGGAGGTCGCTCTGTTCACCTATTCGACCCCTCGACAGCCGGATGCCTCGCTGGAGGCGCCCCTGAAATCGGCCGGCCTTGAGGTGCACCTGATCGGCGACTGCTACACGCCGCGCACGGTGCTCGCGGCGACGCGGGAAGGCTACCGGGTCGGTATGGACGTGTGAGGTCGATTGGCGTTTGCCGCTGTCGCGACGCGCCCAGGCGAAGGGCTCATGCGAAGGGCTTGGAGGTGCCCAGAAAGGACATCACCAGCAGCAGCGCCCACAGGCACAGTGCGGCAATCGCGGCGCGCTGACGGGTGGCTGTGATGACCTGTTCAGCTGCAGGCACATTGCGTTCGGCACGCAGCTGAGCCAGCGCCGGTCCCCAGGCGGCGGCAATGACGCGCAGTGTCAGTCCCAGGGCGATAACGCCGGCGAACAGCAGGATCTTCAGCGCCAGCCACGTCTGAGCGACAGGTGCGCCGGTCAGCAGCGAGATGCCACCCAGGGCAAGCATGGCTGCCAGTACCACGTAGCGAACCCACAAGTCGGTGCGGCGTAACAGTTCGCCGCGCGGGCCGCCGTGCAGCATGTGCACGGAGAGCATCAACGCAAGCCACAGCAATGCCAGCAACCAGATCAGTGACAGGCTGAGCATGCCCAGCGGCAGCTCCCAGGCCAGCGCGGCCATGTGAAACCCCACGGGCAGTATCAGGATGAGCGCTGCGCGCGGCGCCAGATCGACGACCATGACGATTTCACGGATGCGCATGCGATCGGCGTAACTCAGGCCCGGGCGGGCCATCACCTTGGCACCGTAGTAGACGCCGAAGTCCGCCCCCAGCCAATAGGCGAACAGCACGATATGCAGCCAGTTGAGCAGCGCGTAGGTGGTGAACATCAGGACCGCCCGCCGCTGCGGGCGCGGCTACTTCCAGGCGCCAAACACGAACCAGCTGGCACCATTGCCGTGGGGCGGTGCATCGCGCTCGCCACGCGCGATCGCGGCAAACTCAGCCGGGTCTGCGGCCGTGTAGTTGCCGATTCGACGTTGCACGAAATTCCGCGTCTCGAACCCTGCCTCGGTGCAAAGCGCCGCGAAATCCTGCCGCCGGAACTCGGCATAGTGGGGCTCGTTGTTGTGGTAAGCATCCCAATCCAGATAGAAGTTGTAATACGGGTCCGCCTCGCTGGCAGGCGGCAGCTCCATGTGCAGCATCAGGCCGCCCGGGCGCAACAGACGCCATGCTTCACGAAACACCTTGCGCGTGCTTGCCGTGGAGATCTCGTGCAGGAAAAAGCTCGAGACGATGAGGTCAAAGTGATGGTCCGGAAAATCGGTGTGCTCGGCATTCTGCTGCGAGTAGTGCACCGTGGCCCCGCAGGCCTGTGCGCGTGCATGGGCGAAACGCAGCTGTGCGGCACTCAGGTCGATGCCGTGGACTTCAGCCTCCGGAAACACCTCGAGATAGGGCAGGGTGTTGTTGCCAACAGTGCACCCGAGATCAAGGATGCGCCGGGCAGCGAACTGCGGGTGGGCGATGCGCAGAAAGTGGGCCATTGACAGACCTACGGCACCGCGCCTGCGCAGCATCATGCCGCCGCCGAACACCGCGGTGCCGAGTTCGTAGACGGCTCCCTGGGCGACGTCGTGGTCTGAGAACTCGCTATGGAAATTGCCCGGCATCAGGTGAATGTCCAGCGCCGTATAGTCACGGGGCAGCTGGGTGTCCGGGTTGAGCCGCAGCAGCGAGGGAGCGGCCTGCTGCGCGCGCTCGGCCACCTCGCGCAGCGCCGGCAGATGGCGTTCGATCTGCGGCTGAACCGAGGCCCAGGTCATCTCCTGAGCGTTGTACCGCAGCGCGCTCCAGGCCTGGTAGATGGGCTGCGTACGCATCAACCGCCGCACCTCGATGCCGTCGGCCGGGGGCCTTGCATGCGTGCGCTCGAACTGCGGGCGCAGCTCACCTTCATAGCTCGCCCTCATCGACGCGGACATCTTCACCATGACGTGACGACGCAGCGCCGAGACGAAACCCTGGCGCGCACGCTCATCATGGGTGCCAGGTGCGACCTGGGCTGCGAGTAACTGGTCGTTCTGCGGCTGTGGCGACACGGTGTCCATTACGCGCCGGGAATGCCTTCGACGAGGACGGCATCGACCTCCCCGGCACCCTCGCGCAGTCGCTTGACGTCGGCGTACGCCTCGGATGTCCAGAACGCGCGGGCCTTGGCAACACTGGGAAAGCGCAAGATCACCAGGCGTCGACCATCGTCTGTGCCCTCCATGAGCTCAGGAGCGCTGGCGACCACCAGAAACCGGCCCCCGAATTCGCCCGCGAGTGCGGCAACCGCGCGACCATAGGCACTCAGCGCCTCGGCATCGTGGAACCGGGCACGGAAGACCAGGTAGCCGTGCGCGCTCGCCACGGCGTGCTCGTCGGCCAGCGCGACAGCCGGCAGCATGGGCTGCGCCAGCGCCCATCCCAGCGCCAGCGCGACTGCGCTGGCTCGCAAGTCCGTTACCCAATGCATTTTCATATATTATCCGTCCCGGCAGCTGACGGCCAGCACCGCGCGAGACGAACCACCTGGCCCAGGCTTGCCGGCAGACCAGTACTGCCCAGTCGCCACGAAGCCGGTGAGGTCTGCGTGGTTCATTCGCATCAGCTGCAGGATATCCGCTCATGACGAACGCCGCCGGCTCGCGCTTCTACTACGGTTGGGTCATCGCCTTCACGGCCATGATGATTCTCACGGTTTCCAACGGCATGACGCTGACGGGACCGACGGTGTTCGACGAGGTCATCATCGATGAACTCTCCGCGATCGGCATCGTGCGCGAGCTCAACACCAGCTACGACCTGAACCTGAGCACGGATGCGTTTAGCGCGTTGACCGATGATGGCCGTATACGCGCCAATATCGGCGCAATCCGCGAGATCCTTGCAGCGCAGGGAGTCGAACTCACGGAAGCGGAGCTCAACGCCGTGGTGGACCGCGGTGGCATCAGCGTCGGGCGGCTCAAGGCCCGCGACATGATCACGCTTTTCACCGGCGGCCTTCTGGGGTTCTTCGCCGGCGCCCTGGCCGATCGGATCGGTGTCAAGCCGTTGATGGTCGCCGGCATGGTGATCCTCGCGGCCGCCTACTGGCAATACGGGCGTGTCACGACACTGATGGATGTCTACCTCGTGCATTTCGCCTTCGGCGTCCTGCTTACCCTGGCGGGCCTGATCGTGAATGTGATCCTGGTATCGCGATGGTTCGTCAAGCGACGAGGCTTGGCGATCGGCATCGCGCTCGCCGGCACCAGTATCGGTAATGCACTCCTGCCACCGCTGAACGCGTGGTTGCTGAACTTCGGTACCTGGCGCGAGGTGTTCGGCTGGGTGGCGTTGGTGCCGTTGGTCATGGTGCCACTGATCTTCCTGCTGGTGCGTAACCAGCCGCCGGCCGACAGCACCAGCGAGGCAGGCAAGGCGGCAACCGAGGCCACCAGGTACGGCATGACACTGGGGGAGGCACTGCGCAGCCGTAATTTCTGGATGCTGGCGATTCTTGCCATGTGTACCTTCTACGCCATCCTCGGCATGGGCACGCACACATTCCTGTTCATGCGGGTCGAGGGCTACTCAGTCATGGTGGCCTCGACGGCTTCTACGATCCTGTTTCTGGGTGGACTGTTCGGCAAACTGATCAGCGGACATCTCGCAGAAACCGTGGGCCGGCAGCGTGTGCTCCTGGTGGCCCTGGCAATGATGTTCGCGGGCGTACTGTGTATGGTGTCCACCAGCATGATTCACAGCCCGGAGCTGATCTGGGTGGGCTTGAGCCTGTTCGGGTTCGGCTGGGGTGGTATCTACACGCTGATTCAGCTGCTGTGCGCCGACCTGTTCGGGCTCAAGGCCCTGGGCAAGATCATCGGCGCGATTACGGTGCTCGATACGCTCGGCGGCGGGCTTGGCCCGTTCATGACCGGCGTGCTCTACGATATGTCCGGCAGCTACGTGCTGCCGTTCGTGGTCATTGCCCTGCTGATGGCAATCGCGATCCTGTGTGGGACGCTGCTGTGCACCGACGTGATCGACAAGATGCGCCCGCCGCAGGCGCGCGAGGAGGCCATCGGCGAACCCGCCCGCAGCAATGCCTGAGCTCAGTAGCCCTGCCAGCTGTCGGAGATTTTCTCTTCGTCAATGAGCGTGCGCATGTGAATGCGCCCGCTCTTGATCCACTGCCAGACCCGACTGCGGTAACCTCCGCAGTCGCTCATCTGGATCATCTCGTAGAGATACAGGTCGGATTCACCCTTGCGCGTCCAGTTGAGCATCAGCGTGCGGTTGAAATCATCCAGAGGCACTTCCGCCGCCCAGCCATAGATGAGGTCGTTGTCGAACCACATCCTGCCAGCCCGGTAGGTGGCCGGAAAATCGCGGGCCTCGGTGCGCCCGTCGGACCAGGTGTAATGGTTGGTCTGGTGGTAGGGGTGGGGGCCGTCGTCGGGAAACCGGCAGATCAGCCGCGAACGGTGCTCGTCGATCTTGTTGCCCTGCGCATCGGTGTGACGATAGAAACCGTCCCAGACGCCCTCGTTCCTGGCCAGCAGAGGCATGGCCACCTTGATCTCCGACATGGTCGTCCTCCTGACAGTCTGATCCTTGAAACCGGATCTCGGCACATCCGTAATGCAGGCCGTGGCCTGACCGTCTCGGATTGTATACAAGGTGGCGGGATCAGGCGACAGGCCATGGCTTTTTTTTGCAGCGTCGCTTGCGTAGAGTTCTGCGCTTCGCGCAGGAGAACCACTCCCGCCGCCCGCCAGTCGCCGGATTTGCCGGCGCACACAGGAATCAAGGACCGATGACCATCGAGGCTTCTGCTGCGGATGCGACTGCCGGCCCCGGACAGGCCGCGGTGGCGACACCGGTGAAGACTGCTGCGGGTCTGCAGCATGTGCGTTACGAGATTCGTGGTGTGCTTGCCCGCCGGGCGCTGGAACTAGAGAAGCTCGGCTACGAGATCACCTCGCTGAACATCGGCAATCCCGGGGTATACGGCTTTCGCACCCCGGAGACGATGCGCCTGGCAATGATCGAGAACCTGCAGATCAGCGAAGGCTATTGTCACCAGAAGGGCATCTTTCCTGCCCGCGAAGCGGTAGTGATGCAACAGCAGACGCGCGGGGTCATGACAGCGAGTGCCGATTCGGTGTTTATCGGCAACGGGGTCTCCGAACTCATAGACCTGTGTTTGCGCGCGCTGCTCGACCCGGGCGACGAGGTGCTGATCCCCAGCCCCGATTATCCACTGTGGACAGCAGCCACCGTACTCAATGGGGGCAAGGCACTGCACTATCCCTGTCCACCGGAACGCAACTTCCAGCCCGACCTTGCGGCCATCGAGGCGATGATCACCCCGCGCACGCGGGCGATTGTCGTCATCAACCCCAACAACCCGACAGGGGCTGTGTATTCGCTCGAAATCCTGAAGGGTATCGCCGAGTTGGCGGAACGCCATCGACTGGTCGTGCTCTGCGATGAGATCTACGACCACATGACCTACGATGGCGCGAAGTTCGTGCCGATGGCCACGCTGGTCCACGACACGCTCTGCGCGACCCTCAGCGGCCTGTCCAAGGTCTACCGCGCCTGCGGCTATCGTGTCGGCTGGGCGTCTTTCAGCGGCGACCTGGAAAATGCGCGAGCCTATCTGAACGCACTCGAACTGCTGGCGTCACTTCGACTGTGCAGCAATGTGCCCGGCCAGTGGGCAGTGCAGACCGCGTTGGGCGGGTACCAGAGCATTCAGGATCTGACCTCTCCCGGCGGCCGCCTTTACGAATCCCGACAGGCCGTGCTCGACTGCGTGGCAGCCAGCCCGTTCCTGCGGCTGGTCGCCCCGCAAGGCGCGATGTATGCCTTCGTGCGCGTGGACAAAGAGCGCCTGCCCCAGTTCAACGATCATCGTTTCGCCATGGATCTGCTGGAAAACCGTCACGTGCTGGTGGCTCCGGGGACCAGTTTCAATGTGCCTTATGACGATCACTTCCGCATCACGACCTTGCCGTCCCCGGCCCTGATCGAGGAGGTGTTCACTCGCATCAACGAGGTGCTTGACAGTCATGCGAAGTAGAATGTACTTCATCAACATCTATTAACTTCTTGTCTGAGTTATTAAAAGCCCTTGTCGACGCGGTCGACAGTAACGCGACCATCGTCGTGCCCACCGTACGTCTCGCGCGCCACTATCGCCTGCGCTACGCGACATTGTGCGAGGCCGAGGGGCGCTCGGCCTGGAATGCCCCCGACATCATCGCCTGGGATCACTGGCTCGCGCGCCTGTGGCGACGCGGTCCGGCCACCCGGGCGTTGCTGGGTCCGATGGCGGCGACCCGGCGCTGGGAGCAGCTGGTCGGTGAAGAGGTGGGACTTACCGGGGACATCTCGCGTACCGCAACCCTCGCGCGAGAGGCCTTGCGCCTGCTGCGCCAATGGCAATTGTCGCCCCACGAGCTTCACCAGGGCGGCACGCAGGATTCACGGCGCTTCGCCCATTGGCTGCAGATGCACGAGGCAGGCGGCAGAGCTCGCCAGGAACTCGATCCGTACGATCTGGCCGGCGCAGTGCTTGAACAACTGCGGGCCGGTCGCATCCCGGTGCCACCCAGGCAACTCTGGCTTGGCTTCATTGCGCTGACCCCCCTGGCACGCGCCATCGTCGAGGCCTGCCGCACTCAGGGCGCGCAGCTGATCATCCACCCCGGGGGCAACCAGGCGGGCGAACGCAATGTGTTCGCCGCGATTGATCCGGCGCACGAGCTGAGTTATGCCGCCACATGGCTGGCCACGCAGCTGGAGCCTGCGGATGCGGACGTCGGCCTTGTCGTTGCCGACCTGTCGAGTCGCCGCGACGAGGTCGAGACCACGTTGATCCGCTTGCTCGCTCCGGGCAGCGCAGATGCGGCGGAAGCGGGCATCAACTTTTCGGTGGGTCGTGCGCTGGCCGACGAGCCGGTAATTCAGTCCGCGCGTCTGCTGCTCACCGGGCTTGAGTCGCCGCTGGATTTCGCCTCCGCCAGCCTGCTCCTGCGTTCGCCGCACATCGCGTCGTGGGCGACAGAACGCGGTGCCCGGGCTCGCCTGGAGCGAGCCCTTCGTGAACTCAATGTCAGTGTCATCGGGCTTGCGAGCCTGCAGGCGCGGGCCGCGGCAGGGGC
>JBGTIC010000047.1:0-15567 GCA_041745895.1 Gammaproteobacteria bacterium
GGAGTCGACGTCGTGGTACGAGCCGTCGGTCAGCGCGACCTTGACGTCGACGATCGGGAAGCCGGCGATCACGCCGTTCAGCAGCACTTCCTTGATGCCCTTGTCCACGGCGGGGATGTACTCGCGCGGAATCACGCCGCCAACCACCTCATTGATGAACTCGTAGCCCTTGCCTTCCTCGAGCGGCTCGAGGCGGATCCAGACGTGGCCGTACTGGCCGCGGCCGCCGGACTGGCGCACGAACTTGCCTTCCTGCTCGACGGTCTTGCGCAGGGTTTCGCGGTAGGCAACCTGAGGCTTGCCGACGTTGGCCTCGACCTTGAACTCGCGCTTCATGCGATCGACGATGATCTCCAGATGCAGCTCGCCCATCCCGGCAATGATGGTCTGCCCGGATTCCTCGTCGGTGCGTACGCGGAAAGAGGGATCTTCCTTGGCGAGCTTCGACAGCGCCAGGCCCATCTTTTCCTGGTCGCTCTTGGTCTTGGGCTCCACGGCCACGGCGATGACCGGCTCCGGGAACTCCATGCGCTCCAGGGTGATGATCTTGTTTGGATCGGACAGCGTGTCGCCCGTGGTGACGTCTTTGAGGCCCACGGCAGCGGCGATGTCACCGGCGCGGACTTCCTTGAGTTCCTTGCGGTCATTGGCGTGCATCTGCAGGATGCGGCCGATGCGCTCCTTCCGGCCCTTGACCGGGTTGTAGACCGTATCGCCGGAGTTGATGACACCGGAGTAGACCCGGAAGAAGGTCAGGCTGCCCACGAACGGGTCGGTGGCAATCTTGAAAGCCAGCGCTGAGAACGGCGCATCGTCCTTCGGCGGACGCGTGCCCTCTTCCTCGCTCTCCTCGATGCCGCGCACACTGGGCACATCCACCGGCGAGGGCATCAGCTCCACGACGGCGTCGAGCATCGCCTGCACGCCCTTGTTCTTGAATGCCGAACCGCACATCACGGGCACGATTTCGTTTTTCAGGGTGCGCTGACGCAGACCCTGCTTGATTTCGTCCATCGACAGGTCGCCGTCGCCGAGGTACTTCTCGAGCAGCGCCTCGTTGCCCTCGGCGGCTGCCTCGACCATCTTCTCGCGATACTCGGTGGCAATTTCGACGAGATCAGCGGGAATATCGCGCATCTCGAAGCGCATGCCCTGGGTCTCTTCGTCCCAGTACACCGCTTTCATGTGCATCAGGTCGACCACACCCTCGAACTTCTCCTCGGCACCGATCGGCACCTGGATGGGCACCGGATTGGCGCCGAGACGCTCGCGGATCTGCTGGACTACGCGGAAGAAATTCGCACCGGCACGGTCCATCTTGTTGATGAACGCCATGCGCGGTACCTGGTACTTGTTTCCCTGGCGCCACACGGTCTCGGACTGCGGCTCCACGCCACCCACCGAGCAGAACACCGCGACGGCACCATCGAGCACGCGCAGGCTGCGCTCCACCTCGATGGTGAAATCCACGTGGCCCGGCGTATCGATGATATTGATGCGGTGCTCTTCGAACTGCTTGTCCATGCCCTTCCAGAAGCAGGTCGTGGCCGCGGAGGTGATCGTGATGCCACGCTCCTGCTCCTGCTCCATCCAGTCCATGACTGCGGCGCCGTCGTGCACTTCGCCAATCTTGTGCGACACACCGGTATAGAACAGGATGCGCTCCGTGGTCGTGGTCTTGCCGGCATCGATGTGGGCCATGATGCCGATGTTGCGGTAGCGCTCGATGGGGGTTGTTCTGGGCACGGTATCGTCCTCGATGAATCCTGGTGGCGTCTCTACCAGCGGTAGTGGGAGAACGCCTTGTTGGCCTCGGCCATGCGGTGGGTGTCTTCGCGCTTCTTGACGGCCGAGCCGCGGTTCTCTGCGGCATCCATCAGCTCATTGGCCAGACGGTGGGCCATGGACTTCTCGCCTCGCTTGCGCGCAGCGTCGATCACCCAGCGCATCGCCAGCGACTGGCGGCGTGTCGGCCGGACCTCGACGGGCACCTGGTAGGTGGCGCCACCCACTCGGCGGGACTTCACCTCGACGAACGGCTTGACGTTGTCCAGCGCCTGCTCGAGCATTTCCAGCGCACGCTGCTCGTCGGCACCGTTCTTCTCGGCAATGCGATCGATCGCGCCGTAGACGATGCTCTCGGCCACGGACTTCTTGCCGTCGTTCATGATCATGTTCATGAACTTCGCCAGCAGATCACTGGAATACTTGGGATCCGGCAGGATATGGCGCTTCGGGGCTGCTGCTCTTCTGGACATCTGATGTTTCCCGTCTGGTGGGGAATCGGATCGCGGAACGACGTCTGGTGGATCGTATTCCGGCGTTTTTCCGACCTGAGGTAATCGTTGGTTTACTTGCTCTTGGGTCGCTTGGCACCGTACTTGGAGCGACCCTGGCGCCGCGCGCTCACGCCAGCGCAGTCCAGGGTGCCGCGCACGGTGTGGTAGCGAACGCCGGGCAGATCCTTGACACGGCCACCGCGAATCAGCACCACCGAGTGCTCCTGAAGGTTATGACCCTCACCGCCGATATAGCTGGTGACTTCGTAGCCATTGGTCAGGCGCACGCGGGCAACCTTGCGCATGGCCGAGTTCGGCTTTTTCGGCGTGGTGGTGTATACGCGCGTGCACACGCCACGCTTCTGCGGGCTGCCCTGCAGTGCGGGCACGTCGCTCTTGGCGCCCTTGGTGGAACGCGGCTTGCGTACCAGCTGATTCGTCGTAGCCATGCTTGTCCTGTTAAGTAAGCTGTATCTGCAAAGTTCGGGTAGCCGGTGCGGCGAACAAGCCGCCTGGCCGGGGTGATGCATCAATAGGCGTACGCGACGAACGCCCTATGCCATATCGTCATGAACGATACGCACCGGGAGTCCACCGCATCCGCACTTGGGTGCGCTGCAGCTTCCTTGCACGCGCCCGCCTGCCATTGCGTCCGGGCACGGCCAGCAGGGCCGCCTGTAGACGAATCGGGGCCGGCCCGACTCCCACCAGGAGTGCCTGACCCGGCCCCGAGATTAAGGGCGCGAATTCTAGGGGGCGGCCGTGCCCGTGTCAAATATCTTCAGGCCTCATCGGCCGGCGCGGAGGCCTCCTCGGCGGGCTCGGCCTGTGCGGCAGCGTCGCTCTCCAGGCCCTGGAGTTCAGCTGCGAGCACGTCTTCCCGGCTGCGGCGACGCTCCTCGTGATGGGCATACCCCGTGCCCGCCGGAATCAGGCGACCCACGATGACATTCTCCTTGAGCCCGCGCAGGTCATCCTGCAGGCCGCGCACGGAGGCCTCGGTCAGCACCCGGGTGGTCTCCTGGAAGGACGCCGCCGAGATGAACGACTCGGTGGCAAGCGAGGCCTTGGTGATGCCCAAAAGCACCGTCTGGGCGTAGGCCGGCTCCTTGTTCCTGGCGGAGGCCTCCTCGTTGGCCTCCAGCAGACGGGCCCGATCGGCCTGCTCGCCCTGCAGGAAGCGGGTGTCTCCCGGTGCGGTGATCTCGACCTTGCGCAGCATCTGGCGAATGATCACCTCGATGTGCTTGTCGTTGATCTTCACACCCTGCAGGCGGTAGACGTCCTGGATCTCGCGCACCAGATAGTTGGCCAGTGCCTCGACGCCCTGCAGGCGCAGGATGTCGTGGGGATTGGGCTCACCGTCGGCGATCACTTCTCCGCGGGCGATGGTCTCACCCTCGAAGACGTTGAGGTTGCGCCACTTCGGGATCAGCTCCTCGTATTTCTCGCCGCTGTCGTCGGTGATGACCAGGCGACGCTTGCCCTTGGTTTCCTTGCCAAAGCTGATGGTGCCGGAGTATTCGGCAAGAATGGCCGGTTCCTTCGGCTTGCGGGCCTCGAACAGGTCGGCCACACGCGGCAGACCACCGGTGATGTCGCGGGTCTTCGAACTTTCCTGCGGCAGACGCGCGATGACGTCGCCCACGGCCACGTGGGCACCGTCGGACATGCTGATCAGCGCGCCGGCCGGCAGCGCGTACGCCGCCGGGATATCGGTGTTGCCGAAGCACACTTCCTTGCCGTCCTCGGTGACCAGGCGGGCGGTGGGACGCAGGTCCTTGCCCGACTGGCTGCGCTGCTTGGGATCGAGGATCTCGATGCTGGAAAGCCCGGTGATCTCATCGGTGGTCAGCGTCACGGTCACGCCGTCGATGAAGTCCTCGAACCTGAGGTAGCCGGTCACCTCGCTGATGATCGGATGGGTATGCGGATCCCAGCTGGCCACACTCTTGCCGGCTTCGACCTCAGCGCCGTCCTCGACCGTAATGAAGGCGCCATAGGGCACCTTGTAGCGTTCACGCTCGCGGCCGAACTCGTCGGTAATGGTCAGTTCGCCCGAGCGCGACACCGCCACCAGGTGCCCCTTGGATTCCTGGCGCACGGTCTTGATGTTGATCAGCCGCGCTGTCCCCTTGGCACGTACTTCGATGCTGTTGACCGAGGCCGAGCGCGATGCAGCGCCACCGATATGGAAAGTGCGCATGGTCAACTGCGTACCGGGCTCACCGATCGACTGGGCTGCGATCACACCGACCGCCTCGCCTCGACCGATCTGGGTACCGCGGGCCAGGTCGCGGCCATAGCACTGCGAACACACCCCGTAGCGGGTCTCGCAGGTGATGGGCGAGCGCACCAGCACCTCGTCGATCGACCATTCCTCGAGTCTGGCAACCCACTGCTCATCGAGCAGAGTGCCGGCATCCACCGCCACCTTCTCGGTGCCGGGGAAGTGCACCGGCTGGGCCACCACGCGACCCAGCACACGCTCACCGAGGCCCTCGACCACATCACCACCTTCGACCAGCGGCGACATCGGCAGGCCTTCCGCCGTGCCGCAGTCGAACTCGGTGACCACCAGGTCCTGCGCCACGTCGACGAGACGCCGGGTCAGGTAACCGGAGTTGGCGGTCTTCAGCGCCGTGTCGGCCAGGCCCTTGCGCGCGCCGTGCGTAGAGATGAAGTACTGCAGGACGTTCAGCCCCTCGCGGAAGTTCGCAGTGATGGGGGTTTCGATGATCGAGCCGTCCGGCTTGGCCATCAGGCCGCGCATACCGGCGAGCTGGCGGATCTGCGCAGCGGAACCTCGCGCACCGGAGTCGGCCATCATGTAGATGGAGTTGAAAGACGCCTGGCGGACCTTCTTGCCGTCGGCGGCCTCGACCTCGTCGGTGCCGAGCTTGTCCATCATCGCACGCGCCACCTGGTCGTTCGTGCGTGACCAGATGTCCACGACCTTGTTGTAGCGCTCGCCATCGGTGACGATACCCGAGGCGTACTGGTCCTGGATCTCCTTCACCTGGTCTTCGGCCTCGGCGAGGATGTCGGTCTTCTCCTGCGGCACGACCATGTCGTTGACACCGATCGACACACCCGAGCGCGTCGCATACGCAAAACCGGTGTACATCAGCTGGTCGGCAAACACGACGGTGGCCTTGAGGCCCACCTGGCGGTAGCAGGCGTTGATCACGCCGGAAATGGCCTTCTTGGTCATGTTGCGATTGACCAGATCGAAGGACAGACCGCGCGGCAGGATCTCGGAGAGCAGCGCACGACCGACCGTGGTCTCCACCACGCGCCGCCGATCCTGAAACTCGCCGTCGGCCGAGATCAGGGCGTCGCTGATGCGCACGCGAACCCGCGCCTGCAGGTCGACACTGCGATTCTCGTAAGCACGGTGCACTTCCTGTACATCGGAGAACAGCATGCCCTCCCCGAGGGCATTCACACGCTCGCGCGTCATGAAGTACAGACCCAGCACCACGTCCTGCGAGGGCACGATGATCGGCTCGCCGCTGGCCGGCGACAGAATGTTGTTCGAGGCCATCATCAGGGCACGCGCTTCGAGCTGGGCTTCCAGCGACAGCGGCACGTGCACGGCCATCTGGTCACCGTCGAAGTCGGCGTTGAAGGCGGTGCACACCAGCGGGTGGAGCTGGATGGCCTTGCCCTCGATGAGCACGGGCTCGAACGCCTGGATACCCAGGCGATGCAGCGTGGGCGCGCGATTGAGCAGCACCGGATGCTCGCGGATGACCTCCTCGAGGATATCCCACACCTCCGGGCCTTCACGCTCGACCAGGCGCTTGGCGGCCTTGATGGTCGTGGCCTCGCCGCGCAGCTGCAGCTTCGAGAATATGAATGGCTTGAACAGCTCCAGCGCCATCTTCTTGGGCAGGCCGCACTGGTGCAGCTTGAGCGTCGGGCCGACCACGATGACCGAACGGCCCGAGTAGTCGACACGCTTGCCCAGCAGGTTCTGGCGGAAGCGGCCCTGCTTGCCCTTGATCATGTCGGCCAGCGACTTCAGCGGGCGCTTGTTGGTGCCGGTGATGGCACGACCGCGCCGGCCGTTGTCCAGCAGTGCATCCACCGACTCCTGCAGCATGCGCTTTTCGTTGCGCACGATGATGTCGGGCGCATTGAGCTCGAGCAGGCGGCGCAGACGGTTGTTGCGGTTGATGACGCGACGGTAGAGATCGTTGAGATCGGAGGTCGCGAAGCGTCCACCATCCAGCGGCACCAACGGGCGCAGATCCGGCGGCAGCACCGGCAGCACGGTCAACACCATCCACTCGGGATGGTTGCCCGAATCGATGAACGATTCGAGCAGCTTCAGGCGCTTGGCCAGGCGCTTGATCTTGGTGTCGGAATTGGTCGCCGAGATCTCGTCACGCACCCTGGCAGCTTCGGACTCCAGGTTCATGGTCTTGAGCAGCTGGTAGACAGCCTCGGCCCCCATCCGCGCATCGAATTCGTCGCCGTGCTGCTCGATGGCTTCCAGGTAGGTTTCATCGGAGAGCAGCTGGCCGCGCTCCAGCGGCGTCATGCCCGGCTCGATGACCACGAAGGCCTCGAAATACAGGATGCGCTCGATTTCGCGCAAGGTCATATCAAGCATCAGTCCGATGCGCGAGGGCAGTGACTTCAAAAACCAGATATGCGCCACCGGCGAGGCCAGTTCGATATGGCCCATGCGCTCGCGCCGCACCTTGGTCTGGGTGACCTCGACGCCGCACTTCTCGCACACCACGCCACGATGCTTCAGGCGCTTGTACTTGCCGCACAGGCACTCGTAGTCCTTGATCGGACCGAAGATCTTGGCGCAGAACAGGCCATCACGCTCCGGCTTGAAGGTCCGGTAGTTGATGGTCTCGGGCTTCTTCACCTCGCCGTACGACCACGAGCGGATCATGTCCGGTGAGGCCAGCGCGATGCGGATCGCATCGAAATCCTCGATCGGCGTCTGCTGCTTGAAAAGCTTCAGTAGGTCTTTCATATCTGTCACCTGCCTTTATGAGGCGCTTGGTGGCTTCAACTCAACTCTGGCTCGAAAATCACATGCCAGTCCGTCAGGTCTGCTCCAGCTCAATATCGATGCCCAGCGAGCGGATCTCCTTGACCAGCACGTTGAACGACTCGGGCATGCCCGCTTCCATCTGGTGCGTACCGTCCACGATGTTCTTGTACATCTTGGTACGACCCTGCACGTCGTCGGACTTGACCGTCAGCATCTCCTGCAACGTGTAGGCTGCGCCGTACGCTTCCAGCGCCCAGACCTCCATCTCGCCGAAGCGCTGGCCGCCGAACTGCGCCTTGCCACCCAGCGGCTGCTGCGTGACCAGACTGTACGGGCCGGTGGAGCGTGCATGCATCTTGTCATCGACCAGATGGTTGAGCTTGAGCATGTACATGTAGCCGACGGTGACTTCGCGATCGAAGGCCTCGCCGGTACGCCCGTCGATCAGCACCGCCTGGCCGCTCTCCGGCAGTCCGGCGAGCTTCAGAAGCTGCTTGATCTCGGCTTCGTTGGCGCCGTCGAACACCGGGGTGGCCATCGGCACGCCGTTGGTCAGATTTCCGGCAAGCTCCACGATTTCGGCGTCGTTCAGGCTCTTCAGATCCGCCCGCTGTCCGCCCGTGGAGTTGTAGATCTCGTCGAGGAACCCGCGCAGCTTGGCGATGGCCTGCTGCTCCTCGAGCATCTGACCGATCTTCAGGCCCAGGCCCTTCGCCGCCCAGCCAAGATGCGTCTCCAGCACCTGGCCGATGTTCATGCGCGAGGGCACGCCCAGCGGGTTGAGCACGATATCCACCGGCGTGCCATCCTGGGTATAGGGCATGTCCTCGACCGGAACGATCGAGGAGATGACGCCCTTGTTGCCATGACGGCCGGCCATCTTGTCACCAGGCTGCATGCGACGCTTCACGGCCAGGTAGACCTTGACCATCTTCAGCACGCCCGGGGCGAGATCATCGCCGGCGGTGATCTTCTTCTTCTTTTCGTCAAAGCGACGATCGAACTCCTGACGCTGGGCACGCAGACGCTCGCCGGCCCGCTCGAGCTGCGCGTTGGCGTCTTCGTTCTGCAGACGGATCTCGAACCACTTGTCGCGTGAGAGCTCATCAAGATAGGCCTGCTTGATGACCTCGTCCTTCTTGAGCTTGCCCGGACCACCCGCGGCTTTCTTGCCCAGCAGCATCTGACCGATACGCGCGTAGATGTCGCCTTCGAGAATGCGCAGCTGATCATCGAGATCCTTGCGCACACTCTCGAGCTCATCACGCTCGATGGACAGCGCGCGGGCATCCTTCTCGACACCGTCGCGGGTGAACACACGAACGTCGATGACCGTGCCATCCATGCCCGGGGGCACGCGCAGCGAGGTGTCTTTCACGTCCGAGGCCTTCTCGCCGAAGATCGCCCTCAGCAGCTTCTCCTCCGGGGTCAGCTGGGTCTCGCCCTTCGGCGTGACCTTGCCCACGAGGATGTCGCCGGCGCGCACTTCCGCGCCGATGAAGGCGATGCCAGACTCGTCGAGCTTGGCAAGTGCGGTTTCGCCCACGTTGGGAATGTCAGCCGTGACTTCCTCGGCGCCGAGCTTGGTGTCGCGTGCAACGCAGGTCAGCTCCTCGATGTGGATCGTCGTGAAACGGTCCTCCTCGACGACACGCTCGGAGAGCAGGATCGAGTCCTCGAAGTTGAAGCCGTTCCAGGGCATGAACGCAACCAGCAGGTTCTGGCCCAGGGCCAGTTCGCCGAGATGCGTCGAGGGCCCATCGGCCAGGACGTCGCCCTGCGCGATGTGGTCGCCCGCATTGACCAGCGGACGCTGGTTGATGCAGGTGTTCTGGTTGGAACGGGTGTACTTGGTGAGATTGTAGATGTCGACACCGGCTTCACTCTCGTTGGTCTCGTCATCATTGACGCGGACGACGATGCGCGAGGCATCCACCGAGTCGACCACGCCGCCACGACGCGCCACCACGGTCACGCCCGAATCGATGGCCACGGCGCGCTCCATGCCGGTGCCCACCAGCGGCACCTCGGAGCGCAGTGTGGGCACCGCCTGACGCTGCATGTTCGAGCCCATCAAGGCGCGGTTGGCGTCGTCATGCTCCAGAAACGGAATCAGCGAGGCCGCCACCGAGACGATCTGCTTCGGCGAGATATCCATGAACTGAATGCGATCCGGCGTGGACAGCGTGAACTCGTTCATGTGCCGGCAGGACACCAGGTCATCGGAGAATGCGTCTTTCGGATCCAGCGCCGCGTTGGCCTGGGCGATGACGTACTGGCTTTCCTCGATGGCCGACAGATACTCGATGTCATGGGTGACCTTGCCGTCCACGACCTTGCGGTACGGCGTCTCGAGGAAGCCGTAGTCGTTGGTGCGTGCATACACGGCCAGCGAGTTGATCAGACCGATGTTCGGACCTTCAGGGGTCTCGATCGGACACACGCGGCCATAGTGCGTCGGGTGCACGTCGCGCACCTCGAAGCCGGCACGCTCGCGGGTCAGACCGCCCGGACCAAGCGCCGAGACACGCCGCTTGTGCGTGACTTCAGAGAGCGGGTTGTTCTGGTCCATGAACTGCGAGAGCTGGGAGGAGCCGAAAAACTCCTTAACGGCGGCAGCCACAGGCTTGGCGTTGATCATCTCCTGAGGCATCAGGCCTTCGGACTCGGCGAGCGTCAGGCGCTCCTTGACCGCGCGCTCGACGCGCACGAGGCCTATGCGAAACGCGTTCTCCGCCATTTCGCCGACACTGCGCACCCGCCGGTTGCCGAGGTGATCGATATCGTCGACATGGCCGTTGCCGTTGCGGATGTCGCAAAGCGTGCGGATGACATCGATGATGTCGGAGCTCTCTGCATAGGTAGCATGCAGCGACTTTGACAGCTCCTCGCTGCGGCCCTCGAAGAAACGGCCGTCATAGATCACACCCGAGCCATCCACCTGGTCACGACCGACGCGGCGGTTGAACTTCATGCGGCCGACGGCCGAGAGGTCGTAGCGCTCCGGGTTGAAGAACAGGTTGAAGAACAGGTTCTCGGCAGCCTCCTTGGTCGGCGGCTCGCCGGGACGCATCATGCGGTAGATCTCAACCAGCGCCTCGAGGCGGTTGGTGCTGGCGTCGATTCGCAGGGTATTGGAGATGTAGGGCCCACGGTCCAGGTCGTTGACATACAACGTATGCAACTCCTTGACGCCGGCCTCAAGCATCGCCTCGACCATCTCCATGGTCAGCTCGTCATTGGCACGCGCGATGAGCTCGCCGGACTCCTTGTCGGCGACATCATGCGCGATGATCTTGCCCACCAGGTACTCCGCGGGCACCACCAGGAACTCGGTCTCGGCCTGCTGCAGATCGCGGACATGACGCGCGGTGATGCGCTTGCCTTCCTCGACGATGATCTTGCGACCGATCTTGATGTCGAAGCTCGCGGTCTCGCCGCGCAGACGTTCCGGGAACAGCCGCAGGCGGATTTCCTTCTTGGTGAGCTGGAACTCGTTCTTGTCGAAGAACATGTCCAGCATCTCTTCTTCGTTGTAACCCAGTGCCCGCAGGATGATCGTCACCGGGAGTTTGCGGCGACGGTCGATACGCGCGAACACACTGTCCTTCGGGTCGAACTCGAAGTCCAGCCAGGAGCCGCGGTAGGGAATCACGCGCGCCGAGAACAAGAGCTTGCCCGAAGAGTGGGTCTTGCCACGGTCGTGATCGAAGAACACGCCCGGGGACCGATGCAACTGCGAGACGATGACCCGCTCGGTGCCATTGACGACAAAGGTACCGTTGTCGGTCATCAGCGGCAGTTCACCGAGATAGACTTCCTGCTCGCGGATGTCCTTGACCGGCTTGTTCGCACCGGAGGCTTCCTTGTCGAAGATCACCAGGCGGACCTTGACGCGCAGCGGTGCTGCGAAGGTCAGGCCACGCATCTGGCATTCCTTGACGTCAAAGACGGGCTCGCCGAGACGATAGGTCACGTACTCGAGGCGGGCATTGCCAGAATAGCTGGTGATCGGGAATACGCTGCGGAACGCCGCGTGCAGACCGATCTCCGCGCGCTCCTCCTCCGGCAGGTGATCCTGCAGGAAGCCGCGATAGGACTCGATCTGGGTGGACAGCAGGTACGGCACATCCAGAATGCTCGGACGCTTGCCGAAATCCTTGCGGATGCGCTTCTTCTCGGTGAAGGAATAAGCCATTACGACTACCCTCGGCTCAGGCATTGATGAATGACACGAAGACCCTGCCTGTCACGGTCCTGGTGCAAAAACGGCGCGCGCGCAGGCGGTGCGGAATGGACAGCCGGAAACGCCAACAGGTCGGCGGGGCGTACCCCGCCGACCCTGGCATCGCGCGACGCCGACCGGGACTGGGCCCGGTCTGCCGGTGCGATCCGCACCGTTACTTCAGCTCCACGCTGGCGCCGGCTTCCTCGAGATCCTTCTTGATCTTCGCGGCTTCGTCCTTCGAGACGCCTTCCTTGACCGTGGAGGGCGCGCCCTCCACCAGATCCTTGGCTTCCTTCAGGCCCAGGCCGGTGATCGTGCGCACAGTCTTGATGACGCCGACCTTGTTGGCGCCGAAGCTGGTCATGATCACGTCGAACTCGGTCTGCTCTTCAGCAGCAGCCTCGCCACCGGCAGCGCCAGCGCCGCCCGCGGCCATGGCCACAGGTGCCGCGGCCGAGACGCCGAATTTCTCTTCCATCGCCGAGATCAGGTCTACGACCTCCATCACGCTCATGTTCGAGATGGTCTCGAGAATGTCTTCCTTGGAAACAGCCATTACAAAATCTCCTGCTTGATTACCCGAGCCTTGCGTTGATTTCCCGGGCGACTGGTTACGAAAAATATGTTGTTCAGGCGGCCTGCTTCGCGTCGCGCACCGCAGCAACGGTACGCACCAGCTTGGCGTGAGGTTCGGCCAGCGTGCGCACGAACTTCTGAATCGGTGCCTTCATTACGCCCATCAATATGGACAGAGCCTGGTCGCGCGTCGGCAGCGTGGCGAGGCGCTCCAGATCCGAGGCCGGCAGCAACTGCCCGCCCACGGACACGGACACCGTGACCAGCTTGTCGTTCGCCTTCGCAAACTCCTTGACCACTCGGGCCGCGGCACCAGGGTCCTCTTGCGAGAACGCCAGCACCAGTGGCCCCTTGAGGGCACTCTGAACACACTCGAAGTCGGTTCCCTGAACCGCCCTTTTTGCCAGGGTGTTCTTGACGACCCGCAGATAGACACCCGAGGCGCGCGCCTTCGCGCGCAGCTCGGTCATCTGCGAGACCGTCATTCCGCGGTACTCGGCAATCACAGCCGAAAAGGCTGTGCTGGCCACCGCGTTCACCTCGGCGACAAGGGCCTTCTTGTCTTCGAGTCTCAGTGCCATGATTTCCTCCTGGCAACATCGGTCAACAAACACCGGGCACCCAATCCATGCAGCACCCTTCTTGACGGTGACCGGGCCAGGTTCAAGCAAGGCTCGGATTCACCATCTGCGCGGGCCGGTCTTTCGACCATTAAGACTTGCGTCACCTGCGGTCTTAGATGATGGCCGGCGGCGACGCCCCTTCGGGCGATCGCTGCCGGGCTCAACATCCCGGGTCTCGTACCGGCGGCAAGCTGGCACGATTCTCGCGGCGCGGACAGTCGCCTGCCCGTGCCGCCACGCCTCAAGTCGCCGACTCGAGGCTGGCCTGATCCACGATGACCCCGGGGCCCATCGTGGAAGAGACCGTCAAACGTTGCATGTAAATACCTTTGGCAGCTGCAGGCTTGAGCTTGCGCAGGTCAGCCAGCAGCGCGTTGAGATTGCCCTTCAGCTTGTCGGCATCGAATTCGACATTCCCGATCGTGCAGTGAATGATGCCGGCCTTGTCCGTGCGGTACCGCACCTGACCGGCCTTGGCGTTCTTCACCGCCGTCTCGACGTCAGGCGTCACGGTACCGACCTTCGGGTTGGGCATCAGGCCGCGCGGACCGAGGATCTGACCGAGCTGGCCGACAACGCGCATGGCATCGGGCGTTGCAATCACGACGTCGAAGTCGAGCTGACCGGCCTTGACCTGCTCGGCGAGATCTTCGAAGCCCACGACGTCAGCGCCGGCCGCGCGTGCCTTGTCGGCGTTCGCGCCCTGCGTGAACACTGCCACGCGCACGCTCTTGCCTGTGCCGTTGGGCAGTACAGTGGAGCCGCGCACGACCTGGTCGGACTTGCGCGGGTCCACGCCCAGATTCACGGCGACATCCACGGACTCACGGAATTTCGCACCGGCAAGTTCCTTGACCAGCGTCAGCGCCTCATCGATCGTATAGGCATGGCCCGGCTTGACCTTCTCGCGGAACAGCTTCTTGCGCTTTGAAAGCTTGCTCATGTCAGACGCCCTCCACTTCGATGCCCATGCTGCGCGCGCTGCCTGCGATGGTGCGCACGGCTGCATCCAGATCGGCCGCAGTCAGATCAGGCTCCTTGAGCTTGGCAATGTCCTCGAGCTGCGCCCGGGTCACCTTGCCGACCTTCTTGGTATTCGGTGTGCCGCTGCCGGATTTGAGACCCAGCGCCTTCTTCAGCAGCACCGCCGCGGGCGGTGTCTTGGTGACGAAGGTGAAGCTGCGATCACTGTAGACGGTGATGACCACAGGCGTGGGCAGGCCCTTCTCCATGGAGTCGGTTGCGGCATTGAAAGCCTTGCAGAACTCCATGATGTTGACGCCGTGCTGACCCAGCGCAGGACCGACCGGCGGACTGGGATTCGCCTGGCCTGCAGCAATCTGCAGTTTGATATAGGTGGTGATTTTTTTGGCCATGACTCAAATCTTCCTCAACACTGGGTGATAACGCCTTTCGGCTCCCCGCCACTTCACGCGAACAGCGCGCGAAGATCGAACATCCAGACCGAACAGGCGCTCAAGCCTTTTCGACCTGGCCGAACTCCAGCTCCACCGGGGTGGAACGACCAAGAATCTGCACCGCCACCCGCAGGCGGCTCTTTTCGTAATTGACGGTCTCTACAACGCCGTTGAAGTCGTTGAACGGACCATCCGTGACACGCACCACTTCACCGGGCTCGAACAACACCTTCGGTCGCGGCTTGTCCACGCCTTCCTGCACTCGCTGCAGGATGGTGTCGGCCTCGCGGTCGGTGATCGGTGCAGGCTTGTCCGGAGAGCCGCCAATGAACCCCAGCACCTTCGGAGTCTCCTTGACCAGGTGCCAGCTTTCGTCACCCATCTCCATCTGCACCAGCACGTAGCCCGGAAAGAACTTGCGATCGCTCCTGCGCTTCTGACCCTCGCGCATCTCCACCACTTCCTCGGTGGGCACAAGAATCTGGCCGAACTTGTCCTGCAGATCGAATCGCTTGATCCGCTCTTCCAGGGCCCGCTTCACCTTGTGCTCGAAATTCGAGTACGCGTGCACGACATACCAGCGCAACGCCATGTTCACCCTCCGAACCCGGTGGCCAGTCGGGTCACCCACAGCAGGACCATGTCCAGCAGCCAGAAAAAGACGCCAAGAATCGCCGCAAACAGCATCACCGCACCGGTGGTGGTCAGCGTCTCCTGCCGGGTGGGCCACACGACCTTGCGCATTTCAACGCGCGAGGACTGCACAAAGCGCCAGAAATCCTTGCCCTGGGTCGCCTGGAGGGCGATGAACGCGGCCAGCCCCAGCGCTACCAGAACGCCGAGCGCACGTACGACCGTCGGCTGCTCACCGAAGTAGTAAAAGCCAACCACGCCTGCCACTACGACCGCGGCCGCAAGCAGGAGTTTGATCGTGTCCAGCGTATCGCCGCTGGCTTCCGTCTTTGCGTTCATGTGACTTCAGGCAAGGCCATTGTCGTGTTCGTGTGTGTGCGCCATTCAGGCCAGTGGGCCGAAATGGCAGGCCAGGAGGGACTCGAACCCCCAACCTGCGGTTTTGGAGACCGCTGCTCTACCAATTGAGCTACTGGCCTGTGGCGCAACCCGCGGATCCGACTCCTGGCCGCTTTTCGTCCTTTGCTTACTTGATGATTTTGGCGACGACGCCGGCGCCCACGGTACGACCACCCTCGCGGATGGCGAAACGCAGTCCGTCTTCCATCGCGATCGGGGCAATCAGCTCCACCTTCATCTGGATGTTGTCGCCCGGCATCACCATCTCCGTGCCCTCGGGCAGCTCGCAGGCCCCCGTCACATCCGTCGTGCGGAAGTAAAACTGCGGACGATAGCCCTTGAAGAACGGCGTATGACGGCCACCCTCTTCCTTCGTGAGCACATACACCTC
>JBGTIC010000048.1:0-1754 GCA_041745895.1 Gammaproteobacteria bacterium
TCGAGGGCGGCGGTGAGGTCTGGGTGGAGGTGGTCGCAAGCGCGGCGACCAAATGTGTGCGCTGCTGGCAGCGGCGCGAGGATGTCGGTGCACACGCCGCGCATCCGGAAATTTGCGGACGCTGTGTCGGTAACGTGGAGAGTGATGGTGAGCAGCGACGATACGCCTGAGCAGCCCGGCCTGGGCCCCGCCGACATGCACGACGATGCCGCCGCAGGCGCGCCTGCCCCGCGCGGCTGGTTCCGGCTCAATGCCGGGGCCAGCAACTGGCTGTGGCTGTCCTTGGTGGTGATTGCGCTGGATCAGCTTACCAAGCTGTGGATTCTCAATACGCTGCAGCTCTACGAACGCATCGAGATACTGCCGATCCTCGACATTACTCACCTGCGCAACGAAGGCGCCGCCTTCAGCCTGCTCGCCCAGGCCTCGGGCTGGCAGCGCTGGTTTTTCATCAGCATCGCCATCGGCGTGAGTGTGGCGATACTGGTGTGGCTGCGGCGGCTGCCGGCCCGCGGGCAGACCCTGCTTGCGATCGGCCTGTGCCTGGTGCTCGGCGGTGCGCTGGGCAACGTCATAGATCGTGTGCTCTACGGCAGTGTCGTTGATTTCGTGTTTTTCAACTATGAACGCTGGTATTTCCCGGCGTTCAACGTCGCGGATTCGGCCATCACACTGGGCGCAGGCCTGCTGATTCTCGACAGCGTGCTGGAGATGCGCCGCGAGCGGCGAGCCCGCGGCTGAGGTTTCGCCCGCAGCTCGCGGCATGCGACAATGAGCCCATGAGAATTCTGCTCGCCAATCCCCGCGGGTTCTGTGCCGGGGTGGATCGCGCCATCGACATTGTGGAGCGTGCGCTCTCGCTGTTCGGTGCGCCCATCTACGTGCGCCACGAGGTCGTGCACAATCGCCACGTCGTGGATTCGCTGCGCGCCCAGGGCGCGCGTTTCGTCGAGGAGCTCGACGAGGTGCCTGACGATGCCACGGTGATCTTCAGTGCCCACGGCGTGTCGCGCGCGGTCGAGGACGAGGCCACTCGGCGCGGACTCAACGTATTCGATGCCACCTGTCCGCTGGTGACCAAAGTGCACATGGAGGTGCGGCGGTACGCCCAGCAGGGTCTGGACGTGCTGCTGATCGGTCACGCCGGCCATCCGGAAGTGGAAGGCACGATGGGCCGCTTCGATGAATCACATGGTGGGCGCATCCTGTTGGTGGAAGGCGTGGAAGATGTCGCCGGACTTGAGGTTCGTGATCCGGAGCGCCTGGCATTCGTTACGCAGACTACATTGTCGGTCGATGATACTGCCGCGATTGTCGCTGCCTTGCGCGTACGCTTTCCGAGCCTGACCGCGCCGCGCCGCGAGGACATCTGCTATGCCACGCAGAACCGCCAGGATGCGGTGAAGACGCTGGTCGGTGAATGTGATGTGCTCGTGGTGGTCGGTTCTGCGAGCAGTTCGAACTCCAACCGGCTGCGCGAGCTTGCCGAAAAGTCCGGCATAGCCGGCTACCTGGTCGACGGGGCGAAGGACATGGATCGCAGCTGGTTCGATGGTGCGAGGAGCGTGGGCGTTACTGCCGGTGCTTCGGCGCCTGAAGTGCTGGTGCAGGAAGTCGTCGAGCAGCTGCGCGCCTGGGGCGGTGAGGTGGCGCGCGAGGTGGTCGGGCGCGAGGAACATGTGCTGTTCAGCCTGCCGCGCGAACTGCGATCGGTGGCCCGCGCGACGGGCAGTCCGCCTCAGCAGGGCAGGGGT
>JBGTIC010000049.1:0-4769 GCA_041745895.1 Gammaproteobacteria bacterium
CGATGCAACGGGCCGACGTCAGCAAGAGTGAGCTCGCCAGCAGGTTAGGCAAGACAAAGGGTCACGTCTCCCAGCTTTTCAGCGGCTCGCGGAACATGACGCTGCGCACGCTTGCGGAGATTTCTGAGGTGCTGGACTGTACTGTCAGTATCAGCATCCGCCCGCGCGGCGTAGGCAAAGGGCGCTCCCAGGTTGTGGAGGGCCGACGCGCCCACACGGTGACAATATGAGGCTCTTCCCTGACACGATGGAGTGGGCAGCATGAACGCAAGGGGCGAGTTGGCACTTGGCAAGCAAGGCCGTATGGTCATCCCGGCCCACCTGCGTCATGCGCTGGGCTTGGCGCCAGGCGATCGGCTGATCGCTCGACAGGACGGCGATCGTATCGTGCTGGAGCGTCCCGAAGCGGTCGAGCGACGCTTGAAGGCGCGCCTTGCCAATATCCCGAAAGGTGTCAGCCTGGTTGACGAATTGCTCGCTGACCGGCGGGCCGAGGCGGCGAAGGATCAGACTTGAGCGCGGTTGTCGACGCAACCGCACTCCTCGCATGGCTGCATGACGAGCCCGGCGCCGAGCGCGTTGCGGCAGTGCTCGATGGAGCGCTGATGTCCGCGGTGAACTGGTCCGAGGTGGTCCAGAAACTCCTGCAGCGCGGCGCATACATCGAAGGCATGGATGCCGATGCCGTCGAATTAGGTGTAACCATAGAGCCGTTCACGGCAGCGCACGCCGCTGCTGGTGCCAGGCTATGGGCAAAAACTCGCAAGGCCGGACTTTCACTGGCGGAACGCGCGTGCCTGGCGTTGGCACAGGATCGCGCCCTGCCGGTACTTACGGCCGATCAGGCCTGGATGGCACTGGGGCTGGACACGGAAATAGTCCTCATTCGCTGACGGCAAGCCGTCGTGAACACGATGGCCCCTGCAACGGGAGGACAGCCGTGGCTACATGCGCAATCATCCAAGGTGATCGCCTTGCTGTCTGGCGCCGGAAGTTCGCACCCGTCGGCGCGTGTGCCAGGTCTTCGTCGCCTCTATTTGCCGAAGGCGGCCTGTCATCGTTTCATTGGCGGACGCAGAATAAGACGACTTCGGTCAGCAAGCGGGGGCGGGAGTCGATCGAACATGCCGCTCGCAGCATTTCGCTGCATCTGTTTGTGCGGGAGCGGAAGCTTGCGGGAGGGAAGGCGGCGCCGTTCGTGCATCACTGGCCGGTGCGGTATCTGCGCCCCGACAGGAATTCGGCTTGACGGCCACTTGCAGGCCAACTACCTTAAGTGGACGTAAAGGCCGTTTATTTATGACCTTAATGTCTACTTATGGACCAGGCCACCGCCCTGAAACGCTTGAGTCAGTGGGATCGCCACGGCCGGTTCGTGTTCACCCGCGCCGATCTGGCCAAGCTGTTCCATGAGGACAGCCCGCGGGCGCTGAAGGACGGCCTGCGACGTCTCGTAGCCGAAGGATTGCTTGAGCGGCCGGCGCGTGGTGTCTACATCAATGCCCTTGCTCGAAGCCGGGGCAGTGACATGATCGAACAGATCGCCAGAGCGTTGCGGCGCGGTGAGTACAACTATGTCAGCCTGGAATCGGCACTCAGCGAATACGGCGCCATCTCGCAGGTGCCGCTCGATAGGTTGACGGTGATGACGACGGGCCGCAAGGGTGTCTACAAGACCCCCTACGGCACGATCGAGTTCGTGCATACCAAGCGCCCGGTGGGCGAGCTGTTGCAGCGCATGAGCGATGTCGGCCGGCCGCTGCCTCTGGCCACGCTGCCGGCGGCCTGGAGCGACCTGAAACGGGTGGGTCGCAATACTCATCTGGTGGATGAATCGATGTTTGATCATGAGTGACCGGGTCGATTTCGAGCAATTGACCGAGATGGCCATGCGTGAGGGCGGGCGCGCCCACATGCGCCCGGTGATCCAGAAGGAGCTGTTGCACTACGACATCCTCTACAGCCTGGACAGGGAGGGCCTGCTGCAGGCATTGACCTTCCAGGGGGGCACTTCGCTCAGGCTTTGCTATGGCGCCAATCGCTTCAGCGAGGATCTGGATTTCGTCGGTGGCCGCGAATTCAGCCGCACGCAACTCGATCCTATCCGGGAATGCATCGAGCATCATATCGGCGGGCGCTACGGGCTGGAGGTCGAGGTCAAGGAGCCGAAGGCCGTGCGGCACGAGCGCGAGCATGAGGGTCTCAACATCGCCAAGTGGCAGGTCTCGGTGATCACGGCCCCCGAACGCAAGGACATTCCCCGGCAACGGATCAAGATCGAAGTGGCCAATCTCCCGGCCTATTCGCGCGAGCCGCGGGCGCTGCGCGTCCATTACGACTTCTTGCCGGACGGCTATGGCGACACCCTGGTACTGGTGGAAACGCTGGATGAGATCATGGCCGACAAGCTGGTTTCGCTGGTGAACACCACCGGGTATGTGCGTCATCGCGATATCTGGGACCTGCGCTGGCTGGTGCAGCACGGCGCCACCATGCGGGTGGACTGGGTTGGCGCCAAGATTGCCGATTACCGCATCGCCGACTACGTCGAGAAGCTGCAGCGCATGCACGAGCGCGTTTCAGATATCGTCCACGGCAAGCCTTTCCACCAGGAACTGTCGCGCTTTATTCCGCAGGTTATCGTCGATCGCACGCTGGAGCGGCGTGATTATCTGACCATGCTGGCGCGGGAGACGGAGGCCCTGTTGACGGATTTGCAGCGAAAGCTGGAGAGCACGGGTGGCGCGACGAATGGGTGTAAATGGGTGTAACATTGGTTCATGCTGCGAACCGGCACCCTTCAGATCACCTCAGAGATCCTGAGCCTCATCGCCGGAATCGACGAGTTCAAAGGCGCCTGGCGCGCCTTGGGTGCGCTCGCGCCTGACCGGCTTTCGGCTCTGCGGTGCGTGGCCACCATCGAGAGCATCGGCTCATCCACCCGCATCGAGGGCAGCAAGCTGTCCGACCGGGAAGTGGAGCAGCTGCTGTCGAACCTGGAGATCGAGTCGTTCGCCACCCGCGATGAGCAGGAGGTGGCCGGCTATGCCGAGCTGATGGACCTGGTGTTCTCGTCGTGGCAGGACATCCCGTTCACCGAGAAACACATCAAGCAGTTGCATCAAATCCTGCTTCGCTACAGCGAGAAGGACGTCTGGCATCGCGGCAACTACAAGACCAACTCGAACAGCGTCGCCGCCTTCGACGAAACCGGCGCACAGATCGGCACTGTGTTTCAGACTGCGTCGCCTTTCGATACGCCCCGCCTGATGACGGAGCTGGTCGCATGGGTGAAACAGGAACGCGAGACGGCCCGTCTGCATCCGTTGCTGATCATCGCTTTGTGCGTCGTCGTGTTTCTGGAGATCCATCCCTTCCAGGACGGCAACGGGCGGCTCTCCCGCGTGTTGACCACGCTGCTGCTCCTGCAGGCAGGCTATGCCTACGTGCCTTACAGTTCGCTGGAGAGCGTGGTCGAGCAGCGCAAGGAAGCCTATTACCTGGCGTTGCGGCAGACCCAGGGCACGATCCGCACGGAGTCCCCGGACTGGCGGCCGTGGCTGGTGTTCTTCGTGCGCTCCCTGGCCGAGCAGGTTCGGCGCCTGGAAAAGAAGGTCGAGCGCGAGAACGTGCTGGCGGCCATGCCGGAACTACAGTTGCAGATTGTGGAGTTCGCCCGCGAGCACGGGCGCGTCACCATCGGCGATGCCATCAAGCTCACCGGAGCCAGCCGCAACACGCTGAAGCAGCATTTCCGAGTGCTGGTCGAGCGCGGCACGCTTGATCAGCACGGCAGCAGTGGCCGTGGCGTTTGGTACGGCTTGCGCTGAGGGACTGCAGGACGACGAGAAAAGATATGGGGGGCCAAGGCGGAGTTTCCGCGTCGCTTCCGCAGTTTGTCGCCCTTGGCGGGCCTCCCGATCAGGACTATGCTCGACTCATGATCACGTCGGCAAAATCGGCAAGGGCAACGCAAGATGGCAAGGACTATCACTGAGATCGAAGAAGAGGTTCGCAGTCTTGCTGACCGCGACAAGGAGCGCCTGCTTCGAATGTTGCTAGAGGAACTGGAGGGGCCGGCCGATCCCGACGCCGAGACTCTCTGGAACGAAGAGATCCAGCGGCGTTGCGAAGCACTGGATTCGGGGCTGGAAACAACCGTACCCTCTGACCAGGTGTTTGCGGAGGCGCGGGAACTTTTGCGGCGCTGAGCCCCGCTTCGCGACCTATGTCCGCGAGCAACGGGCCAAGCTTCACCCCCTCTTCCTTGCCCTGCTGGACGACATCGGAGCAGGTTGATGGAATCAAATGTTGAAGATCCCTTCGAACTCAGGCCTCTTGCCAAGGAGGAGGGTGGCGGCTGGCTCATCACGTTTCCGGACTTGCCGGGTTGCATGTCGGATGGAGAAACGCCCGAGGAGGCCATTGTCAGCGGAAAAGATGCCGTGGCCGCCTGGGTCGCCGCGGCTAGCGCAGCAGGCCGCGAGGTTCCTCAGCCGGGAGAGTTGTCGAGCGGCAAGTTTGTCGCCCGTATTCCTCGCAGTCTGCACGCAAGACTCACGGCGCGCGCAAAGCAGGAAGGTGTCAGCATGAACGCCTTGGTATCCGCATTCCTGGCCGAGAGCCTTGGCCGGCAAGGAGAATGAGCGCCTGAACGCTCAGGCGCTGCCCGGCTGATTCATCGTCCGGCGCGCAGCCACGAACGACCGCACCATCATTGCGAGCAGCCCGCCGCAAAGCACGAGCATGCCGAGGTTGACGCTCAGCGC
>JBGTIC010000050.1:0-29833 GCA_041745895.1 Gammaproteobacteria bacterium
CGGCACCCCGGACTCGGCTTGCTTTAGGACCGCCACGATCTGACCGTCCGAAAAACGTGACTTCTTCATGCAGAATCTCCTTCGTACTAGATTACGAGAAAATTCTACTTCTGAGCACCGCTACTTTTCGGGGGGATTACCATCTTGCCGTTGACAACAGCTCAGGCACCTGCAAGGGCATGGGTATTCTGACACCAGTTAGGAGACCTGTTTAGACCGGGGGAATTTCACCCGTTGATGCCAGCGTTCGTTTGATGTCCTTCAATAGCAGCACAAGATGCAATTCGTCGGTAGGGCTTTGTTCGAACTCCGGGATAAGGTGGCGGTAGAAGTCGCGCGCCGTTACGGATTCCGCATGCACCAGCAGTCCACGACAGCCGATGTCCTCGCTGATGAGGGCGGCGCGCTGCATGACGTCCCGAAGCAGCGCGGCACCGAGCCCTTGTCCCTCGTGCTGCTGGTCGACGCCGAGACGTGCAAGCAGGGCCACGGGTTGCGGGTAACGACCGGCGCCCTTGCGCAATCGAGCGGGGGACTCGTCGATTTCGATCTGCGCCATGGTCCAGGCGTAATAGGCAACGACGGTGCGGCTGTGGCTCGGGGTCACGACATGGACCCTGGTCGTTCCCGTTGCCGAGGATTGGCGTGCGTGGTGCTGCAACCATTCGGTCTGCTCGACCGAACGACAGCAAAACGGGTCAAGTTGATGCGCCGCTTCAAGCAGCTGTGGTGGCTGGTAGCTCACTCACTGAAAGGCGATGGACGTTCCATCAGGCGGCGAAGGCCAGGTAGTTCCCGAGCCGGGGTTTCGTTGATCGATTCCCATGCGGCGAGGGCCTCCGGCGCCAGCCGGAACCGGGTGCGGTCGGCAAGCACCCGCTGGGCAGCATTGACCAGACTGGACTCGGCAAATTCGGTGAGTTTGACGCCGGACTCGCTCACTGCGCGATCGATCAGCCGTCGCACGGCGGGCGTCGTTCGGAACTCAATTCGTTCTTCTCGAGTGCGGGTTGTCATTCCGGACTGTTCCCAATGATCAAGTGTCCGGCCATTGTCCGGCCAAAAGGAGGATGCGTCAATTGATGGCATGATGCTGCAGAACTGGCGGATCTGCCGGCTCCTCCCGCGGCCTGACTTGGCCAGAGGCCGACACCGTGACGAGTAAATGCCGGGTACCCTTTGCGCTCGCCGCCATCCTGATGGCCTGCTGCCCCTTGGACTCAATCACCGCAGCCGACATATACAACGCAGTCAATCCCGACGAAGCCCAGTCAGTCCCGACACACAGCGACTATGCCCTGAGGATCGGCCCGCGCATCGATTACGGCCTCTTCGATCTCCATTTCGTGACTCCGCTGATCGGTTACGCCGTGGGAACAGGCTTGCGTCCCGGGCAAGCGCCGATCGTCTACAAGACCACAGACGGCGGTGAGAGCTGGCTCGTGCAGCCTCTTGACTGCGGCTGGAATCCGAAGGTCATCGCCTTCGCGGATGAGTTCCGCGGCCTTATCACCTTCCACGACACCAGCGGTTGTCCGGAGGCGTGCCAGCACCGCACGGCGGCCCTTCTTACAGACGACGGTGGCGAGACGTGGTCGAGGGTGGATTACCTGGAGTTCCAGGGACACATCATGGACGTTGTGTTCGACGGTGCGGGCAGGGCCTTCGGTCTGCTGTTTCACATGCGCCGCGACCATGGCACCTCCAATTCGCTCGAATTCACCTACACGCTGCTGCGCTCCGACGACGTGGGTAGATCGTGGCTCCGGATTCGTGAACTGCCGCAGCCGGGATACGGCGGAATACGACACTTCCCGCTTCGCCTCCATGAAGGTCAGCTTTATCTTCCCTGGGCTGACGGTTCTATCAAGGTCTTCGACACCCAAGGGAAGCTGCTTGAAACGCTCGAGACCGGCTTTGAGCTCGTGGACGACCTGGTTGTGGTGTCGGAATCGACGCTTCTGGCGACCGCCGCATCCATAGATCCGGCGACATACCAGGGGACACACCATCTGATCCGCAGCATCGACGGCGGTGGGACATGGCAGATCCTGCTCGATGGGTACGCATTGATAGCCTTCGCGCGCTCGAGCGACGAGTTCGGCGTCATCGTCAACCGTGGCCATATGGGCCACCACCGAAGACCTCTCGATGTCATGGCTCACACGACGGACGGAGGTGGCACCTGGCGGGAAAGCGAATCGGTACTTAGCCTGCGTTCGAGCATAAGACGTCGGGTGCACCACCCCAGCGCAGAGCGCGATCTGTTGTTGCTGCACACTCGGGTCGTCGAGATCGACCACTTTGATCGCGAGTGAGGTCGAGGCAGTCCGGAGGCCGACCATGACGGGGACGAAAAGCCAGACAATCTTCCGCATCCATGTCCACCTGTCCGCCTCCTGGTTGTGTACTACGTAGTACGTTGATCAGAAGGCGGCTGGTGTTGACCGGACGGTGTCTGGTAAAGCGCTTCTGCGCTACGGTTTCGAATTATCCGTCATCAACGATCAAGCTGGAACGTGATCCGGAACTGTACTCCTGGGACGTCCACGGGTTCACCGTCGATGACCCTTGGTCGATAGCGAAAGCGCATCACCGCATCAATCGCGGCATCATCAAAGATGGTACTGCTGGATTCGATCACGCGCGGATCGCGCACCGTCCCTTGCCGCGTCACGGTGAACTCGAGAGTGACATACCCTTCCAGCCCCCGTTGCTCGGCCCGGCGAGGATAGTTGGGCGCGACCCGCACAATCGGCGTGTAATCGCCGTCACTGAACACTGGTTCGCGACCGAGAACCGGTTCATGGGACACCGGCGGGGCAGTGACGCCGAACCCCCCACCTGAGCCCAGTTCCACGTTGTCCATGTTTCTCTCGGGCTGATCCTGAGGCGGCGCATCCGGGGTCGGCGGAGGCTGGGGCTTTTCTTCGCGGGTCTCCGTGTGCTCGTCACGCTGGACACGCACAAAGTCGACGAAGCGGACCGTGCGCTCTTCACCCAGCGCAGGCACACCCATGACGATCAGGTACTGCATGACCCACAGCAGGTTGAAGGTCACTACAGTGCCCACGGCGATGGCAATAATCACTCTCAACATGACTAGCTTCTCCTGGTCGGACTAACCGGACGGACGCTCAATGTTGAAACGCTTATTGTTGACCTCTGTAGTAGGAATATAGGCCGCAAAAAGCAGCTTTTCCACCTTTTTGATGGCTGGTAAGCGCTTCTTCCCGGTGGCGACACCTGCGCAGGTGGCGCATTCGCGCACTGATCGCCTCTGAGCTATCTCCCCGTCGCAAATGTCCGAACAGTCGAGGCGGGGTATGCGGCGGAGCCAGTGCGTCGCCGAGAAATCGGCAAACGTCAACCCTACGGCGCTGGATGGCACTGCGGGCGACAGCAAGCACACCCGTGTGATATCTAGAGAACGTCGTGGAACGAGATTGCCGGAGTGAACGAATCGGAAGTAAGAGAATCCCCGAGCTCGCGCGAGGGTTCAGCTGTGAGACATCCGCCGTGGTGGTTTGTCCACATCGTATCGCATTCCCGCTTTTAGACTCCCGAATGATCGGTGCAATTCACTACGCTCCGGGCGGCTTGTGTACGACTTACCGAGTGGCTACTAGGTCTGCGGGCGTGGTACTTCAGCGCAGCCGGTCGCCGACGTCTCTGTGGTCAGGTCTGGGGTGTGCCAGGCTGGTTCCACTATTGTTGCTGTTCTTCGTGCTCACGGGGTGTTCCCAATGGGTCGTACACGTCACAGGCCAATTCGAGATCGAGGAACCAGTCGATGATATGGATTCTCTTCTGAGCAGCGCCGTAGCAGCCCTGTCGGCTCTAGGCTGGGAGCTGCGGCGCAATGAACTTTTGGTCGACAACGAACGCCACAGGCTTTTCCAAGATTGGCATAGGAAGCGAGGCAGTTGGTTCTGGAGCGAGTACGATTCACTGAATTTCTGGGCTGATGATGAAATTGGCGTGATAACGGTTACTGTCTCATTTCCGCAGATCTCCAACTTGAGGAACATCAACCCCAGCTACAGGGAGCAGACCCTGGAGCGGATGCTTGATGACTATTATCTTATTCGGGATGAGGTGTTTCCGGCGATTCTTGGCAGACCGCCCAGCCAGCTCAGAATCAGAACGCGCGGTCATCCTGCGCGCGCGCTCCCCGTGGAGCTGTTGGCTGAGTTTGACCGCGAGCCTCTCGATGCGGCGTCGGAACGTCGTTTGGCCCAATGGAACGCAGGCCTGGTTGCGGGGACGCGCGAGCATCAACATTCCGAGCTCCGCGAAGTCCTGTCGCAGCTCAGCCTATGGTATGGACTCCCGGCGCTACTCGGCACGATCGTACTGGTGCTGGTATGGCGCTACTTCGTTCCGCGCTGGGAGTTAGGTGTTCGAGGCAAACGCGCGCTCTTCGTCGCGCTTGGCTTCCTGATCTATGCTCCGGTGATGCTACCGATGATGGGCTTCACGACCTATGCGGCATCATTTGTCTTTCCCGGGCCGGTAGCGTTCTTCGAACTGATCATTGTGTCAATTCTCACCGGAATGATTGCACTGCAACTCTTGGTGATCGTCCTGCTTTGGCTCGTGTCGCGCTGGTTGATAAAGTCTGCGGTCCCAGCGACCCGATAGACCAATGAGGATGGAAAAGCCGCAATTTAGTTTTGTCGCGGGCGTCTCGCTGGCTATGCACGCGCCAATTCCACCGTCCTCAATGACGTCGTAGATGGGTACGCCGGCGCAGGAGCCTACCCAGCAGGCCCCGGCTACGATATTGCGACCGGACTGGGCTCATTGGACGTGGAGAAGTTCATCGAATACATGGATAGGCAGTAGGCGGCGCGCGCGCGGCGTGCTCGTGCATGTTACGGAAGCAGCTGCAAACCGCTCGCCGGCGCGAGCACGCAGGAGAGATCCAGGCCCGTCGCAGCACCTTTCGCCAGAAACTCACCGGCAACCTGCCCCAGGCAGCCCTCTTCTCGGAAGTTGGAATGACCCTGGAGCGTGACGAGGTGGAAGCTGTTCGGAAAGGATTTTCGCGCGACTTCTCCCCAGCGGGGAGGAGTTACAGGGTCGAACTCGCCTGACGTGACCATCGTCGGTACGTCCAATTGAAAGGGATCGAAAAAGCCTTGCGGGTAAGTAGCGCGGGGCCAAGCCTTGCAAAGCTCCAGCGTCGCCAAGCCAAGCGTCGGTCCCATGAAGGTCCCCTTCGCTTCGTTCCTGATCTCCTCCGCGCTTACCCGGGGAACGTCCTCCATGCAGTTGATGGCGCGATTAACTCCCCAAGCGAAGGAGCCACCCCGGCTTCCACGCAAGTTTTCGATCCACCCCTGAAGCAGCTGAGTCGAGTCCCCCGTCCGCGCCCGCTGGAGGGCGTCGGGTAGGTCCGCGGGTGCCCCGGAAACGTAGAGCTTCCAGAGCAACGCGCTCGCAAACACCCACGGAGTCATGACCACTTCCTGCTTCCGGGCATTCGCGGGATCGGTGACCGTGACGACATCGGGTGCGCCGGCTAACCTGTCCAGGACCGCTTCCAGGTCTGCCGTGGGGTCGGGATATCTCGCCTTGCACGCGGGCTCCGACTCGCAGGTGCGCAAGGTGGCCTCTAAAGCTCGCTGGGCCGACCATGGGAAATACAGCGGCATGCGGATTTCCAGGGGAACGACGCCAGACAGGTAGACGGTGCGCAGATGCTGCGGGAAGAGCTTGGCGTACACGATCGCCGCCCGTGATCCATAGGAAGCGCCGTATAGATTAATCTTCGTGTAGCCCAAGGCCTGGCGCACCTCGTCAGCATCTCGCATGGCAACCGGCGTAATATATTGCGTGAGGTCATGGGTGGCGCTGAGCATGCGTCCGCACTCCGCAAACGCGGCATAGGGCTGTTTCGCATATTCAGCCACGTCCTCCTCGCTCCCCGGAAGCTCGCAATTCAGTAAGTGACCGGGTCCCGTGCCGCGCTGATCGATCAAAACGACGTCATTGTTCAATCGAAACCATGCGTCCGCCATGTACCCCGCGGACTCGGTCGCCCGTTCACCGGGTCCACCCGCAAAGTAGAAAACCGGATCAGGGGCTGGCTTCCCGCTCTTGGCGGGAAGCACGACGACATTGAGTGGAAGGACTCGGGATCCCGGATCGCTTCTGTTCTCCCGCACCTGATAGGTGCCGCACCGGGCGGGTTCACTTATCCCCTCGACGCGGCAGGAACTCATCACCAGCGCGGCGGGTGCCGCAGGTTGCGGAGGTACAATCGGCGCCGGCGCAAGCACTACGGTCAAGCCCAACAAAGTCAGCATCGATCTTCCCGTCCTTGGTGATGTGGTCGCTCTATCGAGGCAGGAGCAGCCAGTATATGGACAGGGCGGCGGGGCTTATCGTCTTTTTCAACTGCCTTTTGAACTTTTTCTAGAGTTTGTCACCTCGAAACCGCCCTAACCATAGGGATTATCTCTAATGCCTTGGAAGGCAGGTGAAAACCTAACCGTTCTCCGAGAGCGGCGGTGCAACCCGCTGGATGATCGCTTTCAAAGCAAAGCTCGAGCTGATCCGCTTGACGCCGGGAATCGGCCGAATAACGTCCGCCAGGAATCGGTGGTACTCGGCAATATCGGCCACGGCTACGCGCATCAGATAGTCCGTTTCACCAGCCATCATGTAGCAGCTCATGATCTGCGGCGAGGAGGCAATCGCCGCCTCGAACGTGGCGATCTCCTGCCGGTTCTGTGAATCGAGCGACACAGCAACAAAGACGCTGATTGGCCGGCCCGTCGCGGCCTCGTCGATGCGGGCGCTGTAGCCAGCGATGTAGCCTGCCTCTTCCAAAGACCGAACGCGGCGCACAGTTGGCGTCTCTGATAATCCAACCTGCTCAGCGAGATCCCGCCAGCTCAACCGCCCGCTCTCGGCTAGTGCCTCTATATTCTGCGGTCGAAGCGGTCCAGTGACCTAGCCATAATGCCCCGTGTCAGCTCCTCAAGTGCCCAAAAATGCCTACCGCAAGCTCTATCCAAACGTAGAGCAGTGCTGCCGCCAACGCGAGTCCGGTGATGCCCCAGTACTTCCGCGGCAGCCTCCTCGATACCAGTACGAACAGGCTGCCGGTGCCGAACAGGAGGAAGCCCATCACGATAAAGTCACCCATGTTCCAGTTCACTTCATTGGTGAACTGCATGGCGATCAAGGGAGCCGTCAGCAGGACCCCAGTCGCAAGTGCAATCCAGGTAAACACACTATTTCGGGTCAAGAGGCTGGGGAGCGTATTTCTCATGTAGTCAGACTCGAGTTCCTACGGACTCGCTGACTGTATCAGGCCCGGCTTGTTTTTTCATTCCGCTGCATTTGTCAGGTTTCTACGTCCGGTGTGCTCTCACTATCGGCATCGGCCCCTACATAGCGTTGCTCGAGGCCCTCAGGTCCGGTGGGCATCACTTTCCCCCCAGCTTATTGAGCTCATTGGTGAGCGGTCGCCGGTCAACCTCGTGCTGGAAAAGCATCGCGAGTTGCGGAGGGGTCACTCTGGTGATTTCCAGATAAGCTCACTCGGATTGCAGGTTAGATCGCCCGGGAAGCTTCTCACAGGCGCACCAGAAGCAAGAGCAAGCACTTTGGACTGCGCATACATTTCGAAGTTGGGAGCCACTGCTGCCGGATTGTCGAGCGTGCCACCCTTGATCACAACCATTCCAGGAGCAACTTCAAGCCGATTAGCGATTCCAGATCCGCAGATCGGACAAAACTCCCTGGTAACTTGCCGGCCGCTATCGCTGGTCTTCGTATACGAGCGCACCTCACCAGTACGACTGAACCCCGCCTCTGGGACCCATACGCCGAAGTGGGCGAGGCTGCCACCAGAACGCTGGCAATCGCGGCAGTGGCACAAAAATACCAACTGAGGATTTCCTGCAAATGCAAAACGAACCGCACCACATAAGCACTGACCTGAAAGCATCATCGAACTCTCCAGAGTGGTAACGAACTGCGATCCTGAGGCCTAACTGGAAGCATCCGCTCGGCTTGAGCGAGGGGGTTAGACCTCGCTGAGGAACTTGGCGATCTCCGCATTGATTTGACCAGGGTGCGTAACCGGTGCCATGTGGCCCAGGCCCGGGAACTCTACGACTTTGACTTGGGGCAAAGCGGGAATCAGTATCCGTGCAACCGCGTGCGCAGACTCGGGCGACTCGCTGCCGAGCATGTACAGGATTGGAATGTTCAACGCCGAGAACGCCTCAACCGGAGTGACCTCGGTGAATAGCGCATGGGACCACCGTCGCACGTTTGCGACAGAGTCGGCGATCGCGGGCTTGCGCTGGGGGGGGGTTGCATCCCACGTTCCTGGTCCCATCCAGAAGTTGATGAAGTGCCCGGCTGCTGCGTCGCGGTCGCCGACGTCCAGTGCTGCTACGGCGGCCGACACGGCATTGCGGATGCCATCTGCTCCGTTAGGGGGAGGACTGTGCGCGTCCACCAGCGAAAACATGGTGGGTTCATAAAGAACGAGAGCACGAACACGGCCCGGATTGTGCAAAGCGGTGACGAGCGCCACAGCAGCACCGTAGGAGTGGCCAACCAAGCCGAAAGGTGTCGTGAGCCTTGCGAGGATAGGCTCCAGGAAGTCGACCTCATCCCGCAGAGCAATCTCACGGTCAGAGTGCCCGTCTGGACTTTTTCCTGAACCGTACAGATCGGGAGCTAAGACGTGATGCGTTGGCGACAGTAGATCCATCAGGTCGCGCCACTGTGCGGAACTGCTTGCATTCGAGTGAATGCAAACAACCGCTGGACCCGAACCGGTTTCGCGAACGTACGGATTCAGGACGGGCATGGTGAATTCCCAACGCGGTGACTGCGAGGCCGGACTGGGCCGCGAGCGCGCAACAAAAGGCGAAATGCTGGTCTCTAATCCGCCGCGCATTGGCGGTTGCTCGCGCTTAGGCTCCAGTCGAGGACGGAGAAATAGCTTCACATTCGGCCACCAGCTCCCCAAGCCGCTTCACTCCCAACTCGCTGAGCTCAAGCATATTCTGGCTGTCACTTGAAAGATACTTTGACCCTTCGATCTCCACGCTCAGCCACTTTATCCTGACCGCCTCCAGCCTGTCATCCCGAACTCGGCAAGATACGAAATAGTCCCATTGCCCTGGATCCTCTTCGCCCCGAAGTCTGGCGCGAAGTAGTTGGGCAATTTCATCAGGCGTACGGCTTACGGGTCTGCCATTCCAATAGGCGAATGCCACCAACAAGGCTATGCCAAGCCCCATGCCAACGATGGTCGTGCTCATAAACGGCTTCGCAACAGCTTATCGTGGACTCATTGCGGCGGCTCAACCCGACCAACACTCCACATCGGGTAGGCGCAAGCGACGACACTGCATGTGCCCAGGCGTCGATCGGTCGCTTCGTGCCAGCCGCCATCGGTGCGGTTGATCCATCCATCCGGAAGTTCGATTCGATTGCCGCGCAGGTTCAGTCTCACGCTTCCTTCATCCAATTGCCGCCACACCCGCTGGGTAAGGCTTGCGCCACCGTCCAAAAAATAGAGACGTATGGCGTAGCGTTCAGCGGGACGGGTTTGCCAGACGGTCGAGTCGGCCGGCGCATACACGTTAAGGATACGGTCATCAGGTCGCTGCGATGCAAACAGATGCCTCAGCCATCCCCAGGTCGTGCCGATCCAGCGCCAGATCACATGATGGTGTGGGCGGGGTTCCGCATCCGTATCCAGGCCCAAGAATCATCCGGCCTCAGCGCTCAAGCTGGAACGTCATGCGGAACTGGACCCCTGGGACGTCCACGGGTTCACCGTCGATGACCCTTGGTCGATAGCGAAAGCGCATCACCGCCTCAACGGCGGCCGAGTCAAAAACGCTATTGCTGGATTCAACCACGCGTGCATCGCGCACCGTGCCCTGCCGCGTCACGGTGAACTCGAGAGTGACATACCCTTCCAGCCCCCGTTGCTCGGCCCGGCGAGGGTAGTTGGGCGCGACCCGCACGATCGGCGTGTACTCGCCGTCACCGAACACTGGTTCGCGACCGAGAACCGGTTCGTGCGAGACCGGCGGCGTAGTGACGCCGAACCCCCCACCCGTGCCCAGTTCCATATTGTCCAAGTTCCTCTCGAGCTGATCCGGCGGCGGCGCATCCGGGCTCGGCGGAGGCTGGGGCTTTTCTTCGCGAACCTCCGTGCGCTCGTCACGCTGGACTCGCACGAAGTCCACGAACCGGACTGTGCGTTCCTCACCCAGCGCAGGCACACCCATGACGATCAGGTGCTGCATCACCCAGAGCAGGTTGACGGTCACAACAGTGCCCACGACGATGGCAATGATCACTCTGAACATGACTCACTCCTCCTGGCCGGAATCCCATCGGTGTGATGTTGGTTTCGCTTTCTTCTTCTTCGGCTCCAGCTAGAGCGAAAACTCTACGCATGATTGTTAACCTGAGTAGTTCGAATATAGGCCGCAACAAGTAACTATTCCACCTTCTGTGGTGCCTTGTTAGGCGTGAGCGCACGGCTCATTCGGAGAGTATTCGGTTCTTAACCTCGGCCCACGGGGAGCCGGCATTTGGATTTGCTCGGAAAGCAGCGAGTCTCTTCCGAAGAAGGCGACGTGTTGCGTCGGAAGGCTCGACTTGATCAGGGCATTCCGCAATGCTGTCCCAGATTTCGGAAACGAGTTGAATACGCTCCGAAACCGGCAGATCTAACGCGTCGGCGGCTGAAAATTTCATGCCACAAAATTACCACAGGTCGCGCCGGTCGGCCACGCGCCGAAACTAGGAAAAGTGGTGGGATTTGGTGCCTGACTGCAATTGGAAGGCATAAATGCCGGCGCCATCAGGTGACCTGCTCGGTGATTCTCGGACCAGCTGATTCTTGAGAAGATGGCTCCCCGAGGGGCGAGTCATGCCGGGCCCGGGAGCGCGGCATCTGCGCCCACTCCGGGGCGACTTGGTGGCCCCGGACTGAGGAGGCGACGGTGCGAGGCGGACTACGGGGCGGCCTGCGCATCGGCACCCCGAATCGCTGCCCCTAAGCTCCCCCCACGAGCCATATCGGGTTATCCTCGCAAAAAATCCGCAATTAACAGCCTCCGGATGGATGGGCCTAAATATACGCGGCCTCCGCGACAGGGATAATCATGCTCGGCGCCGGCACATCGAATTCCAACAACGGATAACTAATGTTCGAACAAGTCTTCCGCAACATCGACGACGTACTCTGGAAGGAAGCCGGCTGCGCCACCGAGCTGGACTACACCGAGCAGACCTCGTGGATGCTGTTTCTCAAGTATCTGGACGATCTTGAGTACGAGCGTGCTCAGGAGGCCGAGCTGGTGGGGAAGTCCTACCGGTTCGTCATCGAGGCGTCCTATCGCTGGTCGGCCTGGGCCGCACCCAAGACCGCGGATGGTACGTTCAACCACGACGAGGCACTGACGGGCGCCGACCTGATCGCCTTCGTCAACGGCGAGCTGTTTCCATACCTGCAGGGGTTCCGCACGCGGGCCACCGGTCCGGACACCATCGAATACAAGATCGGTGAGATCTTCAGCGAGATCCGCAACAAGTTCGCCAGCGGCTACAGCCTTCGCGATGCTCTGGAGCTGATCGACGGACTGAGCTTCCGCTCCCAGGCCGAGAAGCACGAGCTCTCGCACCTCTACGAAGCGAAGATCCGCAACATGGGCAACGCCGGACGCAACGGCGGCGAGTATTACACGCCCCGTCCGCTGATCCGCGCCATGATCCGGGTGATCAAGCCGCGCATCGGTGAGCGCATCTACGATCCCGCGGCCGGTTCGGCGGGCTTCCTGTGCGAAGCCCACGATTATCTGCGCCACGGTGCGGAGGGCGCCCATCTGTCCACCGCCGATCTGGAGGTCCTGCAGAGCCGCACGTTCTTCGCCAAGGAAAAAAAGAGCCTGCCGTACGTGATCGGCATCATGAACATGATCCTGCACGGCATCGAGACGCCCAACATCGTCCACACCAACAGCCTGACGGAAAACCTGAGCGACATTCAGGAGAAGGACCGCTTCGACGTGATCCTCGCCAACCCGCCCTTCGGCGGCAAGGAGCGCAAGGAGGTCCAGCAAAACTTTCCTATCAAGACCGGCGAGACGGCCTTCCTGTTCCTGCAGCACTTCATTAAGTACCTGAAGGCCGGCGGTCGCGCCGCCGTCGTCATCAAAAACACCTTCCTGTCGAACAGCGACAACGCCTCCCGCTCGCTGCGCAAGGAATTGCTGCAGAACTGCAACCTGCACACCATCCTGGACTGTCCGGGCGGCACGTTCCTTGGCGCGGGCGTCAAGACCGTGGTGCTGTTCTTCGAGAAGGGCGCCCCGACGCGGAAGATCTGGTACTACCAGCTGGATCCGGGCCGCAGCCTGGGCAAGACCAATCCGCTAAACGACGACGACCTGCAGGATTTCGTCGCCCGTCAGGCCGGATTTGAGGATACGGAGAATTCCTGGACGGTGAACGTCGATGACGTCGACGCGGACACCGTGGATCTGTCGGTGAAGAACCCCAACAAGGCTGACGCCGCGCCCCTGCGCGATCCCGAGGTGATCATTAACGAGATCGAGACGCTGGATAAGGAGAGCGAAGAGATCCTAGAAGGGATTCGGGGGATGTTATGAGGGAGGGGTGGAAGCGGATTAGGCTTCAAAATGTTTGCGACCGTGTAACTGTAGGACATGTTGGAAAGACATCCGCATACTACTGTGAAGATGGGGTTAAATTTCTCCGGACTCAGAATGTTGGTAAGAACGGGCTCAAACTAAATGATGTCAGATTCATAACCCCAGAATTCCATCGGTCTTTAAAAAAATCGCAACTAGCTGCCGGCGATGTTTTGATCTCGCGAGTGGTTACGGATGACATGAGGTGCGCGATCGTCCCTCCTGGGCTTGAGCCCGCAAACTGCGCCAACATAATTTTACTGCGTCCCGGATCTGACCATAATAGTCGATATCTATACCATTTGGTCAATTCGCCATACGCGCAGCGGTATTTGTTAGATCGTCGCGTGGGGTCTGCTCAGCAAGTCGTTAATACAAAAGTGCTTAAGGATTGGGAAATACCTGTTCCATCGCGTGGCGAACAAGAAAAAATCGTCGAGCGCCGAGAGACGTGGGTCGCCCTAGGACGGCCCCACCTTTTTGATCTGGGCATGACCCAAGGTAGCCACTTCGGTTTGATCCGCTATCTGAACTCTCTGGGCCCGGATGCTGACGGAGACCTTGAGCTACGCAGTCTGGCTGATCGCTGGATCCGTTGGCGCAGGCGCGGGGTAATCTTCTGGCTCTTAGGGCCCTTTCTGATGCTGCTAGATCTGTATTTCTTCGGTTCTCAACGGCTGTAGTGCTTTTTGACGTGGGCATAGGATGCAGGCCGGATACGGCGTAGTGCGGCACCTGCGCCCACTCGGCTGACTCGGCGGGTCCCCGGCTGCGAGGGGCGAGGCGACCGGGGTGTACCGGCCGTGTGTCGAATCGGATCGAGTGGTGGCGGCAGGCCGACACCCCGCCGCCCATCCCCGCGACCAAATGACATAAAATCGGATGGTCGCCCACCCATAACCCCTTGCCCGCTATGGAATTTGGTGGGCCCTGCAGGACTTGAACCTGCGACCAACCGATTATGAGTATCCTCGCCACGCGAGCGATTCCGCACCAATCGGGAACGGTAGGCCTGTAGAGAAGTGCAGCACTGCGTGGTATAGTTCGGCGTGATAAAAGTTTTCAGAACACGCACTTTCAGCCGGTGGATGAAAAAAGCAGGTTTGGCTGACGCCGATCTGTGGAACGCAGCCTTGGAGATGAGCCAAGGGCTCGTTGATGCCGACCTCGGCGGTCATGTCCTCAAAAAGCGCGTTGCGCTGCCAGGCCAGGGTAAGCGTGGAGGAGCCAGAACGATCGTTGCAACGAAAATGGCAGGGCGCTGGTTCTTTATTTACGGCTTCAACAAGAACGAACGCGCCAACATTCGTCAGGATGAGCTGAAGGTGTTTCAGGAAGTGGCAAAGGAGCTGCTCGCGTTTGATGACCGGCAACTCAGCACTGCGCTGGCGGTCGGGGAGATTTTGGAGGTGCGTAATGGCAACGAAAAAGCGTGACAGCAGGATTATCGAGGAGATGCTGGAGACGGCGCGCGGGCTGCAAGGCGCAGGCTTGATCACCAAGCGTCGCATGGGCGAGTTCGAGGCGTTGAGCCACCTTGAGGTTCAGCAGATGCTGCCGCACAAGATCAAGGCACTGCGTGAACAAGCCCACGTGAGCCAGGCGGTATTTGCCGCGGTGCTGAATACCAGCGTCTCGACGGTGCAGAAGTGGGAAGTCGGCGACAAGAAGCCGAGCGGCCCGTCTCTGAAGCTTCTCAACCTGATCGAGCGCAAAGGGCTGGAAGCGGTCATCTAGCCGCAGGGAAAAAAATGGTGGGCCATGACCTCGCGCAGGCGTAGAAACGTCGATCCTTATTTAAGTACTTTGTCTGAAACGGCGATCGGCCGCTCACTTCGCCAGACTCGAACTACTCGCACGTGCTTCGTATCTCGTCGATAGACAATGCGAAACGGCGGCCGGATCAACTCGCGTAAAGACGGCTGATCAAATTCGGGGACGACACGCCCCATGTCCGGATGATCGGCGAGTGCCTCGATGCTCGCGAAGATTTGGCCGATCAGGCGTTCGCCGACTTCGGGTACGTCCTGCTCGGCATACCAGGTCCGGATAGACGCCAGATCAGCCAACGCTGACTCGGCGAACCGGATGGCCATCTTCGCCATGTATCTACTTCAGGCCCAGCCGAGCCTTGGCCTGCCCAAGTGTCAACTCTCGGCCGGCCTCAATGTCGGCGAGACCGGAAACGACCGCCCTCATGAACGCGCGTTCCTCCTCGGCTGCCTCGTAGTCTTGCACAGACTGCACTACCGCCACGCCGCGCCCGCGACTGGTGAGAAGCACAGGCCGGCGCACGTCTGTTGCGTGTTTGACGACCCGGCCGGGATTGACCTTCAAATCGGTCAGCGGAATCACGTCCTCTGAGAACTTGGTATTCATGGCGACATCCGGAGGTCTGTAAACAGTCGATATAATAGCACCTGTCAAGCGACCTGTTCCCGGGGTGTTCCTGGGCAACAGCATGCCCGGCGGTCGGCTCGACCCGGTCTATCTGATCACCGTGCCGAAGGACCTGGATGCCGGTTCCTGACCAGTATCGGCGGCAGCAGTGGAATTTGGTGGGCCCTGCAGGACTTGAACCTGCGACCAACCGATTATGAGGATCCGCGACAAGAAGCCCAGCGGCCCGTCTCTGAAGCTTCCCAACCTGATCGACCGCAAAGGGCTGGAAGCAGTCGTTCAGTAAGCACCGAAGCTTGATATGGTTATCGAGTTACGATAACGTCGGTACATGATCGAGTTGTTTGGAAACCGTCTCGCGGAAGATCTCTTCTACGACCGGCAATCCAAGGCAACGAGATCGTTTCCAAAGGAACTTGTTCGCGCAGCGCGCCGAAAGATCCTTGTTCTACATGATGCTGCGGAACTGGCGGACCTGAGGGCTCCTCCGGGCAACCGGCTCGAGTCATTGCGTGGCAAATGGCGCGGTTACTATTCCATCCGGATCAACGACCAATGGCGAATCGTCTTCAAATGGCACTCCGGGCGAGCAAGTGAAGTGGCGGTGGTCGATTACCACTAGGAGGCGAGACGATATGAGAAACACGGAGTACAAGCAGCCGGCCAACCCTTTTCATCCTGGCGAAATTCTGCTGGAGGAATTCCTTGAGCCGGCAGGAATCTCGCAGGCGGCTTTTTCGCGCACCATCGGCTGGACCAAGTCGAGGCTGAACGAGTTGATCAAGGGGAAGCGCGGTATCACTGCGGAGGCTGCGCTGGATCTTGCGGGGGTGCTGGCGACCTCGCCACGCCTCTGGATGAACCTGCAGACGACCTATGACCTGGCGCAGGCGGAGAAACGTCGGCGCGCGGCCTGACTCGGCCTGGCTGGTATCCGCGCCATGCGATTGCGCTGGCAGCCGGCGAGCTTGTGGAGGTGTCTGATGGCAACGAAAAGGCGTGACAGCAGGATTATCGAGGAGATGCTGGAGACGGCGCGAGGGCTGCAAGGCGCAGGCTTGATCACCAAGCGTCGCATGGGCGAGAAGAAGCCGAGCGGCCCGTCTCTGAAACTTCTCAACTTGAGAAGAGACCGATAGATGGTTTGAAAAATATCGATAATAATCAGTCATACTGAGCATACGGAATCACACGCAAACTTGCGATCGGTTTGAATCTGCGCTAATTTGCTCATCATGACTGAGCAAAATGCCTCGAAGTTAAACCGGCTCGAGCGTGACCTGCCCGAGGGCCTCGTCGTTGACGCCGCCTGGCTAGAGAAGCGCGGCATCGCGAGCAGCCTGCGCGCCTATTACGTCAAGAGTGGTTGGCTGGAGCAACCCGTGCGTGGGCTTTACCGCCGGGCCCGTGGAACCTTGGGCTGGCAGCAGATCGTTATCTCGCTGCAGACCCTCTTGGAACAGCCCTTCTATGTCGGCGGGCGTACGTCGCTCGAGCTCCAGGGTTTTGCGCATTACCTGACCTTCGCGCAGCGCAGTGTTCATCTCTATGGACCACACAAGCCTCCCGGCTGGCTCGCCAAGCTAGAGTTGCCCCAGACCTTCATCTGCCACAACAGCGCAACGTTGTTTCGAAACGATGCGGTCACAAAGGGCTTGAACAGTCTGGCCTGGGATCTCGATAAAAACACAGGCCGGGACCTCACCCGGTTTCAGGGCGGCGACTTCACGCATCTGAGCTGGGGACAGTGGGACTGGCCACTGACGCTTTCGGTGCCGGAGCGCGCTTATCTTGAACTGCTGGACGAGCTGCCGCGCCACGAGAGTTTCCATCAGGCGGACATGCTGATGCAGGCGGCGTCGAACTTCAGCCCCCGACGCCTGCAGAAGCTTCTTTCCGACTGCTCCAGCATCAAGGTGAAGCGCCTGTTCTTCTTTTTTGCGGACAGGCACCAGCACGCCTGGCGCAAGCGGCTGGATAAGGACGCCATCCATCTGGGCACGGGCAAGCGCATGCTGGTGCGCGGCGGTCGGCTTGACCCGGTCTATCTGATCACCGTGCCGGAGGACCTGGATGCCGCTTCTTGATCAGTATCGGCGGCCTGACCGCGGACACTGTTTCGCTCGACACCCTGATCGCGACCCAGCACGAGATGATCGACCAGCTGATCTGCCAAATGCCCGACCGCCACCGCAGCTTTCTGATCGATTTCGAGAAGGGCAGTCCCGACTGGTCGTTGCTCGCCATTCCCCACGCGCCGGAGCTGCCTGCGATCCGCTGGCGCCAGCGAAATCTCGACCGGCTTTCGGCCGAGAAACGCAGTGCGCTGGTCAGCCTTCTTGAGCGATCGCTGCAGCAACGGCTTGACCAGCGGTAATTGGTGGGCCCTGCAGGACTTGAACCTGCGACCAACCGATTATGAGTCGGATGCTCTAACCAACTGAGCTAAGGGCCCGCTGGCTGGGGATTCTAGCAGTCCCCGCCGCCAGATACCCGCGCCCGTCACGAATCTCCAGCGACGTCCCCAACGCCGCTGACATACCCGCCAGCCGCGCCAGAATCCCATCCGCGTCCGCACCCTTCGCCAGCACCGGCCTGCCGCGCGTCGCGTAGAACGAAGCCTCCCCGTCTTCGCCATCCCCCAGCTCGTTCGTCGACACCGGCACGATCTCCAGTCCCTGAAGGTCCCCGTCGCCGAAGTCCGCATGCACGATCGCCGACTGCCAGACCTCGGGCGGGTAGTGGCCCACAGGCGTGCGCGAATGAAAGATCAGGCTGCCCAGGTTGTGGCAGATTAGCCGCCCGCGGTAGACCTCGATGCCGTGCAACAGTGGCGCGCCGTGAGCGATGAAGATGTGCGCGCCGGCGTCGATGCAGGCCTGTGCCCACTCGCGCGCCCAGTCCTTGGTACGCGCAAGGTCATCGCCCCACTCGTGGTTGTGGTGATAGGCGATCACCAGGTCGGCGGTACCTGTCGCCGCACTGATCGCGGCAAGATTGCGTCGCGCGTCTTCCTCGTGAAGCTGGTCGCCTTCAAGCAGTCGCAGCTCGTTTACTCCCGCCCGATCGCTCGTGGCTGCCGCACCCTCGCGGATGCGGCCGGTCGCCATGGCGACCAGCGCGACGAGGGCGCCGGGCAGTTCCAGCATCCCGGCATTTGTCGCCTCATGCAGGTCCCGCCCGGTACCGGCCACCCCGAAGCCGCGTGCCTTTACAACATCCCGGGTCGCCAGCACGCCTGCGGTGTGGAGGTCCCAGGCGTGGTTGTTAGCCAGTGCCAGCAGGTTGAAGCCCATCAGCTTCAGACAGTCGAGCACCTCGGGCTCAGCTGCGTGCGAGAACATCGCGCGTTGCCGCGTGGGTTCGCCGGACTGGGGCGTTCGGATCGCCGTCTCCAGGTCCGTGAACACCACATCGCCGCGTGCAAGTTCTGCGATCACATCCGCAAACCCCGGGTACTCGGCGGCACAGATATTGTGGGTGATCAGCGCCTGACCACTGGTGGTGACGCGCAACCGCCCGGAGGCTGCGGACGCGGGCAACCAGAAAGCGCTGATGCCGGGCACACTTGCAAGCCCGGCGGCAGCGAGCAGTGTGCGACGATTCAGACGGGACATGACGGACTCCTTGGCTCGATGCGCGCCCGGCGCATCACTGGATCAGCAGTTCACCCTCGCGCATGATGCACTCGCCATCCACGGTGATGGTCGGGCGGTGCATGATGAAGTCATAGTGGCACTTCGCTTTTACCGTGCCGCCGAGCGTGATGCTGGTGCCCACGCCGATGTGGCAGGTGTTGGCGACACCTTCGTCTTCGAGCATCAGCCCCAGCAGTCGGCAGTGCGGGTTCATGCCAATGCCAAGTTCGGCGATGTTGTAGACACCGGGATCATCCATCGCCGCCCACGATTCGCGCACAGCTTCGGCGGCACGGCCGCCCTCGATCGACACCACGTTGCCGTCGCGCACCTCCAGGGTCACCGGCTGATCCGGCACACCGATGCCGAGATACGGAATACTGGCGTCACAGACAATGCGACCTTCCGCGGTCACCGGTGAGACGGGCGATTCGATATCCGGCACCGGGTGGAAATCGCCCTTGCGCACGATGCCGGTCTTGGCGTGCGGGCTGCCGAGCCGGCCGCGGATGTCCAGCGTGAGGTCTGTGCCGGCGGCCGTGGTCACCCGCACCTGCTCGCCTTTGTCCCAGACCTCCGCGACGCGGCGCACGCGCGGCTCGATCGCGACAAAGTCGGCATCGATGCCGCCGCCCATCATCATGCCGGGCGTCCACTGCGTCAGCGCGACGACGCGACCGCCACGTTTGCATACCGATTGCACGGCATGGGTGTGTGTCATCGACACACCCACGGGCGTGAACACCACATCAGCGGCTGCCATCGCGGCGGCCACGACCGGCTCGGGCTCGCCGGAATCTGTTTTGCCGCTGAGCGTCTGGATGATCGTGGGGCGTGCGTCTGCGCTCAGCAGTGCGCCGAAGAGCACCTGCGCGATCGACGGATCGGTGTGAATGTCGGTGACGATGAGCGCCTGCTCGCCGGGCTGAACCTCGGCACAGACCTCCACGAGCTTGCGCGCACCGCGCATCATTCTGGCTTCCTTGAGCATGGATCAGGTTTCCTTTGATTGACGGACGAGCACCGGCAGGACGAGGTGCGAAGGATGTTCGGCGCTGCAGTGCACGTTCTGCACGGCCCGGCGCCAGCGCTGTGACTTGCCCGGCGGCTCGCCGGTCGCCGGGTTGATATCGAAGCGCGGAAAATTGCTGCCGGCGATGTCGATGCGGATGCGATGGCCGGCGCGGAACAGGTTGGACACCGGCGGCGGCTCTATGGCGATCTCGACGACCTCGCCCGGCGTGAGCAGGGTTTCACGATCCCACCCGTCGCGGTAGCGACACCGAAGGATGCCGTCGGTCAGGTTCATCGCGAAGCCCTGGGGATAGTCGGGGCCCGGCGGATAGACATCGATGAGCTTTACTGTGTAATCCACATCGGGGGCATCGGCGCTGATCCACAGCCGCAGCCACATCGTGCCGGTCACCTCCACGTCTTCGGCAAGTGGCGCGGTCTGAAACACCAGCACATCGGGTCGTGCGGCGAGCGGCAGCCAGGGTTCATTGGCGCCGAAGAGCTCCGGGCGTGTGCGCTGGTCATAGGCACCGCCCACCATGATCGGCAGGCCGGAGGTGATCGCCCCGCCGATCGTCGGCACCGGATCGCGCGGATCGTGCACAAAGCCAGTGCTTGCCCCGCCCGCCGCCGGCTGCGAGGTACTCAACCGGCCATCGGCATGCAGGTAATAGTGCTCCCCGCGCACTTCGGCTGGTGGCCATTGCGTCGCGCTGAACCACTCACCGCCATGATCCAGACGGCCTTCCGTTGTGCGCCGCCCGCTGCCACCGCCCATGCGGAAATAGCGCACCGGCGGAGGTGTTTCGCGCCGCGGCAGGCCTTTCAGCCAGTGATCGAACCAGGCCAGGCGAAGCGCGAAGTAGTCTTCGGCAATATTGCCATCCAGCAAGGCGCCTGCACCGAAATCCACCTCGCCGGCACGCGTGATGCTGCGCTGGCCATGCAGCCAGGGCCCAAGAATCATCTCGGTCGCCCCTTCGCGCCGCGCGGAGAGGCCCAGGAAGTTGTCCGCAGTGGACTGCGCGTAGGGGTCATACCAGCCGGACATCAGCATCACGGCAATGCCCTCGAAACTGTCGTAGTGGCCTGCCGCGTACAGGGAGGGTTGCTGCCAGTACGCATCGAAGCGCCCGCGCTCCCACTGCTCGAAGAAGTAATCCTCGTACGTCGGTACCCAGCGCAGCGGTGAATGACCGCGCTTCCATGGCCAGACGCGAAACCATTCGGCAAGGTCTTCGCGATCCATCGCCGCCACGGCCTGCGTGTCCTGCGCATTCACGGCGCTCTGCCGGGCATGCCGGAAGGCCCAGGTAGCCTGCTTCATCTCGAACGCGCCGCCGTGGCGCACGCCGGTGCGATAGCCATTGGCCAGGCCTCCGCAGTCGAGCACCATGGCCTTGAGACCGGGTGGGCGAAGGGCCGCGACGCTGGTCTGCGTATGCGCCGAATAGGACAGGCCGAACATGCCGATGGCCCCCCCATACCAGCGCTGGCGCGTGGTCCACTCGATGGTGTCGAAGCCATCCTCGGCCTCGTCGAGATACTTGGTGAAGCGGCCTTCCGAGGCGTGCCGGCCGCGACAGTCCTGCACGATCACGACATAGCCGTGGCGGGCGAACCAGCTCGCCAGCTGCACGCGGGTCCACGGCTGGGGGTCGGCGGCGGTGCGTTCGGAATCACGGATGCCGGTCTTGTCGTAGGGTGTGCGCTCCAGCAGCACCGGCAATGGGCCGTCGATGAGACGCGTGCCATGGGCCGGACGATAGATGTCCTGCGAAAGCCTCACGCCATCGCGCATGGCTACGCGCACATCGTGCTCGACGACGACGTCGTAGTCGGTCTCAATAGGGTCAACTTGCCTGTTCAATGCTCATCTCCCGGCATTCACCGCGCAATGCGTACTGACATGGCCAATGTGCGGATGTCGCGTCTTGGCAGTACGTCGAGTCCCTCACGGGCCGCCCAGACCGCGGACTCGAAGTACAGCGGAATAAGTGCCGCATCTTCGTGAAACGCAATCTCCGCGGCGCGTTGCAGCAGTCGCTCGCGTGCGTCGTCGTCAAACTCCTGGAGCGCTGCTGTGATGACCGCATCGAACTCGGGATTCGAATAGCGTGTGCGGTTCAGCGTGCCGAGATCACGAGCAGCGTCATAACTGTGGAACAGGTTGGAGAGCCCACGCGAGGACTCACCCGACGTGTTGCCATACGAGAACAGGAAGATCGGATACTCGCCGGCTGCCGCCTTCGGTGTGTAGGCCGCGTAGGGGCGAACTTCCACGCGATTCACGCGGATGCCGCCGCGCGCCAGCATCTGGCCGATCGCCTGGGTGATCTCGCTGTCCATGACGAAGCGGTTGCCCGACCCATGCACGGTCACACCAAAGCCATCCGGGTAGCCGGCCTGCGCGAGCAGCGCATGCGCGGCCTCGCGGTCAACCGCAGGCTCGGGGATCGACGGGGCATAGCCGAACACGCCGGCCGGCACGATCTGGGTCGCCGGCTCGCCGGCCCCCTGCAGGATGTAGTCCGTCAAGCCGCGACGATCGATCAGCAGCGATAACGCACGACGCACGCGCGGATCGCGCAGCGGGTTTTCCGCCAGCGGCCGACCGGTGGGCGTGGTAAACGTGGTCATATCCTCGCGCTGATTGAGCGCCAGATACACCATGCGCAGCGAACCGACCTGGAATACGTTGATGTTGCTCATGCGGCGCAGGCTCGGCAGGTCCGCCGGGCCCACCAGATCGATGATGTCCACGCTGCCCGAGCGAAGCGCGGCCACGCGCGCGGCATCCGTGGTGATGAAGCGCATGACCACGGACTGGAAATCCGATGCACCCCCCCAGTAATCGTCATTGCGTGTCAGCGTCAACCGGTCCCCCGGCTGCCAGGACACGAACCTGAACGGGCCCGTGCCGACGGCCACCGCCGGATCGTTGAACTCGATACTTTGCGCGCCTTCGCTTGCGGCGCGAGAGAGGATGTAGATGGTGCCGATGTTTTCGATGAACTGCGGCGATGGCTCGAAGGTGCGCATGCGCAGCGTCAGATCGTCGATGACCTCGATGCTCTCCAGCGTGCTCAGGGACTGTGCGAACGACGCGGGGCTGCGTGGCACATTGGGCACGCGCTCGAAGGAATACACGACGTCATCCGCGGTAAACGGCGTGCCGTCGTGGAACTTCACGCCCGGGCGAAGTCGGATCAGCCAGGTCAGTTCGTCCTCGGCTTCCCACGACACGGCCAACCCAGGGATCGGGCGAACGTTCTCGTCGGTGAGCAGCAGGCGGTCGAAGATGTGCAGCGCCGTCATCTGATTGGGGCCGGCGCGCGTGAAATGCGGGTCGATCGACTGGGGTTCGCTGCCGCGGCCGATGACCAGTTCCTGGGCATGCACCCACGGCGCAGACACGAACGGCAGTGCTGTCAGCAGTGCGCCCGCCAGTGCTCGCTGCAGAAGTTGCGAAAATGCTCGCTGCACGGTCGCAGGCAGACGCACTGACACGGCAGACTCGCGATGGGTCCAGGCTCGCCTCATCTCGGCCCCTCATCATTGAGGTGGCAGGCCGAGAGTCGGCCAGGTGCGATGGGATTAAGCGCCGGTGCCTCGCTGCGACAGCGCGCGAATGCGTGCGGGCAGCGCGGATGGAAGTGGCAGCCGGATGGCGGGTTCATCGGCGAGGGGATCTCACCGCCGACGGAGGCGTAGCTGCGCGCACCCGCACCGATACGGGGCACCTCGGCCAGCAGCATCTGTGCGTAAGGATGATTCGGCGCGCTATAGAATTCTTCAGTAGGCCCGAGTTCGACGATGCGTCCGAGGTACATGATGGCGACGCGATCGGAGATGTGCTCAACGACACCCAGATCATGGCTGATGAACAGGTAGGTCAGGTCCAGGGATTCGCGCAGCTCGATGAACAGATTGATCACCTGTGCCTGGATCGACACATCGAGTGCTGCGATGGCCTCATCGCAGACCAGGAAGCGCGGCCGCACCGCCAGCGCCCGCGCAATGCCCACGCGCTGGCGCTGCCCGCCGGAGAACTGGTGGGGCAGACGACGCCGGTAGGCGGGATCAAGACCCACTCGGCGCATCTGTTCACAGACATACGCATCCAGATCCGCAGCATTCACGATTCCGTGCACGCGGGGTGCTTCGCCGATGATGTCGAAGACCCGCTTGCGCGGATTCAGCGAGGACATCGGGTCCTGGAAGATCATCTGTACTTCGAGTGCGGCGCGCCGCCACTGCGCGGCAGACATTTCGGCACGTTCGCGCCCGTCGATCAGTACCTGACCGTCGGAGGGCTCGATGATGCCGGCCACGGCCCGACCCAGCGTCGACTTGCCGCAACCCGATTCACCGACCAGGCCCAGCACCTCGCCGCGCTCGATGGCAAGACTGACGTCATTGACCGCGAGCACGTCCGTGGCCGGGACTTCCCGGCGCGTGAGCATCGCGGCCAGTCGATCGGCCATGTCGTGCTGCTGCGAGAAGCGCTTGCTCACACCGCGAAGTTCGACGATGGGGATGGCCTGGGCACTCATGGCTGATCCGTCCCCGAGATCAGCGGATGGAAACAGCGCAGCGAGCGGCTCTGACCGATCGGGCGCAGCTCGGGAACCTGCTCACAGTGCGTCGTTGCGTGGCTGCAGCGCGGCCGGAATGCACAGCCGCCTGGCAGTGCGAGCGGCGAGGGCGCCATGCCGGGAATCTGATGCAGCGGCTCGCCGCGCCGGTTGTTGCCGGGCAGACTGTCCACCAGCCCGCGGGTATAGGGATGCGCGGGGGCGGCGAGCACCTCGCGCACGGGGCCTTCCTCGACGATGCGCCCGGCGTACATCACGTAGAGTCGATCGGCCATGCCATCGATCACGGCCAGGTCGTGGGTGATCCACAGCAGAGCGGTGCCCGAGTCCCGACACAGGTCCTGCATCAGATGCACGATCTGCGCCTGGATGGTCACATCCAGCGCAGTGGTCGGTTCATCGGCGATGATCAGGCTGGGTCGGTGCAGCAGCGCAATCGCAATGGCCACGCGCTGGCGCATGCCGCCGGAGAGCTGGTGCGGGTAGGTTTTGAGGCGCTCGGCCGGCGCCGGAATTCCCACCTGCGCCAGCACATCACGCGCGCGCGCCAGTGCCGCCTTGCGGCTGACCTTTTCGTGGGCTGTGATGGCCTCGATGATCTGGGTGTCGATGCGCAGCACCGGATTGAGCGTCATCATCGGATCCTGAAAGATCATCGCGATGTCGCGGCCACGCAGCTGCCTCAGCGTCTCGTTGTCCGCGCCCACCAGCTCGCGGCCACGGTAGCGGATCGATCCGCCGGTGACGCGGCCCGGCGGGTCGATCAGCCCGAGAATGGAGAATCCGGTCACCGACTTGCCGGATCCCGACTCGCCGACCAGACCGACGATCTCGCCCGGGCGAAGCGACAGGTTGACGCCTGCGACGGCGCGCACGCAGCCTGCGCGGGTGTCGAACTCCGTGACTACATCACGAAGCTCCAGCAGCGCTTCGCCGGGTGTTGCGCCAGTGTCAGTCTGTGCCCGCGGTGCTGCGGCGTTCATCGCTGCAATCTCGGATTGAGCACATCGCGCAGCCGGTCGCCAACGACGTTGAGGCTGAAAATCGCGATCAGCAGCAGCAGGCCCGGATACACCGAGATCCAGTACAACCCCGACATCAGATAGTTGAAACCGTTGGCGATCAGCAGGCCCAGCGAAGGCTCGGTGATCGGCAGGCCCAGACCCAGGAACGACAGCGTGGCTTCCAGCGAGATGGCGCTTGCGATCTGCATGGTGCCGATGACGATCACCGGCGGCATGCAGTTGGGCAGGATGTGACGAAACAGGATACGTGCGCCACCCAGGTTCAGGCACATTGCGGCTTCCACATACTCCTTGCGCCGCTCGACAAGCGCGATGCCGCGCACCGCGCGGGCGAAATACGCCCACTGGACGATAACCAGCGCCAGGATCACCTTGCCCACGCCCTGGCCAAGCACTGCGAGCAGCACCAGGGCCACCAGGATGGTCGGAAAGCCGAGCATGAAGTCGACCACGCGCATGATCAGCGCATCGACCCAGCGTCCTGCGTAGGCGGCGATCAATCCCAGGCTGACACCCAGCCCGATCGCGAACACCGCCGAGAGCACGCCGACGAACAGGCTGTTGCGCAGTCCGTAGAGCATGGCCGAGAGCATGTCGCGGCCCTGCACGTCGCTGCCCAGCAGGTAGACGAAGCCGGATTCACCGACACTGCCCGGCGGCAGCCTGCCCTCGAACAGGTCGATGGCGGTGAGATCGTAGGGGTTCTGCGGCGCGATCACCGGCGCGAGCAGCGCCGCGATCAGCAGTATGCCGATCACCCACAAGGCCACCAGCGCGCGTTTACTCTCGGCAAACTGGCGCCACTGCTGCCGCCACTCGGCGACCTCGGGCGCCGCGGCCGGCGGGGCGACAACACCTGTTTCCGGCATCGGTGTGGCGGGTGTGTCGTTCACGAGGGATTGCCCCCGAGGCGAACGCGCGGGTCGAGCGCCGAGTAGGCGATGTCGACCAGCAGATTGATCACGACGAACATCAGCGTCACGACCATCACGTAGGCCACCACCACCGGTCGGTCGAGATTGTTGATGCTGTCGATCAGCAGTTTGCCCATGCCCGGCCAGGCGAAGATGGTTTCGGTGATGGTCGCAAATGCGATCAGCGAGCCGAACTCCATGCCCACGATGGTGACGATGGGTACCAGGATGTTCTTCAGTACATGCACCAGCAGCACACGCCTTTCGGTCAGTCCCTTGGCGCGGGCGAACTTCACGTAGTCCAGGCCGATCACCTCGCGCACGCCCGTGCGAGTCAGGCGGATCATCAGCGCCAGCTTGAACAGCGCGAGGTTCAGTGACGGCAGGATCAGGTGGCGGATACCGTCCAGCGTGGCGAAGCTCGTCTCGATGCCGAGGATCGTACCGGTCTCGCCGCGGCCGTTGGCCGGCAGAATGCCCAGCCCGACTGCAAAGATCATGATCAGCATCATGCCCTGCCAGAAATTCGGCATGCTGAAGCCAAGGATGGAGCCGGTGACCACCGTCTCGTCGAAGACGCTGCCGGGCTTGAGTCCTGCCCACAGGCCCAGCGGAATGCCCAGCAGGATGGCGAGCACCATCGCCGTGATCGCAAGCTCGAGCGTCGCTGGCAGGCGCGCGAAGATCAGCTGGATCGAGGGCGCGTTGAACACGAACGAGGTGCCCAGATCGCCGCGGATGGCATTGCCAATGAAGGTGAGGTACTGCAGCGGCAGAGGGCGGTCCAGACCCAGGCTTGCGATCGCGGCATCGAGTTCCGCGCCTGTCGCATCGTCGGGCAGCAGGATGGCCGCGGGATTGCCGACCGCATAGATGCCTATGAACACCACCAGCGAGACGGCCAGCAGGACGCCGGCAGACTGCATCAGGCGGCGGATCAGGAAGGCGAGCATGCGGCGGGGTCTCCGGCAGCAAATGTGGCGTCAGACATTAGGCTCGCCGCAACGCCTGTGCCCATTCGACGTGGGCTCAAGCGTGGCATTCCGGGAAAGTAGAGGCCGGGGGAAGGCGGCTGCGTGGCAGATATCGTGCCCCGCAGTCGCCACCACCCGTCGGCGGATTTAAAAGGACTTGAACAGACGCACGTACCAGTGTGCGCCGCGTGCGTCGTAGGTGTAGATGTCGAAGTTGATCGGCGCATTGGCCCGCGATGCCGGCGGTGCACGGTCGGTGACATTGTCGATGCCCAACGTAACACTGGCGTCGTACTGGTCGAGGTTATAGACGAACTGCAGGTCATGATAGAGGATCGAGCCGTGCCTGCCACCGTTCACCAGGTTATCCGGCACATCGGTCGAGCTGCCGATGAAGCGGCCGCGCCAGCCGGCTTCGAACGGCCCCTGACTCCAGCGCAGTGAACCAGTGCCCTTCCAGTGGGGCAGGGTGCTGCGGGCCCGATCGCCCAGGCCGGCGCGTTCCTCAACGACAACGCTGCCATCGGGCTGTGGCACGCTGTTGATGAAGTGGATCAACCGGGAGGCGTCGAACACGGTGTTGAAGTCGCCGATCGGCGTGGAGAAGCCGTAGCGCACCGTGAAGTCCACGCCTTCGACCTCGACCGCCGCGAAGTTGCTGACCGACTGCAGCAGCCGCAGCACCTCGCCGGTGGTCGCATCGCGTTGCACCAGGTTGCAGTTGGCGCCGCCCTGGTTGGCGCAGGCGGACAGGATGTCCTGCGCGCTGCGCGAGGCGATGGCATCGTCGATGTCGATCTTGAACCAGTCGACCGAGAACGACAGGCCTTCGACGAAGCGCGGCGTGAGCACCAGGCCGACGCTGACGGTCTCGGCCGTCTCGGCGAGCAGGTCCGGGTTGCCGCCTGTGAGACCGCTAATCAGACCCGAGCCGAAATTCGCCTGGTTGTAACTGCCCGGCACACCGGCACAACCGGGCAGACCGGCACCGCCGCCGTTACATGGGTCGATGGCCGGGAATCTGGTTTCGCGACCGCCCTGGAAGAGTTCCAGAATCGACGGTGCACGGAACCCCTCGGACCACGTGCCGCGCAACAGCACGTCCTCGATCGGCCGCCAGGCCAGCCCCAGTTTGCTGGTGGTCTCGCTGCCGAAGGTGCTGTAGTCGGAGAAGCGCGCTGCGGCGCTCAGGTCCAGTCTGTTGAACCCCGGCGTGTCGGCAAGCAGCGGCACATCGAATTCGATGAACGCCTCCTTGACGTTGTAGCTACCGGAGGTGCCGTCTCGGGGTGCGCCCGAGGAGCGATTGGTGGTGACGAACTCCGCAGGGCGGTTTACTGCTTCGTCGGGGCGGTCGAGACCCGTCTCGCGACGAAATTCAACCCCCGAGGCAATTCCCAGCGGGCCTGCCGGCAGTTCCGCCAGCGACCCGGTGATGTTGAAGCCGGCATTCATCATCGTGGTGCGATGTTCATCGCGCGCCGTTTGACGGATGTAGTCGGCCATCTCCGGGGTGATGGTGCCGAAGATGTTCAGCGGAACGCAGTTGTTGGCAACACAGCGGTCGTTGGGGCCCAGCGCCAGCGCAATGCGGTCGAATACGACCTGGTTCAGCGCGGTGAACGTCGCCTCGTTCTGCGAGTACGAGCCGAAGGCATCCCACATCCAGTTGCGCGAGAAGGCATCGAGGTTGCCCTCGAAACCCGTGAGCAAACGAAACGTCTTGACGTCCTGGCGATTGTTCCGGTTGCCGACATCATCGAGCCAGCGCTGCAGCCGCAGGTTGGTGCCGCCGGCAAAGTCCACGCCAAAGGCGTTGAACGGATGATCTGCGGGGATGGTGTAGCCCTGGGCGCCGGTGATGTTCAGCGGAAACGGTGAAAACAGCTGATCGGATTTCCGCCGGTTGAACAGCGCTTCGGTGTACATCGTGGTGTTGCCGGTCAGCTCGGTGGTGACGCGACCGAACAGGCCGACGCGCTCGCTGGGGCCGCCAAGGTAGAGGCCCTGTGCCAGCGGGTTGAAGTCATCCTCGGGCAACGTGGCGATACGGAAGTCATCGGGCGCCGTCCCTGCCGCGCCGGGAATCCGCGTCAGGCGCTGCGCGCCCGTAGTAAAGCCCGGCAGCGCGAAGAGTCCGCGCGGACTGATGGGCGGCGAGGTCACTGGCACCGAAGTGCGGGTTGTCAGCCGCCGGTCCGTGGTAAAGATCGGTTCGACGTCGACGTAATTGGCCGACAGCAGGATAGAACTGCGTTCGAACTGCTTGCCATAGACCAGCTGTGTGCCAAGGCTGCGTCCGTCCGAGCGCGAGGTCTGGCCGCCGGTGAACGTGGCCTCCAGGCCGTCTACGTCGCGCCGGGTGCGGATATTGATGACGCCCGCGATGGCGTCGGCGCCGTATATCGCCGAGGCGCCGTCCTTGAGCACCTCCACGGAGTCGACTATACCCATCGGGATCGTGTTCAGATCGACGAAGTCGCGAAAGCCGCGGCCACCGACCGCGTTGATCCAGCGCCTGCCATCGACCAGCACCAGGGTGCGGTTGCCGCTGCCC
>JBGTIC010000051.1:0-8100 GCA_041745895.1 Gammaproteobacteria bacterium
TTCAGGTGGCCGGGCGGGCGAGCGAGGTGCGACTGCGCCTGGGCCTTGTGCTGGCCGGTGGTGGTGCCCGCGGCGCGGCACATATCGGCGTGATCAAGGTGCTCGAGGAGCTTGGTCTGCGCCCGGATGTGATTGCCGGGACCTCCATGGGCGCGATCGTCGGGGGGCTTTACGCCACCGGGATGAACGCGACAGAACTCCAGCAGGTCATCGACACCATGGACTGGGATCGGGCGTTTTCTGACGATCCGGGTCGCCCGGGACGCACGATGCGCCGCAAGACGCTGGATCGCGACCTGCTGGTCAAGCGTCGGCTCGGCTTCAACCGCGGCGGGATACAGGTACCCATCGGTGTGCTCCAGGGCCAGCACCTCGACCAGGTACTCAAGCGAATCCTGCGCGACCACATTACCGTCGCGGACTTCGACCAGTTGCCGATTCCATTTCGCGCGGTGGCGACCGATCTTGCTACCGGCGAGCCGGTCATCATGGGCTCGGGCAGTCTCGTCGAGGCGATCCGGGCAAGCATGTCGGTTCCCGGAGTATTTACCCCCGTCGTGCGTGAGGACCGGATGCTGGTGGACGGCGGCGTGGCAATGAACGTGCCCGTGGAGGTGGCGCAGGCGATGGGCGCTGATGTGCTCATCGTGGTCGATCTATCCTCCCCGCTGTTCGGTCGAGAGCAACTCGATTCGGTGTTTCGCATCACCCAGCAGCTCACCAATCTGCTGACACGACGCAACTCGGAGATTTCGCTGGAGCGGATGGGGCCGTCAGACATTCTGATCACGCCCCAGCTCGGAGATATCTCGGCCATGGACTTCCCGCGTGCCGCGGAGGCCGTGGTACTGGGTGAGCAGGCCGCTCGCGAGGCGACCGTCGCGTTGCGCACGCTCGCGGCGCACCTGGGGCCAATGCCCGAGGCGTCACGGCTCGCCCATGCGTCGGGCAGGGTGCTGGAGTTCATAGACGTGGACAACCGTTCGCGTCTCAACGATGCCATCGTCTCTTCGCGCATCACGGTGCAGCCGGGAGACGCGCTGGATCTCGATGAACTCGAGCGTAATCTCGATGCGATCTACGCGCTCGATGTGTTTGATGCCGTGCGCTATGACCTTGTCGCCGACCCGGTTCGTGGTCGGGGGCTTGTCGTGACCGCGGAGCAGAGAAAATGGGGGCCGAACTATCTGCAGTTCGGCATCGCCCTGGAGAGCGATTTCGACGCCATCAACGAATTTACCTTGGGCATGGCATATACGCGAAATGCCATCAATCAGCTCGGCGGTGAAGTGCGCGTACGCGCAGGTATCGGTCAGCGTGCAGGCGCGGAGTTCGATCTCTATCAGCCGCTCGACTCCAGCGCCGCCTGGTTCGTCCAGCCGACGCTGGCCTACGATGTCTGGCGTCGCGATATGTTCGAGGACCTGCGTGGGGTGGGCACCGTCGAGCTGCGCACGTCCAGCGCACGCCTGGCGCTGGGGCGCAATTTCGACAACCGCTTGCAGTTGCGAGCCGAACTGGAGCGTGCGACGGACTCAGTCTCGGTGCTGCGTGGACAGTCCGGCCCGACACATGGCAGCGCGCGTATCGCGATGCTTGGCCTCGCAGGGGTTTACGACAGCCTGAACAACGTCAACTTTCCTGACCGCGGTGTCCTTGCCGAGGCGCGTCTGGCCAGGGCCTTCACGGGTCTGGGAGGCAACAGTCGCTGGGAAACCTTCGAACTTGCGGGCACCGGCGCGATGACGATGGAACGCTGGACGGTGCTCGCGCGCGGCAGGCTGGAGCTGTCATGGGGCGATGCGTTGCCGCTGGCACGCGAGTATCGCGCCGGCGGTTTCGGTGCCCTGTCTGGCCTGGCACCTGGTGCGCTGAGCGGACCGCAGTCTGCCGTCGGCGGTGTGGCCTTGTACCGGCGTATCGGAGACCTGCGCTTTCTGCCTATGTACGCCGGGCTATCATTCGAGGCAGGCAATGTGTGGGCGGATCGCGGCGACATGGCCGCCGACGACCTGCTGTTCTCTGCGGCTGCTTTCCTGGGGCTGGATACCATCCTGGGTCCGGTTTATCTCGCCTGGGGTCGTAATGACCGCGGCCAGGGCAGCTTCTATTTCTATCTCGGCAATCCCTTCGAGCTGCGGCGTCGCTAGCGGGGCGGCGGCGGCGCCAGAGTCGCTGCGGCAGGTCCGGACCGACCCTCAAGGGTCTTCAGGCGCATCGAGATCGTCGAGGTCATCCAGATCGTAGAGGTCGTAGAAATCATTCTGTGGCGGATTGCCGTCGTGGATCAGGAACTCGCGGCGTTGCAGGTAGGCGTCGCGGATGAACAGGTAGGGGTCTGCCGCACTGTCAATATTGCCGTCGAGTGACAAAAACCCGGCACGAGCATCCACGGCCGCCAGGATGGCCAACTTGTCGCGCACGCTGGAGTTGTTGTAGTAGAACAGCGGATGGGTAAGCGCGTCCACGGCGGTGCCGACGCCATCGCGAAACGTTGTGGGTCCGATAAACGGAATGAACACATAGGGACCCGAAGCTACGCCCCACACGCCCAGTGTCTGACCGAAATCCTCGTTTGCCCGCTCCAGACCCGCGTAAGATGCAACGTCGACCAGACCGGCCAGGCCGATCGTCGAATTCACCAGAAAACGCCCCGTATCGTCGACCGCCTGACTGAACTTGCCCTGCAGCATGCTGTTGACGATGACGATGGGCATGCCGAGGTTACGCAGAAAATTACCCACGCCGGTGCGCACCGGCCTGGGTGTGACGTTCTGATAGACACGCGCTGCGGGGCGCAGCACGAAGCGATCACCGATACGGTGCACTCGGTAGTTGAACCGATTGATCGGCTCCAGCGGATCGATGTTGCGCGGGCGCGCGGGCACCTCCCTGCCATCGATCGCAGCGCTGGTCTGCGCATCGCGGGGTGTGCTGGCGCATGCGCTCGTGCCGACGAGCACAGACAGGATCAGAAAGACTGAGGCCGACAGGCGATACATAGTGAAATGTCCGTTGCGGGAAAACCACGACGTCACGTGGGTGCGTCGGAAAAACAGCCGCACACTCTAGAGGAGCCTGCCCCGGAAATCCACATGCCGGGGCGTCAGCGAGGGACGCTACCCTCGGGCATGCGCATCTGTCGTTCGAGTTCGCGGCGAAGTTCGTCTGGTACGTTGTCGAAAATCCACTCGATCCTGGCCTCGAAGCGCGCGCGCTGCACCGGGTTCAAGGTAGGTGCGGCGAGGGCCATGCGCAACTGGTTCACCGCGAGCGGTGCGTTGCCATTCACGATGTGATACTCGGCCATATAGTAATGCGCCTCTGCCACTTCTCCCGATGCGCTGGCGGCCATCGCAATCAGACGGATCTGCTCAGGGGTCGGCGGCACTGTATTGAGCAGATCAAGCAGGATGCCATGCGCTTCGGTGGCACGATTGTCGCTGAGCAGCGCCTCGGCGTAATGGATGACCAGCGGCAGATTGCGCGGAAACAGCCTCACCGCGTTTTCATAGACACTGAGGGCCTGGGGCAGGTCATTGGTGGCCTGGTAGGCCTGGGCAAGGCCGATGTGATACTGGATGACCTCGGGCTGCGCCTCGACCTTGCTGCCGAACGACAGCAGCGCCAGATCCGACTGCCCCTGCCTGAGGCTGGCCAGCGCCAGGCCGTATTCGAGGCCCGGGTCGGTTTCGTCGGTGCGGCGCTTTTCGTCTTCGAACCAGTTGCGTGCGGCCTCCGGCGTGGCGCTTGCAAGTACACGCAGGCGCGCCTTGGTGAGCCGGTAGCTCAGCGAGTCTTCAGCCTGATCGGGGCGCTCGAGCTGACGAGCGCGACTCAAGCCTTCGGCGATGCGGTCGGTGGTCACGGGGTGGGTGCGCAGGAACTCCGGAACCCCGGCCGTGGCCAGACCGTAGCGGCGCTGCAGTACCTCGAAGAAGCGCGGCATGCCCTCCGGATCGAAGCCGGCGGAGGCCAGTACGCCAATACCGATGCGATCGGCTTCGTATTCATTCGCGCGGGTGTGCGCGATCTGCTGCTCGATGGCATAGGACTGACCCATCGCCATCGCGCCCATCGCGGCATCGCCCCCGGCGGCGGCCCCGAGTACGACGGCTGCCAGCATGGCGGCGGCTGCGATGATCGAGGTGCGCTGACTGGCGGCAATCGAGCGCGAGATGTGGCGCTGGGTGACGTGTGCGATCTCATGGGCGACGACGCCGGCAAGTTCGCTTTCGTTGCGGCTGGCCTCGATCAGGCCGCGGTTGATGCCGATATAGCCGCCCGGCATCGCAAAGGCGTTGATCGCCCCGTCGTCGACGACGAAGAAGCGGAAGCGGAAATCCCCGTCGTGTGCATGGCCGGCCAGCCGCTGGCCGAGGTTCTGGATGTACTCGTCGACCAGCGGATCTTCCATCACCATGCCGGCATCGCGCAGTTGGCGCAGCACCATGCGGCCGATCTGGGCTTCGCGGTCCTTCGACAGGGCGGCGTCCGACGGGCTGCCCATGTCCGGCAGGTTCATCGGATTGGCCAGCACCAGTCCAGGGCTGACCAGCAGCAGCACGAGAGCACGCAGCAGGTGGGTCACAAAGCGGTCCATCGGCAGCCGGTCAATGCGCCGTATGACCCTGTTCGCGGTGTGGCAGTTCCGGGGAAGCTCATGGCCTGATTATACGTCCGCGACCCGGCCCCGGATGCCGACGCCGCGAAGCCGCCCGGGCAGCCGGCTTGCGCGTATCTGGACTGCGCGGTACTAGAGCTTGTCCGACGCAAAATCGGCCAGCCGCGAGCGCTCACCACGCATCAGCGTGATGTGCCCCGCATGCGGCCATTCGCGGAATCGACTGACGAGGTAGGTCAATCCGGACGTGGATTCGGTCAGATATGGCGTGTCGATCTGGGCAAGGTTGCCAAGGCACACCATCTTGGTGCCGGGGCCTGCCCGGGTCACCAGCGCTTTCATCTGCTTGGACGTGAGGTTCTGTGCCTCATCGATGATGACGAAGCGATTGAGGAAAGTGCGCCCGCGCATGAAATTCATCGAGCGGATCTTGATGCGGTTGCGCAGCAGGTCCTGGGTGGCTGCGCGACCCCAGTCGCCACCCTCGGTGGGCTTGGCCAGCACCTCGAGGTTATCCATCAGCGCCCCCATCCACGGCTCCATCTTCTCTTCCTCGGTGCCCGGAAGGAAGCCGATGTCGTCGCCCAGCGGAATGGTCACCCGCGTCATGATGATCTCGCTGTAGCGGTTGAGATCCAGCGTCTGCGACAGCCCGGCAGCCAGTGTCAGCAGCGTCTTGCCGGTGCCCGCAGCCCCCAGGATGGTGACCAGATCGACCTCCGGGTCCATCAGCAGGTTGAGCGCGAAATTCTGCTCCCGATTGCGTGCGCGAATGCCCCACACGGCGTGTCGTTCACTGCGAAAGTCCTGGACCACTTCCAGTACCGCGGTGTCGTGCTCGACTTCGCGTACGACGGCCTCGAAGCTGCGTGAAGACTGCGCCCGCGCCGGTGCGTACAGGCAGTCGTTGGCGTGCCAGCCACGCACCTGCTCACCGTGCAGTCGATACAGACTGCGTCCGTCTTCCTGCCAGGACTCCAGGCCATCACCAAGTACGTCCCAGAAATCCGCCGGGAGGGCCTCCACACCGGTGGCGAGCATGTCGGCATCTTCCAGCGCGGTGTCGCTCAGATAGTCTTCCGCAGCGATGCCCAGCACGGTGGCCTTGATGCGCAGGTTGATGTCCTTGGAGACCAGGATGACCAGGTCCTCGGGCCGCTCTTCCTGCACACCCAGCACAGCACCCAGAATGACGTTGTCGGCGATGTTGCGCAGTGGCAGCTCGCGCAGTCGATCCTCGAGGATGCGGATCTGGAAGAACAGGCGCCCGCGTGGTCCGCCAGCAGGGCGGTTGCCTGCGCCGGCGTCGGGCAGCGCCAGCCCATCGCCCAGCGGCGTGCCGCTGGCGGCACTGACCAGGTCATCCAGAAACCGGCTGGCCTGTCGCGCGTTTCGCGCAACGTCCGACATGCCCTTCTTGGCGGCGTCGAGTTCCTCGAGGACCACCATCGGAATATAGATATCGTGCTCGGCGAATCGGAAGATTGCCGCCGGGTCGTCCATCAGCACGTTGGTGTCGAGCACGAAGACCTTGCGGGCCTCGCTGCCGGCACGCGCCTTCGCGCGCGGCGTCACCTAAAGCGCCTTGACGGCCGCTAGGACCTCCTCGACATGATCCTTGACCTTGACGCCGCGCCATTCCCGCGCAAGCTTCCCGTCAGCGTCAATCAGAAAGGTACTGCGCTCCACACCCATCACCTTGCGTCCGTACATGTTCTTTTCCTTGATCACGCCGAAGAGCGTGCACAGCGATTCGTCGGCATCCGAAATCAGGTCGAAGGGGAAATCAAATTTCGTGCGGAAGTTCTGATGCGACTTCAGGCTGTCGCGCGACACGCCGAGCACCACAGCGCCGGCACGCTTGAATTTGGCATGACTTGCGGCGAAATCCTGACCCTGGGTCGTGCAGCCGGGCGTGTTGTCCTTCGGGTAGAAGTACAGCACAAGCTTTTTGCCTTTCAGATCGGCGAGGCTGATGGTCTGGTCGCCGGTGGCGGTAGCGGTGAATTCCGGCACTTTTCTGCCGACTGCAAGTTGACTCATGGATCTACTCCGTGACGCGTGGGAATGACGCCCGGCATGCGGACTTGGCCGCGAAGCACCGTTCACCCCTTGACTGGCTCCATGATCGCATCGAGGTTGAGCTGGTCACAGAAATCCATGAACTCCTCGCGAAGCGCAGAGATATGCACCGAGGAGGGGATGTTCACGGTCATCTGTACCGAAAACATCGGCGCGCCAGTGTGGGCGGCGGCGTAGCTGCGGGTGTTGAGTTCGGCGATCTCGATATCACGTGCCGCATAGAAGCCGGCCAGGTTGTGAACGATACCGGGCTGATCCAGGCACACCACGTCAACCGCGTAGGGCAGGAGGCTGTCGCGCATGCCGCGCGCCTCGGTGCGTTTGAGCTGGATGTTGAGCTGCCCGCTTTCGGCCAGTCGGTCGAGTTCCTTCTCGAGGCGGTTGAGTGTGTGCCACTTGCCGGAGATCAGCATCAGCACCGCAAACTCGGCGGCCAGTGCGGTCATACGGCTTTCCAGGATGTTGCCACCGCAGTCCAGCACGATGCGGGTGAGGTCGCGCACGACGCCCTTGCGATCGGAGCCAACTGCGGACAAAACGAGCAATTGCTCCATGGCGGGCCTGGGTTGCGAAAGTGGCTGGGAAAGAGCGCTCATAGGACTGGTCGCAAGTGTACCGTGATTGTACCTGCGCGCAAGGCAGCTTGCGTGGCGCTTTGCCGGGTGAGTACCATGCCGGGCTTGACGCGCAAAACCGTGGAATTGCAGATGTTGCAGGGCAGCCTGGTGGCGTTGGTCACGCCGATGGATACGCAGGGCGGCGTGGATGATCGGGCGCTGGCCGGCCTGATCGAGTTTCATGTGGAGGCTGGCACCAAAGGGCTGGTCATTGCCGGTACTACGGGTGAGTCTGCGACGCTGCGCCGCGAAGAGCATATCGCTCTGATCGCCAGGGCAGTGGAACTGGCAAATGGGCGTCTGCCGATTATCGCCGGCACCGGCTCCAACTCCACGGCCCAGACGCTGGATCTGTCCGTGGCGGTGGGTGATCTCGATATCGCCGCATTTCTGCTGGTCACGCCCTACTACAACAAGCCCACCCAGGAGGGCCTCTACCGGCATTATGTCGCTGTGGCAGACGCTGTCGACAAGCCGGTCATTCTCTACAACGTGCCGGGCCGCACGGCCGTGGATCTGCTGCCCGAAACCGTGGGCCGACTGGCCAGCCATCCTCGCATCACCGCGGTGAAGGAGGCCACGGGCGATCTGCGCCGCGTGCCGCGGCTGCGGGAACTCTGCGGCGCGGACTTTGGTCTTTACAGCGGTGATGACGCCACCACGCGCGAGTTCATCCTCGCCGGTGGCGACGGGGTGATCTCGGTCACCGCCAACGTGGCCCCGGCGCGGATGCAGCGCATGTGTGCGGCGGCGCTGGCCGGCGATGCGGCTGAGGCC
>JBGTIC010000052.1:0-5559 GCA_041745895.1 Gammaproteobacteria bacterium
CCGGACCCCGCGTCAGCCGCTATGGCCGCCAGCTGGTCCAGCGGATCCACCGGCGTCGCCTGGTAGCGCCGCGCACGCACATGGTCGATGGCCCGGTTGCGCGCCACCTGCCGCAGCCAGGGCAGGAACCCACCGGGACTGCCCAGCTGCGACAGCCGCTGCCAGGCGGTCAGAAAGGTGTCCTGGGCGATGTCCTCGCTGGTCTGCACGTCCCGGGTGACGGCCAGCGCCACGCTGGCAACCATGCGCTGGGTGGCCGAGACCAGGCGACCGAAGGCGACCGTGTCGCCCTGCTGGGCGGCGGGCAGGTCGCGGGCGATCAGGGTGTTGAGGAATTCGGGGGTCATGGCCGTGCTCGGTGGGAAGCTACGGGGGTAGAACGAGTGGGGGCAAGGGATGTGACAGGGCCGATCCCAAGGGGCCACCGGCCGGAAGTTGGGAGGGGCTGCGTTACCTTGGTGGACCCTTGACCCAGAGCACCCCGTGGATGGGCGCCATCAGCACCAGCGAATACGGCGACCCCAAGACCCAGCGCCAGCTGCTGCGCGACCTGTCCCCGATCCACAAGCTGGACCGGGTGAAGACCCCCCTGCTGGTGATGCACGGCGCCAACGACACCAACGTGCCGGTGGTGGAGGCGGAGCAGGTGGTGGAGGCGCTGAAGAAGCGGGACGTGCCGGTGGAGTACGTCTTGTTTGAGGATGAGGGGCATGGGTGGAGGAAGCAGGTTAATCGGGTGAGGTCGACGTTGGAGCTAGCCAGCTTCTTCGGCAAACACCTGTAGCCGGATGCCACATCCGCAAAGGGAATCGCCCGTCCATTGCGCCACGATTGCGCCAGTCTTTTGACATTGCGCCACATCTGGGGCCTATTGCGCCAAACAGAGACCCCCGCGCCTATTCACCGCAGGCGTTGATGTAGGGATTGCTGCGGGCATGGGAACGCGCGGCGACGATGTCGGGGCAGTCATCGCCGGTGACGTCGCCAATGGCCAAGCCATAGACCGCGCCGTCTCCCCCCCCGAGGCGGGTGGCGGTGAACGTGCGGCCATCGCCCTCGTTGATCAGCACGATGCTCGATGTGCTGTCGTCGCCGAGAACCACGTCCAGCTTGCCCCTATTCCGACTGGCGCCCAACCTAAAACAAGGAAAACGGGCTATGCCGACATGACAGATATGAACTGCGTGATTTGTCCAGCACTCCTTCAGGCCGAACTAGCGTAGGAATCAGGGCAATGCATTTTCTTTGCAGGTGCACGATGCGCTATCTCGGACGCGCTCTATGGTCCTAGCTATTGGTGCGGGGGCATCTAGCGGGGCAAAGTGGCTGATGGCGCCTAGTGATATGAACTCAGCGTCGGGCGCAATCTCTCTCAATTGCTCGAGATGATCTGCAGTCCAGGCTGGTGACTCGGCAAGCATGAAGGTCGTGGGAGCGCTGATTCGCTGAACAGGCTGAGCGGATACGGGTGCCAGCATTTCCATTGTGCCAATTGCCGTCGAAAGCCGGGCCCTGGTCATCATCGTCTTTACAGCGGCTTGAGTCGCCGGTTGCGCGTTGGTCAAGCCAGGCGGTGCCTCGACCATTGCCCTCCAGTTGGATTGGATGCTGTCTCTAATTTTTGGGACATCGTTCGCTTTGAACGGGACGATGTAGGTGCCCTCGACCACGATTATCGCCGCTACGCGCTCGGGAAATAGTTGCGCGTACCGTTGAACCACATAGGCGCCATTGCTGTGGCCTACAAGGAGCAAGCACCTGTCGCCACGCCGCTCACGCTCGGCTTCCAGTGCCCAGGCAAACTGATCGATTGACCAGTCCCCAACATAGTTCGAGTTCGCGCCATGGCCGGGGAGGTCGACCGCTAGTCCAACGGAGTCGAGTGACTCTTGGACTTTCGTCCAGACAGACGAGTCACTTGCCCAGCCGTGCACCAATAAGACTCCGGGGTGAATGGGGTCATCTGCCGCCGGATTGTGCTGGGCGGCAGCCGTCAGCACGGCAAGGAAAATCGGAGCTAAAAGGCATCTAAACCGATGGGTCATACCAGGTGCCCTCAAACGAGTCGACGCCTGCAGAAACTGGCGTTAGGCGCAGATAGCCAAAAGGCGCTTGTTCTCCGTGCAGCGTGTTCAGATCAATCCCCCTGGCGCCTTGCGGTCCCGCAGTTAGGCGGTGGAGGTTGTTCTCGCCGTGCGTAAGTACACTGGTACGGCCCGCCACGAGGCGTTCCCGTCGCGTCAAGCGCACCACGACCTTCTCGCCAAATCTGGGAACGTCGCTGGCACCGTCGATCTCGAAGTTCTCCATTAGCAGCTCACCGTGCGTCACCAGTGTGCAAATGCTCGCGTTAGGGTGATTGTGGCAAGGCTGCTGCGCCTCGGGCTCCATTGCCCATTGCGTGGCCATGAAGGGCACCCCTGGAGCCAAGACTGCAAAGCGCATTTCCGGTCGCATCCACGGAATAGGCTTGAGAGCAACCTCGGGTATTCCAGAGACAGATATAACCTCACTGCTAAGTCTCCGGATATACGATTCGGGGGCGACCCGCTGCTCTTTCAGCAACCGTACCGCCTCAGGCCGAAAAGCTCTGAGGAAGTCCTCCCAGTTGATTGCTGGCCGTGCCTCAACAGGAGGCATCACACCCTTTGCCGTCTGAGCAAAGGCTGGCGTCATGGCAGCGGTAACCAAGGCCGAAAGACCGCTCACCACGAGCCGTCGTCGGGACGTGTCTTCGGGCAGTGCCATAAAACTCTCCTCAGTTAGAGTCTTGCGAGCAGAGCAGCTGCGATCGGCCATTGGCCAGGAGGTGCTCCCGTGCTGCACGCGTTCCCGGTTTCACGTCAGTTTGGGCACGTCCGCCAAGATGCCTCGCCAAAAATTCCTCCATCGAGAGGTTGACCGCGAGGCGGGTCTCTTCATTGGCAAAACTGTGCCCCTCATTTGTGGCCAACAGGTAGTCCACCTCTACACCGCGTGAGCGCATCGAACAAACAATAGTGTCGGACTGTTCCTTGCGCACGCGGGGATCATTCAGGCCCTGGAAGATGAGAAGCGGGGCACTAATGCGATGAGCCAAGTTGATGGGCGATCGCTCGTCCATGTTGCGCTTTTGATCAGGATCCGAGGGATCGCCAACAAAGCGATACCAAGAGCGTGGCAGATAAGGTTTCCATGACTGAGGGAAGGCGCCAATGAGAGTGGCCAAGTCGGCAGGACCCGCATAGTTGATCCCGCATCGATAGACAACTGTACCTCGCGCGAGACCCATGAGCGTTGCGTAACCGCCATACGAGCCACCCAGAAGACATATGCGCTTTGGGTCGATCTCCCCGGCCTTGCCAAGTGCCGAAGCGACGTCGTCGATATCGTCGCTCATTTTTCGGCCGAACTGGCCGACGCCTGCGTCGAAGGTCTTTTTGCCCAGGCCGGTGGATCCCCTGAAATTGACTTGCACGACGGTATATCCGCGGTTGGCCAGAAGTTGCGTTTCGCTCTCAAACCCGCCGAAGTCGCGCGCCCAAGGGCCTCCATGGATTGCGATGACGGCTGGGCCCGCTTTACCTGCCCCGGCGGGACGAGTCACATAGACAAGCAGCGGAAGGCCGTCGCGCGCCTCCATCCATATGGCGCGGGTCGGCGTCAGGTACTTCGGATTGAGCCAAGGCCGGGCCGTTGCGAGTTCTTCGATGCCCTGGCCTTGCCTCCAGATCAGGAAGCGTCCCGGGTCATCGCCCTTGTTCGTGAAAAAGACGATTGAGGATAGATCGCGGGATGCGCTTTCCCACCAGAGTCCTGCGTCATTGCCGACCGACTCGCGCGCCTGGTCTATGGCGTTCCCGAAGATGCCGTCTTGGGACCACAAGGTTGCAGCTTCCTCGAAGCAACTTCCACCAAGGATGGTTCCCGCCCCGATCACCACGTCCTCGGCGTCAAAGCGACCGCAAGGATGGGCAACAAGTGGCAGAGTCGCCTGCGTATCAAGGTCCAGCGACGAGAACTCCTCCTTCTCCCTTCCTCGGTTGGTCCGGATGATCAAGCGTCCGGTCTGGGGATCCACCGTTAGCACCTTCATGCGCTCAGTGGGAGGCGCGCGGTATATCTCCTCCCACTCACTGCCAGCCGGCCGATGTAGTGTCAGTGCACCATCCGACTCGATAGCAGATGCAGCCGCTATTCTCCCGTCGTTTCCCGCAAAGAAATCGACGAAGCGATCGGGATTGCGCACCAGTTCCGTAAGCTTGCCGCTGGCAAGGTCTACTCGATAAGCATCGGGATAGGAGGGGTTGCGCTGATTAAGTGAAACGAGGACGGCATCGGATGCCGCCGGGCTCCGGATCAATTCGGCCGTAACGCCTTTGAATGGAGTCATGTCCTTCGGCGGGTCGCCTGTGAGTGGGTCAAGCGCAAACAGATGGAAACCTTCGTCTCCGCCCTTGTCCTGGAAGAAGTACAGCCATCTTCCTGACCCCGACCACGTGACATTGCCGATCGAGCGCTCGGGATCCCGGTAACGCAATCGCGCGTTCTTGCCCAGGCCGTCGGTTAGCACTATCGCGCTTCGCCCATCCACAGTCTGCAGCATTGCGATCCTGTCGCCCTGCGGAGAGAGATGGGCCCCAGCCACGGCGGGGCCGCGGGAGAAGTCTTCTACCGGGATCAACGGCGCGACGGCGTTCGCCGGGCCGAGGCACAGCGCGAGAGCAAGCGTCCCGAGTTGGGTGATGGTCCTTGCCATTCCTATACTCCGATGGGAAGACGGCAACCTGGCATTGAGCGTGCCCAGCTCTTCCGCAGCCTCGGACAGCGCTGGCCCGATGGTTTGAACAGATCGCGCGGCGGAGATGCTCGGCTCGCTGGCGTTTCGCATGAGCTCAATGGCACGCGTCATCGGTCAAACCGCGGCGGCGCAGGCTTTGGTCAGCCGTTCCAGCTCACCAAACAAGCTCTCATCGCTGCGGGCGAAGTTGAAGCAGGTTTTGCCCTGTTTGCGCTTGGTCAGTTCCGGCGAGATGGCGTCGCCCAGCGTGGGCTCGGAGTAGAGCGGAATCAGGTGGTAGGCGACGTATGACTTCTTGATCGTCACGGTGCCGAACCAGCCGGGCTGCTTGGTCTTCGGGTCGATTGCAGGCGTCCGCAGTTCCAGCGCGCCGGGTGAATCCTTGGTCACGACCATCTTCGGAGCCGCCTTGACCATGATGGCCCGCAGGCGGGCGAAGATCGCTTCGAATCCGTCAGCCATGAGCCTGGCTCCTTCGTTGGACCATAGCCGCCATGATGAGGGTCAGGATTGGGCCCAGCACGAGCGAACCGACGAACCCGATCAGCGCCTGCGTGCCCGCATCAACAGTCTGGCCATCGATGCTGAAACCCGGATTGACCACGGTGAAGTAAAGGTAGATCGCCGTCGCGCCCACCAGTCCTCCCATCGCGCCGAAGATGATGCCTTCGCGCAACACCAGCAGCCAGGACGGCATGACAGACGTGCTGGCGAGCCAGTACGCGCCAAGCACCGGGAAGATCAGTGCAAGGAAGCCGGTCCAGCGCCCGGCGCCGGCG
>JBGTIC010000053.1:0-1656 GCA_041745895.1 Gammaproteobacteria bacterium
CTAGCCCGGATTTTTCGTAAAAGGGGGCGAACCTCGTCCATCCCATTGATATAATTGGGGTTACGCCAATAACGCTTCGGACGAAGCAAAGACGAGGCCGCCCATGGATCAGTCTACCCCGACCCAGTTGCGCTTTCCCAGCACCGCGGGCTTCACCGTTCGAGGCGATTTCGACGGTGGCGCGCTGTCCAGCGACTTCGGTGCGCTGCTGTTACATGGCACCGACCGACAGACTGGCTTGATCAACCGATTGACCTCGGCGATCCGCGATCAGCGGCACGCCTCCTATATCGACCACAGTCTCAGAGATCTGCTCCGCCAGCGGGTCTTCCAGACCGCCTGCGGCTACGCCGATGGCAACGATGCCAACAGTCTGCGTCACGATCCGGTCTTCAAACTGGCCGCCGAACGCGCGCCGCTTGATACTGGCAACGAGCTGGCGTCCGGCCCCACCTTTTCGCGGCTTGAGAACGGGATGACCCGCAAGGATATCTACCGTCTGGCGCAGGCATTCGTGGATGCTTTCGTCGCCAGCTACGCCACGCCACCAGACATGATCGTGCTGGACATGGACCACTCCGAGGACCGCACCCATGGCCAGCAGGAGCTGGCGTTCTATAACCACCACTATCGCAGTCATTGCTACCTGCCGCTGTTTCTCTTCGAGGGGCTCTCGGGCAAGCTCATCACCGCCGTACTGCGCCCCGGCAAGAGGCCCACCGGTCGCGAGAACGCAGCAATCATCGGCCGCGTGGTGCAGCGACTGCGGCAGGCCTGGCCGGACACGCACATCCTGCTTCGCGGCGATGGCCACTTCGCCAACCCCGAGCTGATGGCGCTGTGCGAGGGCGACGAGCGGATGGACTTCCTGTTCGGTCTGGTCGGCAATCAGGCGCTGACACCCAAGGCCATGCCGCTGCTGCAACGGGCTCGCACTCTGCACGGGCAGCGCTGCATCAATGCGCGCCGACTCGGCCAGTCGGCACCTGCTGCGACACGCTTGTATGAGGAGGTGGACTACCGAGCCGGCTCCTGGTCGCGTACCTGGCGGGTGGTCCTCAAGGCCGAGGTCATGAGCCTGGGCGACAACCCGCGCTTTGTCGTGACCTCGCTCACCGATCCGACGCCGGAGCTCCTGTACCGGGATCTGTATTGCGCTCGTGGGCAGGACGAGAATTTCATCAAGGCGATCAAGAACGACCTCGGCAGCGACCGAACCTCCGATCACGGCTTCCTCGCCAACCATCTGCGCCTGTTCTATGCCTGCGCCGCCTACAGTCTCATCCACAGCCTTCGCGAGAACACCTTGTGCCATACCGAACTGGCGAGGGCACAGCCGATCAGCATCATCCTCAAGCTATTCAAGCTGGCAGTCCGGGTGGTGCAATACAAAGACCGGATCAAATTGCATCTGCCCAGCGCTTGTCCGATCAAGGGCCTGCTGCATCGGGTTACCGAGCTGCTCTACCTAGCACGACCTCCGACTCTTGCCTGAAGCAGGGCCTTTCTCCACCCAGCAGACTCCGGCGAACGCCGGAAGATAGCGGCTGGGCGAAATCCAAAAAATCGGCGCTCGGCACATACCAAAAGAGCCACGGCGCCCGTGATCCGGGTGCGATGGAGCCTCCGAGCCGCTCGAATCACCCCGCAAGCCGC
>JBGTIC010000054.1:0-3058 GCA_041745895.1 Gammaproteobacteria bacterium
GCGCGATCTGCTCGCCAGGCAGGAGCGCGCGCTTGGCCACGGCCGCCACCGACAGCCGTGGCGTCGCAGTGTTGTGCAACAAGGCTGGTGCGCCTCCGATGACGCGCTCGAGCGTGCGAAAGACCTCGAGATGCACGAGCGCGGTCGGCTGCTCAAGGACGTAATAGGGCCCCTCACCCATCTTCAAATGGCGCAGCGCCGCGGCTTGGCCGGGATCGTGCTCGGCGACAACGAACACCCCGTGCGGCAGTCCCCGGTCGATGATGTAGTCAGTGAGTGGCCAGCCGTGCTGCACCGCCTTCTCCCCAAAGATCTGCGAGGCGCCGACAAGATCCGCGGTGGCGAGCCCAGAGAGCCCCTCCTGAGCGATGTCCGCACCCTCGAAATTGCCGATCAGGCACTGCTCGATCTGCAGCTTGGTGCCATCGGTAAACGCCGTGACCATCGGCAGGCTGATCCCCTGCCGCCGCGCCCAATAGCCCATCTCCTCCGGCGTCGGGGTGTGATTCAAAAAGCCCTTCATGTTGCCGTAGACCAGCGGCCGAAACCCCATCTGGCGGGCCTCCAGGGCAAGCCGTGCGGTCGAGCCCGGCTGATCACCCTCGGCCTCGGTGAGATAGCCGCGTCCGACGAAGGCGGCACCAAGCGCCACGTGGAACTCGGCATCGAGGGTGACCAGTGGCCGGCCCGAGTCGAGAACCACACCGGCGAGCCGTGCTGCATGCGGCACATCGCCGGTGCATTCGAAGACGATGTCGGCGGCCTCGAGCAGTGCCTCTGGGCTCTGCGTCAGACAGCCATCGGGAAAGCCGTCGACCCGATCGAGCGCGCGTCGGGTCAACACGCCGGCGAGGGCCCAGTCGCTGCGACGCAGCAACTCGCGGACGAAATGCCGCGCGATGAACCCGGTCCCGATCACACCGATGCGTCTACCGGACAATTCTCGTAGCGCCATTCCATCTCCACTAGGTTCTGTTGGCCCTTAGATTAAGTCAGGCTTGGAACCAGCTGACATGCCTTTACCAGGGAGTTTTGCGCAATCACCAGAGCACGGCTTTCGGACGGTGAGTGGCAGCGGATCTGGGCGGACCTAAAGGACCATCCCGGCATCTATGTCGGCCAGGAGGCGCCGACCCGCGGGTTTCTTTGGGCGATCTTTTGTATGGCCCGCGCCGGAGCACCGTGGCGGCTGTTGCCTGAGGATTTCGGTCCATGGAACAGCGTCTACAAGCGCTTCGCCCGGCGCCTGGACTAGTGGGGCTGGAAAAAGGGGTCTGGAAGATGCTGATGGACCGTCTGTCCGGCGACGGCAACCTTGGGTGGCTGGTGCTGCACAGCACGGTGGTGCGCGCTAATGCCTGCGCTGCCGGCGCAAAAAAGTGAAGGAGAGCAGTGCCTTTGGCGTTCATGGGGCAGGTCTCCAGCAAGCTGCACGGTCTCGAGAACGGCCTCGGCAACCCAATCCGCTTCACCCTGACGGCGGGCCAGTCCGGTGACGCGCCCGAAGCCATACCCTGCTCGCCACGGTATCGATGGTTTCGGTCGAAGCGGTGCTCGCCAATCGCGCCTATGACAGCGACACCATCCTCGCCTGGCTCGCCAAGCAGGGCGTCGTGCCGGTCATCCCACCCCATCCGTTCCGCGCCGGCACCCGCAAAACCGACTGGTGCATCTACAAAGAGCGCGCAGGAGTCAAATGTCTGTTCGGCACGATAAAGCACTTCCGCCGCGTCTTCAGCCGCTTCTACAAACTCGCCCGGCGTTAGCTCGCATTCGTTCATCTCTTCGCCGCATGCATCCTGGTACGGTAGTATGTCAACAGAGCATAGCCGAACCCATGCGCCCCTTCATCACGACGGTTCAGTCACCTACTCGGTTATAGCAGATAATCTCCCGCTCCATAATGGCTTCTACCGGACGTTGTGAACGCCTCACGTTTCAGCTGAGACTATGCTGATATGCTACTAATTTCGAAACAGCATGGGGCACCAAGAGATGAGCGGTGCGCATTTTGGATGGAGACCGGGGCCGATCTGGCGTGCCCAAAGGCCACAGACCAGGTGCTATCGTGCTGAGACCGACACCGAAGGCGAGATGCACGGTCGCATCGCCCACGAAAGCCAATGGATTCGCGTCCGGCTATCACCATCGCCTTTGGGTTTTGAGCCTGACCATCATCCGCCGCATCGTCCACAATAACGACAAGACGGAACCCATCATGTTCCTGACTACCAGAGGCATTTTCGTGTGCGACAATCGCGCGTTTCCCACAATCCAGGGAGACCCGATTCATGCGACCGCGATGCTCGAGAGGCAGGGCATGAGTCTGACTTCCAAACGCATCCTCGTCACCGGCGGCGCCGGCTTCGTCGGCTCGCACCTCTGCGAGCGCCTGCTCGACGCCGGCAACGAAGTGCTGGCTGCCGATAACTACTTCACCGGCCGCCGCATGAACGTGGCCCACCTGCTCGAAAACCCCCGCTTCGAGCTGCTGCGCCACGACATCACCTTCCCCCTCTACGTCGAGGTCGACGAGATCTACAACCTCGCCTGCCCAGCCTCCCCCATCCACTACCAGCGCGACCCGGTCCAGACCACCAAGGTCTCCGTCATCGGCGCCATCAACATGCTGGGCCTCGCCAAGCGCACCAAGGCCAGGATCCTCCAGGCCAGCACGTCCGAAGTCTACGGCGACCCCACCATCCACCCCCAGCCCGAAACCTACCGCGGCAACGTCAACCCCATCGGCCCCCGCGCCTGCTACGACGAAGGCAAGCGCTGCGCCGAAACCCTTTTTTTCGACTATCGCCGCCAGCACGACCTGGGCATCAAGGTCGCCCGCATCTTCAACACCTACGGCCCCCGCATGCACCCGAACGACGGCCGCGTCGTCTCCAACTTCATCATGGCAGCCCTCCAGCATCAGCCCATTACCCTCTACGGCGACGGCAGCCAAACCCGCTCCTTCTGCTACGTCGACGACCTGGTCGAAGGCCTCATGCGCCTGATGAACACCGACCACGCCGTCACCGGCCCCATCAACCTCGGCAACCCCGGC
>JBGTIC010000055.1:0-2449 GCA_041745895.1 Gammaproteobacteria bacterium
GAACACGATGGAAGTGCCGCGCATCACCAAGATCACCATCAACATGGGGGTCGGCGAAGCCGTGGGCGATCGCAAGGTCATGGACCATGCGGTGTCCGATATGGCGAAGATCGCGGGCCAGAAGCCGCTGATCTGCCTGGCGCGCAAGTCGGTGGCCGGGTTCAAGATCCGCGACGGCATGCCGGTGGGCTGCAAGGTCACGCTGCGCCGCACGCGAATGTACGAGTTTCTGGACCGCCTGGTAAGTGTGGCTCTGCCGCGCGTACGCGACTTCCGGGGTTTGAGTGCCAAGTCCTTCGATGGTCGCGGCAACTACAACATGGGTGTGCGCGAACAGATCATTTTCCCGGAAATCGATTACGACCAGATCGATCAGATCCGCGGCATGGACATCACGATCACGACCACGGCGCGTAATGACGCCGAGGGCCGGGCCCTGCTGGAAGCCTTCAGCTTCCCGTTCCGCGCCTGAAAGCCGCAGTCAGAGAGACGAGAGGAACACAATGGCCAAGAAGTCGATGCTCGAACGCGAAGTCAAGCGCGAGAAAACCGCGAAGAAGTATGCCGTGCGCCGTCAGGAGCTCAAGGACCTGATCAGGAATCCGGGCATCTCCGAGGACGAGCGCCGCGATGCGATCGCGAAGCTCAATGCGCTGCCGCGTGATGCGAGCCCCACCCGCCAGCGCAATCGCTGTGCGATCACAGGAAGGCCGAAGGGCTTTTATCGCAAGTTCGGTCTGGGCCGGAACAAGTTGCGCGAGACCACGATGCGCGGCGAGATTCCGGGTCTGTCGAAGGCCAGCTGGTAACAGGCGGGTCGCTTAGACCAGCCTTTCAAGAGTCAGGAAGCAAACATGAGCATGACCGATCCCATCGCCGACCTGCTGACGCGGGTGCGTAACGGCCAGAAAGCCCGCAAGGTCGCCGTGACCATGCCCGGCTCCCGGGTCAAACGCGCCGTCGTGAAGGTGTTGAAGGACGAAGGCTACATCACGGGATTCTCGGAGAGCCAGGAAGATGGCAAGCCGGTGTTGACCGTGGAGCTGAAGTACCACAATGGCGAGCCGGTCATTGCCACGCTGGACCGGGTGAGTCGCCCGGGCCTGCGCGTCTATCGCTCGATGGACGAACTGCCCAAGGTGCTTGGCGGGCTGGGCGTGGCCATCGTGTCGACCTCTGATGGCGTCATGAGCGACCGCGAGGCGCGCAAGCGCGGCCAGGGCGGCGAAGTCATCTGCACGGTGTCCTGATGGGCTGTCGCCCGCAGGTTTAGCCGTCTATTCGGATTTGAGAGTAACGAACATGTCCAGAGTCGCCAAAAAGCCCCTCCAGCTGCCCAAGGGTGTAGATCTCACCCTGGCGGATGACACGGTGACCGTGAAGGGCCCGAAAGGCAGCCTGTCGATGCAGCTGCATCCGGACGTCACGCTGAAGAGCGATGAGGGCGTGTGGCAGGTGGCCGATCGGACCAGTAAGCCGTCGAACGTGGCCATCGCCGGCACGGTTCGCGCGTTGCTGGGCAACATGGTGACGGGTGTGTCGGAAGGCTTCGAGCGCAAGCTCGAGCTGGTCGGTGTGGGCTATCGCGCCTCGGCTCAGGGCAAGACCCTGAACCTGACGCTGGGTTTTTCCCATCCGGTGGCCTATCCGGTGCCCGAGGGCATCACCATCGAGACGCCCAGCCAGACCGAAGTGCTGATCAAGGGCATCGACAAGCAGCGCGTCGGCCAGGTGGCCGCCGAGATCCGTGCCTACCGGCCGCCGGAGCCCTACAAGGGCAAGGGCGTGCGCTATTCCACCGAGCGGGTGGTACTCAAGGAGGCGAAGAAGAAGTAAGCGAGCCACGGGCTTGAATTGCATCTTTCCGCCACGATTTAAGAACAGGTAGCGTCCCATGACCAAAAATGACAGCCGACTGCGCCGCGCAAGACGCGCCAGGGTGAAGATCCGCAGCCTCGGCATGCCCAGGCTCACGGTGCATCGCACGCCCCGGCACATGTATGCGCAGATCATCGACAGCCAGACCGGTCGCGTCGTGGCCGCCGCCTCCACGGTGCAGACCGCCGTGCGCGAGGGTCTGAAGGGTACGGGCAATGCCGATGCCGCCACTGCGGTCGGCCGCGCCATCGCGCAGAAGGCACTTGAGGCCGGCGTCGAGAAGGTCGCATTCGACCGCTCGGGTTTTCGTTATCACGGACGCGTGAAGGCACTGGCCGACGCCGCCCGCGAGTCCGGGCTCAAGTTCTGAGCCTGAACCACCAGGGATATTTAGCAATATGGCACGAGTCGAGAGAAACCAGGGCGGCAGCAATGACGACATGCTCGAGAAGCTTGTCGCGGTCAACCGCGTGGCCAAGGTCGTCAAGGGTGGCCGCCAGTTCGGCTTCACTGCGCTGACCGTCGTTGGCGACGGGCAGGGTCGCGTGGGCTTTGGCTACGGCAAGGCCCG
>JBGTIC010000056.1:0-3015 GCA_041745895.1 Gammaproteobacteria bacterium
AGTTCACCTCACGGCCGCCGGCGCTGACCAGCCCCTGCAGCTGATCGAGTGAGCGCAGCAGGTCGGTGCTGACACTCAGGCGCACCCGTTCGCGGCCTCGGGCAGGGACGCGAAAGGCGCCTTCGCTGCGCCCCTGGGCGAATTCGTTGCCTGCAAGGACCACCCGATAGCCGAGCTCACTGACCGGCAGGGCGACATTGTTGGGATTGTCGAGGTCGAATACGAGGCTGAAGCGCTGGCTGCGAACACCGAGCTCGGTCAGCTCGACGGCCACCAGCGTGGCCTGTGGCGGCGACAGGTCGGGGCGCAGCAGCGCACAGCCGGACAGGGCCAGCATGGCGGCGAACGCGGACGTCACCCTGGCCATTCTGGGAAGCGGCGCAAGGAACAACGCAATGGCGTGCATCGGCAACCTCGATGAAGTCGTGTCCGCCGCGCCGCGACGGGATCGGCGCCGGTTCACACTGGGACCGCCATGGTAAGCGCAGCCCACTCGTCATGCACGCCTCGCAGCCACAGGGCTTTCGCGGGCGCAACATCCCCGGTAGGCTGCGAAAAAACCGGAGGCGGGCATTGAACGAGCGGGTCACGGCTGAACTTCCCCAGGAGGCGCGCAGCATCCTCGAATTCTGGTTCCGGGGCCGGGAGACCGACGCACCGGGTCTGGACAGCCGCATGAAGCAGTGGTTCGGCTCCGATGAAATCTTCGACTCCGAAATCCGTGAAGCCTTCAGCAAGGAAGTTGAGCGTGCCGCAAACGGGCAGCGTCGCGACTGGATCGCCAACCCCCGCGGGCGACTGGCGGTGATCCTGCTGCTCGATCAGTTTCCCCGCAACATCCATCGCGGCAGCGCCGCTGCGTTCGTTCACGACGGCAAGGCGCTGGCGCTGACGCTGGATGGTATCCGTCAGGGGCTGGATCGGCACTTGAGTCCTCTGGAGCGCGCTTTCTTCTATATGCCCCTGCAGCATGCGGAGAATATGAAGGTGCAGGCCCTGGCCGTGAAGGCCTACAACGGCCTGGCTGAGCTGGTCGATGACACGCGGCGCGAGACGTTCCAGACCATGGCCGAATTCGCCGAACTGCACCATGACATCATCGAGCGTTTCGGGCGCTTTCCACACCGCAATGCCGTACTCGGCCGGGCCAACACCGCGGACGAAAACGCCTATCTTGGCGATGACGCGCCGAATTTCGGGCAGTAACCCGGCGTCGGACGGGGAGCTTCGTCGTGCGCTTCCCCGGTCCGGCTTCAGAAGCCGAGGATCAGAAAGTCCAGCGCGTTGGTTATGTCGCCACGGTGCTCGATCTCGATGTTCGCGACAACAGGTCCGAGACGTGCTCGCGGCAAGGCGCCGAGATCTGTGGTCATCAAAATGTAGTCTGTGCCGTTGACCACGATCCGCGGCTTCAAAGGCCGCACTTCTTCCGAGCCTGCCTTCAGCGCAGGAACCAGTGGCACGACGACGCGACTGGCCAGATCTTCCAGCACGTTGGACTGGACCTCGACAACCAGGGGCGCTGCCCGTGACACGAACTGATGCACATCGAACTGCGCCACTACTCTTCCGCAGCCCAATCCGGCGTCAACAGCACGCCGGCGCTTTGCACGCGCGCGTTGTGCGCGTCAATCGCAGCACGGCTTTCAGTACGCCACGCTGCAGCATGCGCCTGACGAATCGCCTCAACAATGCCTGCCTCGGCGGCCCGGGAAGTATTCAGGTCCAGTTCCCGGGCGGTCTTGATCACATCCTCGCGGATGGTCAGATTGATACTGCGGCGCTTTGCTGCCGGCGATCGGGCGATGTTTCGCATGTCAGTCTCGTGGATCAAGGCGCATTGTATATAGGCGTATAGTACGCCCATAATCAACCCCTGCGCTACCTGGAGCCGCTAAACCGGTGCGCGCGCAGCAGCTGCGGACTCCTCTTCGGACGGCCGCGCGGCGATCGGCCGGCGCCAGATCCGCGTCAGGCGCCATCCCAGCAGGACGGCGGCGACGGACAGACCCGCCAGCAGGCCCGCCCAGACGAACTGCGCGCCCAGGCCAAACCTGAGGCCAAGCGTCCAGGCCAGCGGAAAACCGATCAGCCAGTACGCCACCAGGCACAGCGCCATCGGCACGCGAGTATCGCGATAGCCGCGCAGCGCTCCGGCAGCACCCACCTGCAGGCCGTCGGCGATCTGGAACAGCGCGGCCATGAGCAGCAGCGAGATGGCCACCTGCGCCACTGCCGCGTCGGTCGTGTACAAGGCGACGATTTCGCTGCGAAACACGAGCATCGCTGCCGCCGAACAGGTCATGAACGATGCACAGATCACCAGTCCGGTCTTCGCCCGGAAGCGCGCGGTGGAGAATTGTCCGGCGCCCAGCGCCTGGCCCACGCGCACCGTGGTCGCCGAACTCAGCGCCAGCGGAATCATGAACATGGTCGAGGCGTAGTTCATCGCGATCTGGTGACCGGCCACCGTGGCCGCACCCAGCACACCCATCATCAGCGCGGTGACCGTGAAAAGCCCTGCCTCTGCAACCACGCTGGCGGCAATCGGCACACCCAGCGCCAGCATCGCCCCGATTTCCCTCAGCCGCGGTGGATCGAGGCGCTCGAACAAGCGATATGCGCGGTAGCGCGGCGTGAGCGTGACCAGCAGCAGCATCACCGCAAGCATCATGCCCATCGTCAGCGCACTGGACAGCGCACAGCCCACCGCCCCCATGGCCGGCGCGCCGAGATTGCCATACATGAACACCCAGTTGCCGAAGACGTTGACGACCAGGGCGAGCAGCGCCACCACCATGATCGGCCAGGTATGGCCGACGCCTTCGCTCATGAAGCGCAGGCTCATGTACAGACAGATCGCCGGCGCACCCCACGCGAGCATGTAGAGATACTCCAGCGTCAGCGGAATGATCGCCGCATCCACACCGATCCAGGGCAGCAGCGGCGAGGCCAGGCGCACCAGCGCCAACACCACGACGGCGAGCAGCAACGATAGCCAGGCCGCCTGGCGCC
>JBGTIC010000057.1:0-25122 GCA_041745895.1 Gammaproteobacteria bacterium
TGCAGGTTCGTAGGAATCGTAAGCCGGATCGAAAATGATCACCTCGTCACCGGGCCGGACGACTGCGTGAATCGCGCAGAACAAGGCCTCGGTGGCCCCTGAGGTGACGGTCACCTCGGTATCGGCATCGATCCGGTGTGCATAGAGAGCAACGACCTTTTCTGCGATCGCCGCGCGCAGGGTCGGCACGCCGCTCATCGGCGCGTACTGATTGTGGCCGTGGTTGAGGTAGTGGCTGACGCGCTCAAGCAGTGCTTCGGGTCCGTCGAAGTCCGGGAAGCCCTGCGACAGGTTGATCGCATCATGCTCAGCGGCGAGTTTGGACATCACCGTGAAAATGGTGGTCCCCACGTCTGGCAGTTTGCTCGCGGGCAGAAGCACGGCCTAGTCCCAGGTAACCGTGACGGCCTTCGTGCGCAGGTAAAGCTCCAGTGCATCGGCACCGAATTCACGACCCCAGCCTGACTGTTTGAAGCCGCCGAATGGCATTGTGGGGTCCATGGCGGCGTGGCAGTTGACACCGACCTGGCCGGCGTCGATCAGCCTGCTCATGGTGTGCGCCGTACGCAAATCCCGTGTCCAGATGCTGGCCGAGAGCCCATAGGACGAGTCGTTGGCCATAGCCGCGAGTTCTTCCGGAGTTTCCTTGTCGAAAGTCTGCAATGCGAGCACGGGTCCGAAAATCTCCTCACGCACGATACGCATGTCGGGCGTGCAGTCGGTGTATACGGTGGGGCGGACAAAATATCCCTGTTCGCCGGTCCGCTCGCCGCCCGTCAGGCAGCGCGCGCCTTCCTCGGCAGCCGAGCCAAAGAATCCCTCTACACGCTCGCGCTGCCGGGCGGAGATCAGCGGACCAATCATGTTTTCAGGGTTGCTGCCGGGGCCGATTTTCAGTGACGCTGCAAACTCGGCGACCCCGCGGGCAAGGGCTTGGGCAATCGAGGCATGGGCGTACACGCGGCTGCCGCACACGCAGTTCTGACCCTGCAACATGAACGCGGCCATGGCGACACCAGGGACGGCGGATTCCAGGTTCGCGTCGGGATACACCAGTACCGGCGATTTGCCGCCCAACTCCAGCGACACTTTCTTGAGGTTGCCGGCCGCGGCATGCACGATCATGCGACCGACTTCGGTGGATCCGGTGAAAGACACCTTGTCGATCCCCTCGTGCGCAGCGACTGCCGCGCCGGCGGACTCGCCCAGGCCGTTAACCACGTTGAAGACTCCGGCTGGCACGCCAGCTTCGCTGGCGAGCTCTGCCAACAGCAGGGCGGCCAGCGGCGCATCTTCTGCCGGCTTTAGCACCAGCGTGCAGCCAGTGGCAAGCACCGGTGCGATCTTCAGCATTTCCATGCCGTAGGGATAGTTCCAGGGCGTGATGGCGCCGACCACGCCCACCGGCTCGCGCAGCGTGTACGCGTGCAACTGGCTGGGAGGCTTGCCATGCGCCGATGAGGGCATGGTCGCGCCTGTGATCTTGCTGGTCCAGCCACCGTAGTAGCGAAGAAACTGGGAACAGAACGGCGCACAGCTCTCGGCGATGGCCCGTGGCATGCCATTGTCCAGGATCGCCAGCTCCGTGATCATCTCGGCGCGCGCCTCGACCAGCTCGGCGAACCTGAGCATGATGCGGGTACGCTCATCGGGGGGCATGTCACCCCAGGGTCCGTGCAGTGCGCGCCGTGCTGCAGCAACCGCAAGATCGACCTCGCTTTCGCCGCCTGCGGCGATGCGCGAGATCGGCTGCTCGCTCGCCGGATCGATGACGTCGATTGTTCCCTGGGTGGCCTCGATCAAGGCTTTCCCGTCGATCCAGTGGCCGTGTCGACGATCGAGAAACTGCAGGGTCAGTGAGCTGCTCATTCAGAGGTCTCCGCGAGATTGAAGTCGACGCCCAGGTCGAGTGCCGTAGCGGCCTGCAGCGCAACCCGGGCAGCGGCCAGGTCCTGGGCGGCCATGCCGAGGGATTTGTACAGGGTGATCTGGGCGGGGTGGGTTCGACCCGGAATATTTCCGAGCATCACCTCGCCGATTTCGCCGATGATGGCGTCTTCCCCTATGCAGCCAGCAACCAGCGCCTGGCGAAGTTCACCGGCTTCGGCCGCAGCGGCACTTCGCGAATCCACGTAGATCCGTGCGCGCTGCAGACAGGTACTGTCGGCTTCGGCGCTGGTCGGGACAGCGGCACCCACGAGGTTGACGTGCGCACCCGGTGAGAGCCACTGCCCATGCAGGATGGGGGTTGGAGACGATGTGGTGGTGCATATGACGTCGGCACCCCTCACCGCCGCTTCAGCCGAGCTGCAGACCTCCACCGAGGCATCGAGCTGTGCGCTGAGGCGTTCAGCCAAAGCCTGCGCACGGACCTGTGTCCGACCCCACAGTCGGAGGTGTTGAATCTTCCGCACAGCGGGGATGGCCAGCGCGTGACGCTCCGCCTGTGCGCCCGTGCCGAGTATCGCAAGCACTGCGGCGTCTTCGCGCGCAAGTAGCCGGGTGGCCAGCGCACTCGCGGCGGCCGTCCGGATCTCGGTGAGCGTGCCGCCCTCGAGCAGCGCCAGGGGCACGCCACTTTCACTGTCGAACAGAATCACCATGCCCACATGAGAGCCGAGCTGGCTGCCAGCCGGACGCGGATACTTGCTGACGATCTTGAGCCCGAATACTCCGAGACCGGCCATACTGCCGGGCATGACCACGAGCTTTCCGGAGGTGCCGCGAATGGGCAGGTGGGTACGCAGCGGCACATCGGTTTCGCCGGCGGACACGGCGCGCATCGCCACTGCCATCGCCTCGACGCAGGTGTCGACCGGAAGCGCCTGCTCCAGTGCCCGGCGCGCCAGCAACCGCACTAGCCGCGGTCCTGTTCGGAACGCGGCGCGACGAAACGCATGCGTGCCTGAATCTCTGCGACGTCATCGGGCCGCTGGAAGGGCTCGGGCATGGGATCGCCGGCGGTGCGCGGTCGTCCAATGGCAGAAAACCAGTCCTCGAGTCCCGGTGGCATGAACACCCAGTAGAGCCTCATGTCGACTGTGCCGGTATTGTGAATGACATGTCGCGCGTGGCGCCCGAACAATACGGTGGTCCCGGCGCGCAGCTCGTCGCGACGGCCCTCGATTTCGCAGTACCCCTCACCTTCGGCGATAAAGATGAGTTCATGGTTTTGTCGATGCCCGTGCTCGCGTACATGGCAGCCTGGAGGCAGCACCTGCAGGCCGGCCGAGAAACCGTCGTAGGGGGTATTGCCCGGGTGCAAGGCCACATTCACGTAGCCGCGGGAGGGCAGAGGCTGCCAGTACGAGTCCGCGTGCTCCGGCTGAATGACCACAGCCCACGGGGCGGTCACAGCATCGCTCATATCCTCGCTCCGTCACTGCGGCCGTCATCGTGCTGTGGTACGGCGTGGGCGCCCAGAAACGCCAGCAACAGGGCATTGTAATCGTCCGGTCGGGTCACGGGGAAGAAGTGCCCTCCGTGTGGCAGCAGGGCCAGGTGTGCCGAGGGGATGCGATCGGCGACCTCGCGCTGCATGTCACAGCAGGTGAGCTGGTCATCCTCAGCGCCGATGACCAGACTGCGTGTCGTGATGTTACCCAGTTCATTGCGCAGATCATGCGACATCACCGCAGCCAGACGGCTGAGTTCGATCTCCAGTCCCGGAAACTCCGTCATACGCTCGCCGACGTGTTCGGCGAGAGATTCAAAGCTGGCTGCCAGCCACTGCGCCGGTGCGGCGAGCAGCGATCCCAGAAAATAATACGCCTGGGGTCCCTGGGTGATCAGAACCTGTCGACGCAGCCGAAAGGTTTCGATGAACAGCTCGGTGGGTCCAGCCCAGCACGCCGACATCACGAGGCTCGCCACCCGTGCCGGATGCCGTAACGTCAGAAACTGGCCGATGGATCCGCCGGTGGAGTGACCGACGATATGGGCCCGCTCGATGTCGAGTTCGTCCATCAGGGCCAGCACGTCATCGGCCATCTGCTCCGCCGAGTAGATGATCGGCGAGCGGCTGCTGGCCCCGGTACCGCGGTGGTCATGGGTAATGACGCGAAACCGTTTTGCCAGGGCTGCCACCTGGGCGTTCCAGAACACTGCGCGGCCTCCCAGGCCGGCAATCAGCAGTACGGGGTCGCCGCTACCGGCAACGCAGGTATGGATGTCCGCCTCGCCATGGCGCGAGCGGATCCGGATCGAAAACGTCTCAGAAGTTGTCATGCCGGCATACTGCTAGGTTGGCGCAGGCAATGAAAATGCGTTGTGCGTCATTCGTTATGCAGGGGCGTTATACTGCGCCGATGGAGCTACGTCAGCTGCGTCATTTTGTCGCGGTCGCTGAGGAGAAGAATTTCTCCGGCGCGTCGCGACGTGTTCACTTGAGCCAGCCTGCACTGACCCGCAGCATCAAGGCGCTGGAGGATCAGCTCGAAACACGGCTGCTGGATCGCGGCCCGCAGGGTGCTTCCCTTACCCGACCGGGTGAGCTGTTTCTCGAGTACGCCCGCATGATTCTCAACGACTGCGACCGTGCCCAGCGGGAGATTCGCATGTTCCGCGAGGGCGTCGCCGGGCACGTGTCGATGGGTATCGCCGCGCTGTTCGCCGGCTGGATCGCCGATGAAGCCGTGCAACGGGCAAGTACCCAGCTGCCGAATGTGGAGCTGACGGTCACCGAGGGCTATTTCGAGGATCTCGTGGCGTTGCTGCGCACCGGTCAGATCGACTTCGCGCTGACCAATTTTGCACAGCCAGGGATCGATGACGATTTCGTCGTCGAACCGATTCTGGATCTGCAGGCACGCATGATCGCGGCGACCCATCACCCGCTGGCGGAGATATCGCCGGTCCTGCCGAAGGATCTGGCCGCATCGCGCTGGGTGATTGTCAACAAGGCCCATTCGCTGGATTTGCTCACACAGTTTTTCGGCAGTTTCGATCTGCCGCCTCCACACGCACTCAAGACCAACTCGCTCGCACTGCTCAAGGCCCTGGTGGCCAACGGCAGCCACCTGACCCTGATTTCCCACGCGGTGATGCACCGGGAACTGCAGCGTGGGCAGGTGTGCATGCTGGACGTGGACATGCCGGCCGTGACGCGCCAGGCAGGCTTGATCTATCTGCGCACCAGGCCCCTGGGCCACGCAGTCGAGCGGCTTATGCAGATCGTACGCGAGGCAGGGCGCGACGATATGCGCGGTACGCGCAATGCGGCTGATGCATGACACCTGTCGTGAATTCGATTGGCTCTGGCCCTGGACTGGCTGTAGAACGTAAGTCTGGTGACTCTTGGAGGCCAGATCATGGGCTTGAATGCCAGTCCGATTCGTGCGATCAGCGACGATGACAGGGAAGTCTATCAGCGCGACGGGGTAGTATGCCTGCGCCAGGTGCTGGATCCTGACTGGATCACCCGCATGCTGCCGGTGGCTCGTCGGCTATTGCTCGAGCACGAGGATTTCGGACTGCTGCCGACCTATCCGGGTCGCTACATGTCGCGCACGATCGCCGAATTCCGGCGTCTGGTTTTTGCCTCTGCGCTCGGCGAGGCCGCCGGCAGAACTCTGGGGTCGAGGCAGATCCGGTTTTTCTTCGACGAAATCTTCGCCAAGGGTCCGCGATCAGCGGAGCAGACCATCTGGCACTGCGATCGCATGGGCTGGCCGGTGTCCGGCACGATGGTGCCGTCGATCTGGATTCCGCTCACGCCGATCACGCACGCCAACTCCCTTGAGTGTATCGCCGGGACGCAGCACGACGATGTGCCTTATTGGCTGTTTTCGCCGAATGCCCGCAAGATGATAAAGCCTGCCGACCGCATGCCCCACCCGGACGGTGAAGCCCTTCGAGGCAAACCCGGCGTGCGCTTCCTGACCTGGGACATGGCGCCCGGCGATATGCTGGTGATTCACCCCTGGACTCTGCACTACAGCCACGGTAACCCGACCGACGACTGGCGCATCGCGCTGAGCGTTCGTGTCTTCGGCGACGACATTCGTTGGGCGCCACGGCCCGACTGCGTCAATCTGGCGGGAGTGAGCTTCGATGAGATGCTCGAGGGTGAGCCGCCTGAAGGGCCACTGTTTCCATTGATCTGGAGTGACGATGGCAAGCGCGATGATGACAGCGAGTATCCGCGGGGGTTTGCCACGCGATGGACGCGGGCGCGCCGTCAGGACGTCAACGAGTACGAGACTTTTCAGAAAAGCCTCAAGGCCGGTCACTCAGTGTGACGCCCAGGTCGGGGGTTGGTCGCGAGGCCCGGCCATCGCCGCCGCCCGAGTTTGACTACATCATCGTCGGCGCAGGCTCTGCCGGATGCGCTCTGGCGAGCCGTCTGACTGAAGATCCCACCTGCCGGGTGCTGCTGCTGGAGAGCGGCCCTGGCGATCGCTCGCCATACCTGCACGTGCCTGCTGCGCTGATCCGTGCCATCGGCAATCCGGCGTTCGACTGGTGCTACTTTGCCGAGCCCGATCCGACCCGTGGGGAGCGCCGGGACATGTGGCACGCCGGACGTGTGCTGGGCGGCTCCAGTGCCATCAATGGCATGCTCTACGTCCGAGGCGCACAAAGGGACTTCGATGCGTGGTCAGCGGCGGGATGCACCGGGTGGTCCTGGGACGATGTCGCGCCCTGTTTCAAGCGGCTCGAGTCCACGCCGTTCGGTGATGCGGAGCTTCGCGGTCGCTCGGGACCCATCCGGGTGGAGGCACTGCGCTCTCCCCACCGCCTGGCCGGCGTGTTCAATGAGGCGGCGATGGCTGCCGGGATCAAATGGAACACCGACTACAACGGGGTGAGTCAGGAAGGCATCGCCGAGCCGCAGGTCACACAAAAGCGTGGCAGCCGCTGGAGCGCAGCCCAGGGTTACCTGCGACCGGCCCGCAAGCGCCCGAACCTGGCGATTCGCACCGGCAGCACCGTGCAGCAGCTGATCTTCGAGGACCTGCGTTGTGAGGGTGTCGAGATTCGCTCGGCGGGACGCGCAGAGACTGTCCGGGCGGCCGCCGAAGTGGTGCTCTGTGCCGGTACGCTCGGTTCACCACTGCTATTGATGCGTGCCGGCATCGGCTCGGGCACGGACCTTCAGTCGCAGGGAATCCCCGTACGGGTCGATGCGCCTGAAGTCGGCGCAAACCTCTGCGAGCATCCGAATGCGATGGTCAGCATCGACGTCACCGAACGCACCTACAACACCGAGATCAACAGCGCGCGCATGGCCCTGCACATGGCCAGGTGGCTGCTGACACGCCGTGGCCCGGCCACCAGCCCGTTTCCCCACAGCGTCGCATTCGTCAGATCTCTTCCCGACCTGTCGGCCCCCGACCTGCAGATCATGCTCGGACCGTTTGCGTTCGCCTATCAGGATGGCGGCATCGTGCCCTATCTGCGCCCGGCCGTCTCCGCCGTGGTGACCGTGTCCTACCCGAAAACACGTGGGCACATCACGCTGCGCGACGCCGAGCCGGGCAGCCCGCCCGTCATCACTTATCCGATGCTGGGCGAGGACGAGGATGTCGACGCGCTGATCCGCGGTGGGGAATTATGCCGGCGGATATTTGCAGCCAGTCAGTTCGAGGGCGCGAATCTCGGCGAGCGCCTGCCAGGCGCCGCGGTCGATTTGCGCGAGGCGTGGGTGGACTATCTTCGCGAGACTGCGTTCATCGGCAACCACCCGGTGGGGAGCTGTCGGATGGGTGACGACTCCCGCTCGGTGGTCGATCCACAGCTTCGGGTTCGCGGAGTCACGGGGCTGCGCGTTGCGGACGCCTCGATATTCCCCCTGCCGATCAGTGGCAATACGAATGCTGCTGCGATGATGATCGGCGAACGTGCGTTCGATCTCATCCGCGCACGGCACGCAGCGCGCTGATGGCGCTGGTGACTATCCCGGATTCCCCGCCTGCAGCCCCGGGCACGATCGGGCGGGCGCCGCCCTATGCCTGGTGGGTCTGCGCGGTACTGTCGTTCGCCACTATCGTGGCCTTCATCGACCGCCAGATCATCAATCTGCTGGTCGGGCCGCTGAAGGACGACCTCGGACTCAGCGATGTGCAGATCAGTCTGCTGCAGGGCTTCGCGTTCGCACTTTTCCATGCCCTGATGGCGATACCGCTGGGTCGCATGTCAGATCGCTACAGCCGCAAGCTGATCATCATGGCCGGTATCGTCTGCTGGACAGCGGCCTGTGCCGGGTCCGGTCTGGTCGGCACCTTCATGATGCTGTTTCTGATGCGCGCATTGATTGGGGCTGGCGAGGCAACGCTCACGCCGGCCGGTTACTCGATGCTGGCGGATTATTTTCCTCGCCACCAGCTCGGCCGTGCGATCAGCCTGTTTCTCGGCTCAGGTTTCGTGGGTTCAGGAATCGCGCTGATTCTGGGTGGTGCAGTGCTTGCCCGGGTCGCCACCACGGACGGCATCGTCATGCCGCTGGTAGGTGAGGTACGTGCGTGGCAGGCGGCGTTTCTGATTGCAGCGACGCCGGGCATCCTTTGCGTGCTGCTGATGTTCACGGTGCGCGAGCCGCTGCGCACGAGCTTTGGCAAGCTGGTCGATTCGGCGGCGCCGATGCCACCGCTTCGGGAAGTCTTTGCATTTTTGATCCGCCAGCGTCGCGCGATGGGCGCGATCTTCATCGGCTATTCGTTGCTTGCAGCGATGCAGTTCGGTCTGGGCGCCTGGACGCCCGAGTACTTCATCCGGATCCATGGCTGGTCGCGATCCGACATCGGCTATGCCTACGGATTGAACTTCGTCATCGTAGGTACGCTTGGCGTACTGGCCGGCGGTTGGCTTGCAGACTGGCTCGCATCGCAAGGCTATCGCGATTCCAATCTTCGTACCGGGTTCATCGCTGGTCTGTGTGCGCTGCCGTTCGTCGTGAGTTTTCCGCTGATGCCGACCGGCGAGCTGGCCTTCGCACTGCTGATCCCGGCCACCTTCTTTGGCACGATGCCGTTCGGCGCCGGCACTGCAGCTTTGCCGCTGCTGACGCCGAACCGCATGCGGGCGGTGGTCGTCGCGCTGTATCTGATTTTCGCAAACCTGATCGGACAGGGCCTCGGACCGTTCTCCGTGGCGGCGATCACCGATTTCGTGTTTGGCGATCCCGGGCGTCTATGGCTGTCGATCCCGATTGCCGGCGGCTCGCTGTTGACGGTGGCGATCACCATCATCGGCTGGGGCCTGCCGGCGGTCTCCAAGGCGCTGAAAGAGGCGGAAGCCGGAGAATTGCGATGAGGGCTGCATTGGAGGACTGAGCATGTACGAGCGCTACCGCGAGCGCTATCGCCGCTCGCTCGATGATCCGACAGCTTACTGGGCTGAACAGGCTTCGGTGCTGGATTGGTCCAGGCCTTTCGACCGCGTGCTCGACTCCGGCTACCCGACCGGGCGCTGGTTCGCCGGCGGAGAGTTGAACGCCTGCCATGAGGCCCTGGACAGACACGTTGCCAGCGGACGTGCAGAACAGCCCGCACTGATCTTCGACAGTGCCATGACCGGAGAGGTCAGGCGGTACACCTTCGCCGAGTTGCAACGGCGAGTGGCGGAGCTCGCCGGCTGGATGGCAGGACAGGGCCTGGCATCAGGCGAGCGCGTGCTGATCTACATGCCTCTGGTGCCGGAGGCAGTGATGGCCATGCTGGCCTGCGCGCGCCTGGGCGCCCCGCATGTGGTGGTATTCGGTGGCTTCGGTGCAGGCGAGCTCGCTGCGCGGATCGCCGATACCCGGCCGCGCCTGATACTGACGGCGTCATGTGGCCTGGAGCCGGGACGAGTCATCGAGTATCTGCCCATCATGGAGGATGCGCTTTCGCGCAGTGGCTTTCGCCCCGACGTATGCCTGGTGCTGCAGCGGGATGCACATCGCGCCACGCTCGATCCGACCCGTCACCGAGATTGGGAAAGCGCCGTCACCGGGACCAAGCCCGCTGACTGCCGTCCGGTTGCCGCCACCGCGCCGCTGTATATCCTGCATACCTCCGGGACCACCGGCCGGCCCAAGGGGATCGTTCGCGACACCGGTGGTCATCTGGTCGCGCTTCGGCACTCCATGTCAGCGGTCTACGGTGTCGAGCCTGGCGAGGTGTTCTGGGCGGCATCGGACATCGGTTGGGTGGTGGGTCACTCCTATATTGTGTACGGACCGCTTGCGCATGGATGCACCACCGTGCTGTATGAGGGCAAGCCGGTGGGCACCCCCGATGCCGGGGCCTTCTGGCGTGTCGCCTCGGCGTATCGCGTGAACGTGATGTTCACGGCGCCGACTGCGCTGCGCGCAGTGAAGCGGGAGGATCCCGAGGCCGCGGCGCTCGCCGGCTACGACCTCGCCTCGTTGCGCACGCTTTTCCTGGCTGGCGAGCGCGCAGATCCCGATACGTTGCAATGGGCGCAGCAGCGGCTTGGAATTCCCGTCATCGATCACTGGTGGCAGACAGAGACCGGCAGTGCGATCGCGGCCAACTGTCTTGGCCTGTCGCCGATGCCGGTCAAGCCCGGGAGTGTGACCGTCCCGGTGCCGGGCTTTGATGTGCGCGTTCTCAATGATCAGGGTCAGGTCCTGCCTGCCGGCGAGAAGGGATCCATCGTCCTTGCTCTGCCATTGCCGCCGGGGTGCCTCACAGACCTGTGGCAGGACGAGGGCGGTGTTGCGCGCAGTTATCTGGCGAAATTCCCAGGCTTCTACTTTACCGGCGACGGCGGTCTGATCGACGGCGACGGCTACCTGCACGTCATGGGCCGCGTCGATGACGTCATCAACGTTGCCGGACACCGGTTGTCCACCGGCGAGATCGAACAGGTGCTCGCGGGCCACCCGGACGTCGCGGAGTGTGCAGTGATCGCCGTGCCAGACGCCCTGAAGGGTCAGTTGCCGGTGGGGCTCGTCGTACTGAAGGCGGGCGAGCGGCGCGAAGCCCGGACGATCGCCGCCGAACTGGTCGGGCGAGTGCGCGACGAGATCGGCGCGATTGCCTGTTTTCGCGAGTGTCTGGTGGTCCCGCGCCTGCCCAAAACGCGTTCGGGCAAGATTTTGCGCGGCACCATGAGTCAGATCGCCGCAGGGGAAGCGCCCGGTGTTCCTGCCACCATCGAGGACCCGGAGGTGCTGGCCGCGGTGCGCAGGCTGCTGGAGCCGGCCGCGGGGTAGTCACGCCAGTCCCACGTTCGGCGGAGGATCCTGCCCGTCCGGGTCTGTGCGGCATCGCACCAAGGGGTTCCGGGGCCACGTGCTATGATCGGCGTTCCAATGGGCACTCGGGGAGGCGGATTCCGTGGATTCTGGAGCGCAGCGCAGCGCACGGTCCGGACGCAAATCGGCGTCCGGCGTCACCTCACCGCACCCCGACGAGAACCACCTTCTCGCGGCGTTGCCGGTAGAGGTGCGAGAGCGCATCTTTCCGCACCTTCAGCTCTACCCCTTGCCGCTTGGGAAATCCCTCTACGAATCCGGTGCCTCGCTCGCGCACGTCTACTTTCCAACCAACGCCATCGTCTCGCTGCTTTACGTCATGGAAAGTGGCGCGTCTGCTGAGATCTCCGTGGTTGGCAATGAGGGCCTCGTCGGGATATCGCTGTTCATGGGCGGGGAAAGTACCCCGAGCCGCGCCGTGGTGCAAAGTGGCGGGCACTGCTATCGGCTGTCCGGTCAACGCCTCAAGGAAGAGTTCAATCGTCATGGTGATCTGCTCGTGCTCATGCTGCGCTATACCCAGGCGCTGATTACGCAGATGGCGCAGACGGCGGTGTGCAATCGTCATCACAACATCGATCAGCAACTCTGTCGCTGGCTGTTGTTGTCGCTGGACCGCCTGTCTGGCAATAACCTGGTCATGACCCAGGAGCTGATTGCCAATATGCTCGGCGTCCGGCGCGAAGGCGTCACCGAGGCGGCAGGCCGGCTGCAGAGACTCGGGGCGATCAAGTACCGGCGCGGCAATATCACGGTCCTCGACCGCCCTGCGCTGGAAAAGCTCAGTTGCGAGTGTTATTCCGTGGTCAAAAAGGAAACTGACCGTCTGCTGCCTTATCCACAACGGACTACACAGCGCGACACACTAAAAAAGGGCTGACCGTCGCGTCGGATCCCGATCGCGCGCGTCAGCAAGGAAGGCAGCGCAGCCTGCCACGGGGCTCTTCGTGCACTGTCGCACAGACTGATCCCGGACACCCCCCAGAGAATCGCTCTTATCGAGATTGCCGGCTCTCTTCTCGTGCCGACCCTGGCTGTGTCAGCGCCAAGGAGACAAGTGTTGGCCGTTGCGGACTCCAGACGTAGCAACAACGCGCTGATCAACGTCCTGCCTCGAACGCTTCGCGACGGGGTGCTGAAGGCCTGTGAGCCTTTCGAGCTGATATTCGGCGAGATCCTTTGCGACGCTGAGCGGCCGTATCGCCACGCGTATTTCCCCGACAGTGGACTGATCTCGCTGTTGTCTACACTTCGTGGCCACAATCCTCTGGAAATGGCATTGATCGGTCGGGAGGGCATGCTCGGCGAGAGCCTGGTGCTCGGTGTGCGCACCGCGCCCATGCGTGCCGTCGTGCAGGGCCCGGGTGCGGCGTTGAGGATGCCGGCGGCCAAACTGAAGAATATGCTGCACACCAGTCCTGCATTACAAAAGGTATTGAACCGATATCTGTATCTGCGACTGGTGGAGCTGTCGCTCACCGGTGCCTGTACGCGCTTTCACCATATCGAACAGCGCCTGGCCCGCTGGCTGCTGCTTACCCATGATCGTACACAGGGTGACCAGTTTCGCCTTACCCACGAGTATCTTGCCGATATGCTCGGCGTTCGTCGCAGCGGCATTACCGTGGCGGCGGGTGAACTTCAGACACGCGAGCTGATCAGCTACTCGCGCGGCGAAATCAGGATACTCGATCGCGCCGGACTCGAAGCGGCTTCATGTGGCTGCTACGCAGCCATGAAGCATCGGGAGGTGCAGCTCCTCGGTGGGTCATCGCACAGAGACTAAAGCCAACCCGGCGGTAGTGTGTCGATTCAGGGCTGGGCTCCAGCCACAATCGAAGCCAGCATGGCAAGTGCTCGCCGGACCATCACTTGAAGGAGTGAACAACATGCACAAGGGAAACGGGTTTGCTTTGGCGCTTACCGTGGCCGCCATGCTCGCAGCATCGATGCCGGCACGCGCGGGCATCGTGGGCACGGAACATATGGTCGCGCAGGAATCACGCGCAGTCGTTGTCGACAGGATCGAGCACGCGTTGGCGGGCGAGGCTGTTGCGGCGCAGCTGCAGGCCTGGGGTGTAGCTCCGGAACATGTGTCTGCGCGGCTCGCGGCCTTGTCTGATGCCGAGTTGCAGAGGCTCGAATCAAGGATGGGTACCGATCCGGCCGGCGGCGTTCTCGTCGTGATCGGTGCGGTCTTTGTGGTGCTCATTATTCTGGAACTGCTGGGAATCACCAACGTGTTCCGCCGGGTCTAGAGGTTCCAGGCAGAGCGCGGCCGTCGCCACCGGTTGATCCGGTGGCGGCGGCCGAGCCATGCGTTGTGCGATGAATACTCGGACCCTGATGGCTTTAGTTGTGCTTCTCGGAGGCTGTGCTGCAGGACCGGAGCTGCAGCTGCTGCGTGAGTCGGGAAGCAGCGTCGAGCTCGCCGATGTCGCGTTCTTTCCGCAGGACCAGTATCAGTGTGGCCCCGCAGCCCTGGCCACGGTGCTCGTAAGCGATGGGGTCGACGTCACTCCCCAACAGCTTGTCTCTCAGGTGTATGTGCCCGATCGTCGCGGCAGCCTGCAGGCGGAGATGCTTGCCGCAACACGCACGTACGGCCGTGTGCCATACGTGCTGAATAAATCGCTTGCGCCGGTACTGGAAGCCTTGCACGCCGGACATCCCGTACTGCTTCTGCAGAACCTTGGTCTGGATCGTTGGCCCCTCTGGCACTATGCCGTGCTGGTTGGCTACGATGCCAACGCGCAGGAGTTCCTGCTGCGATCGGGTACGACGCACCGCCAGCGAAGCTCCGCGCGATCGCTCCTGGCCAGCTGGGACCTGGCTGGACGGTGGTCCATGGTGGTTGTGCCGGCACATGCGCCGCCCGCAGGGGCCGACGTCCTGGGTTGGCTACAGGCCGTGGCCCCGTTTGAGTCCACCGGCAATCTTGCGACCGCGCTCGAGGGTTACGAGGCGGCAGTGGCACGCTGGCCGGAGTCGGCCGTTGCGTGGACTGCGCTGGGTAACGCACGCTATCTGCAACAGTCGTTCCCGGCTGCGCAGATTGCCTATCAGAATGCGCTAGTGCTCGTTCCCGAACTGTGGGTCGCGCGCAATAACCTCGTCCGGACGATGATCGCGCAGGGTTGTGCGGAGCTGGCACAGGCGTGGGTCGAGGATGCCGTCGCGCCGCCCGCCGAGATGGAGTCCACGTGGCGTGGCACGCTTGTATCTCTCAGTGAGGCGCCCAGCGAATTTTGCCCGCCATCGACGCACCGCACAATGATCGATATTCGGTAGCCATAGTTCGCAAGCGCACAGACCCTCACTCGCGCCGGCCTCATGATTACAAAAAAGGGGCGTCGCCTATCTGGCGCGAAACAGTCAACCAGCAGGAGAGCCCGTCATGCTCTTTACCATCGCCATCATTCTGGTCGTATTGTGGGCCCTCGGACTCGTGTCCGGAACCACAGTCGGCGGGTTCGTTCATGTACTTCTGGTGATTGCGGTCATCATGGTGCTGATACAGTTCATCAGCGGACGCCGCGTCGGCTAGCGTCACGGGCATGGCAACGCACGATCCAAGAGGCACCTGCAGGTGAGTGCCAATCCTGTGAATGTCGCGCCGCACGCAGCGGGCAAGGCACACGACCAGGCATCCGATCTCCTGGATCTCGCCTTGGCCCGACGACTGTGCGATGCGTCCCCCTTGGGGATATTTCTCGCAGACGCCCGGGGAATGTGCATCTACAGCAACGCCGCCTGCCAGCAGATCACGGGTCTGACCCTCAGCGAGGCGTTGGGCAGACCGTGGGATGAGCTGGTGCACCCCGACGATCGGGATGAAACGGCGATGCAATGGCTGGCAGCGGTACGTGAAGAACGTGCTTTCCAGGCGGAGGTGCGCATTCGAAGATCCGATGGCAGCATCCGCTGGGCCCGCCTGAACGCTGCCACGGTTCGCGGTGGGAGCAAGATCAGCGCCTATCTTCTGATGATGGAGGACGTCACCGAGCGTAAGGCATCTGAACGCGTGCTGCGCGACGCCGAAGAGGCGTTGTTCGAGGAAAAGGAACGCGCACAGGTGACGCTTGCGTCCATCGGCGATGCTGTGCTGGTGACCGACGCGGCAGGCGATGTCACTTACCTGAACCCCGAGGCAGAGCGCCTCACCGGCTGGTCAGACGAAGACGCGGTGGGCCGACCGCTCACGGAGGTGTTTCGCATCGTCGACGGCATCACGCTTAAGACGGCGCGAAATCCTGCGCAGCAGGCAATCGATGAAGGCAGGACAGTAGGCCTGGCACTGGGCTGTCTGCTGGTCAGTCGCGACGGAACGACAGTGCCGATCGAGGATTCCGCTGCGCCGATTCATAATCGCGCAGGCGGCGTGACCGGCGCGGTGATCGTATTCCACGACGCCGCGCAATCCAAAGCAATCACCGAACGCAACGCTCACCTGGCGCGACACGACTCTCTCACCGGGTTGGCCAACACCGCGCTGCTGACTGAGCGCCTGAGTCAGGGCATAGCCCTGGCTCGGCGCCATCGCAGCCGGCTCGCGCTGCTGTTCATCGACATGGACCGATTCAAGGGGGTCAACGACGTGCACGGCCATCTGGTAGGTGATGAGCTGCTCAAGTCGGTCGCAAGGCGCCTGAAGGGCTGTGTGCGAGCTACGGACACGGTGGCCAGACGCGGCGGCGATGAGTTCGTGATCCTACTTGCAGAGATCGACTCCCGGCGTCATGCCGCGCACGTTGCCAACAAGGTCCTTTCCGCGCTGAGCGAAACCTATGTGATCGAGGGTGTACCCGTCGCGAGCAGCGCAAGCGTGGGAATCAGCGTGTACCCTGAAGACGGCGAGGACGCAACCACCCTGCTGCAGTACGCAGACAGCGCCATGTACGAGTCGAAGGCGGCCAGCGCAGACGATGAATCCGACTCGGCCGGCCCGGTGCGCAAGTCCCCGCTGATGGGCGGCTGGACCGAGTTGCACACGCTGATGCATCGAGTGAGGCCGCAGCGGAAAGGTAAACCGAACCCCCTCTCACGGGTCAGCTCGCGCTAGAGCATCCCGCTGTCTTCTGCCGCCGGCTTCTTCTGAGGGTCGCCCGCGCCTGCACCGTGCGCTGCTGCCGGCTTTGGTGGTGGGGGCGCACCCTCTGAGGTGAAGTCGTTTGCAGCCGCCTTGTACTCGACCTTCTCGGGAGGAGAAAGGCGTTTCGAAGGCAGAGAGAAGAGTTTTTTCACGTAATCGAATGCCATGACTTAAGCCTGCTCAGTAGGGGAGGGCCGGAGCAGAGAAGTTCTGCTGGTTTCCAGTTGAATCGTCGAATCTTTCAGCGTTGATGGTTCAGCACCTCCGGTCAGAATCACGATCCGGTCGGCTTCATGCTCGGATGTCATGCTCTGTGCCAGGGCGTCTTTCGCCTGATGCCACACCGCAACAAGAAAGGCTGTCAGCGGTACTGCGAGAATCATGCCTGTGATTCCCCCAAGTGCGGTGCCCCAGAAGAATACCGCAATCAATACCAATGCAGGATGCAGGCCCGAACGGTCAGCCATGATCTTCGGTGTCAACAGCCAGCTTTCCACCAGCTGCACGAACGTGAACACGATCAGGCTCAGGCCGACCAGCTGGAAGCTGCCCTCAGGCTGAAAATAGGCCAACGGCAGGACGACCAGCAGTCCGATCAGGGTTCCGAGAAACGGGACGATATTCAGAAGTCCGAGAACCAGGCCTACAAGTATTCCACCTTTGAGACCTATCAACGTGAAGCCGATGGCAAACATCGTGCCCATGATCACCGCAATGACGAGTTGACCTCGAAAGAAGCCGGTCAACTGGGCGAGAAAAACATCGATCAGGTGCATGATGTTTTTTCGTGTCCTGTCGCTGAATATCGATAACAGGGACATGGTTTTTCCACGCAGCCGCCCGCCGGAGAGCAGGGTGAAAAACAGAAACAGCGGCACGAAGCTCAGGCCCACAAGCAAACCGGCGTAGGATCTCACGGTCTTACCAGTGCCCTCCATGTCGGGCACCAGTTCCTTGATCTCTCCGTCTTTTGCGCTGTCCATGACCATGCGGGTCGCGGCCGGAAAGCGATTCGTCAGGTACTGCTGCCAGTCGGCCAGTACCCCCGGTGCGGTCTCGGTGAATTGTGCAATCTGTCGCACCAGGGTAGGCACCACCATGACTACCGTGCCGACGATCACCGCCACGAAAAGCAGCACGATAACGCTGGTCGCGGCTACGCGCGACAGCCGTCCCCGTCGCTCCAGGTGGTCCACGACCGGGTTGAGGACCAGCGCGAGGATGCCGGCCACGGACAATGGCATGATGAGGTTGTAGAAGTAGGAAAGGGTCTGGGAGAGGATCCAGAAGATGCACGCGATGATTATGCCCAACGCGACGATGGCGAACAGGACCGCGGTTGCTTTGAACAGCCGGCGCTCCACTGCGCCAAACAGACGGGTTTCGGAATCCGCACTCATGAAATTCTGCCGTTTGCGTGCGCTCCGCCATGGATTGGCCGTTGCCGACTCAGGGTGCAGCGCGGGCCCTCGAGGTCGCAGTCAGCACGCGTCGCAGCACGGCGTTTGCTGTTTGCAGAATTGCGAGCAGGCGTAAGGCATTGGGTCGTGGGCTCCGATGCATTGCCACGCCCAGAAGGCCGGCCGCGACAAGTGTCGGCGGCGAAATCACGTTGTCCCGCAGTTTGTTGGTAACGCGGCCAACGCCGAGGCGAATGTTGTCGCGGCGCTGTCGAATCCTGACTTCGACGGCGCGGATATCGGCCTTCAATGCCGAGGGCTGCGTTGCCGAGCTTTCGGGACTGTTCATGCGGCAGCTCTCTGCGGTTCGCCAGCCGGTGCTGATTTGATTGCGCGTTGGGTGGCTCCCCATCCAATCCAGTGACTCAGGCGCCGTATCCTCAGCCAGCCCATGAAGGCCACCACCAGGTTGACAGCAGCCACCAGGAGCATGGCAAAAACCGGTGCAACCCCCAGGCTCACCAAGGCAAGGGCCGCTGCGCCAAGCGCAGCAAGCCATGCACTCACGAGCACAAGGGCGGTAAAAACTGCTACCACGGCCATCCTGACCACGGTAACCACCGACAGCCGTGTTTCGAGCGTGGCCAGCTCCAGATGGTCCTGCGCCAGCTCGCGGATTTCGCTCACCAGTTGGCGCATCTCTCCATCGGGCGCTCCGGATGATGGCGAGCCTTTGCTGCTCGCCATCACCTTCGCGCTATCCATCGCAACACTCATGAAGCTCGAGCTGCCTTGCCTAGCGTGACGAGGTCAGGCGACTGAGTATGTATCCGGCGGTAACGGCCATGCCAATGGTCAGCAGGGGATGCTCACGCATGTAGCTGGTGGTCGCAGCGAGGAGTTCCTCACCTTTCTCGCCAGCCCTGTCCAGTGCCTCTGCGGCGTGATTGGCCAGTTCGTCAGCATTTTCCACGGCCTTGTGAGCGCCTGCCGCTGCGCGGTCGATCGTCGGATGAGCCGCCTTGGATGCAGCGTCGATGCCCTTATGGGCGCCGGCAGAAATACGATCCTTGGTGTCGACGCTGGCGCCGGAAGCACTGGGCTTTGAGTTGTTCGAAAAACCTTGCGTGTGTTCGTTCATTTTTTTCGTCCCGGCTGCTTGTCAGCCTCAATTGAAATAACGAGTCGCGTTCGGATGGTCTGTCAGACCAGCCTGCGCGATGGTTTGCTCAGCCCCGTGGGGCCTGCGATCGTGTTGCGTAGTAAGACTCGACAGTAGAGTTCCAGCTTGCATCCGCCATGTTCGGCCACTGTTCCTTATCGAAACCCGGAGCATCTTTCAGACGCTCCAGATCGACGTCGAGGATAAAGCGCTTGCCGTCCCTGTCGTGCCGGAAGGCATTCCAGGGAACGGCAAACAGTCGCTCGCCCACGCCCAGGAATCCGCCAGACGACAACACTGCGTAACGAATCTTACCGGTTTGGATATCCAGCATGATGTCCTGGATGGTGCCCAGCTTCTCATCTTGCAGATTGCAGACAACATCTCCGGTAATCGTCGCGGCACTCAGTACTATCGGGCCCGCCTTCAGATCAAAGGCGGTATCCTGATCGGTGTTTGGGCGTGGAGCGGCGTTGTTCATTTCGTCGACTTCTTCACGTCTTGCTTGACGTCTCCGTACTTCGCTTCGGCCTTGCCGCCATGCTTCTCGGCCTTGCCCTTGTACTCCGTGCTCTTGTCACCGGTTACTTTTCCAGCGACTTCCTTCACCTTCCCCTTCGCCTCGTTTGCACGACCGTCGACCTGATTCTTGTTCATCAGTTAATCTCCAGATGGTTGTTTCGCTTGGATACTGCGTCTGGCCTGAACGCCAGAGAAGCAGCGTGAGGTTCCATCTTAATGCCTGTGCTGCGCGGGGTCGGTGCGTTGTCTAACTTAAAGCGCCGGATTTTTTTCACAGCTAAAAAAAAACGCCCCCGTGCACTTGCTGCCGGGGGCTGAAGCTGCCATTCGTCAGGGTAGGGGTAGTGATGAAACGGCAGAGGGGATTCCTGAAGACTAGTTACCGCGTGCTGCTACGGGGGTTGGATATGATGACTTCCACCCGACGATTCTGCTGCCGACCGGTGGCCGTGTCATTGCCAGCGACCGGCGACCCCTGGCCTAGCCCCGCCGTGGAGAGCCGACCCGCGGCGATTCCTTGGCGAACGAGATAAGACTGGACAGAATCGGCGCGACGCTGCGAGAGCTGGAAGTTGGAGGACTCGCTGCCGACACTGTCGGTATGGCCTTCAATGAGTACGGTGCGATCCGGATATTCCTGAAGAAAAGTCGCCAACTTGTCGAGGTTGGGCATGGCGGCACCAGTCAGGTCGGCTCGACCGGTGGCGAACAGCAGGTCGCCCAATGTCACGACCAGGCCGCGATCGGTCTCTCTGGCATTGAGCTCTTCGATCTGCCGACGCAATTCATCAGTATCCTGCTGTGCTGCTTCGGCTCTCATGCGGGCGATCTCGGCCTGCTCGCGGGCGCTTTCTGCATCGGCCTGTGCGGAGCGCGCGTCCATGCGGGCCCTATCGGCCTCCATCGTGCGAGCCTCGAGGCGGACGCGTTCGCTCTGTTCGCTCAGGGCCTGCCGCTGGTCTTCGTAGAGCCGGCTTTGTGCGCGGGCTCGGGCGATATCGACCTTGCGGTCTGCGACGAACACGAGGTGTCGAGCGTGTTGCGAGTCCTGGCGCGGCTCCTCGGCGGCGATTACGGCCGCTTCAGCCTCCCTGATCTCGACGGGGGCACGGTTGGCAAGTTGTGCATCCGACTGCAGGCTGGTGAGTTTGGCCCGGGCAGTGTCAGCCCCTTCAGGTGCGGTCGGCGCGGAGGCGCATGCCGATATCAGGAAAACCCCGGCAACCACCAGGATATGTCTGGTAAAGCTATTGCTCTGCATGTTCATTCCCGGACTCCTCGGGCACGGTTCATTTCTGATCTCAAGGTATCGATGCTGCGCTGCATCTCGTCGTTGACCGCCTTGGCCTTAATCTCCTCGGCCTGGGCGAAGGCAAGGTCTGCGTGAACGCGAGACTCGACGGCGAGATACTCGGCCTGCACCATCTGTTCATTGCGTGTCGCGGCGCGGGCTGAGGCGAGCTTTTCGCGAGCCTGGGTCAGCTCAGCGGACGCGTAGTCGGCCACACGGGCCCGCTCGGCGTTCGCGATTGCGGATTCTGCAGCTTGCAGGGCCTGTGTAGGCGGCTGGGGCGTGCTCGCGCAGGCGCCCAGCAGGAGTGAGGCGGTGGCGGCAAGTGCTACAAGAAAGGGCGTGCTGCCATAGCCCTCGCTGACGGGTATAGGGGTTGGACGGACCATCTTGCCTCTCCTGAAGGTTGATGTGAGGTGCAGGTTCGCACCAATACCAGGCGCTGAGCATCGCGTGTCATCGCGATACCGTCTGTTCGCTGGCGTACCAATCTGCAGGTAAGCGGACGCGCGACAGCTGGCCAGTTGGGGTACACTCGGTCGGCTGAGACAGGCTACGCACATGCACGCACCCTTAATCAATCTACCCGGAGATACCCACATGAACTTGAGCCTCGTACTGACGCCTCTGGTGTCATTGCTTGCCGGCATTCTCATTCTGGTCATGCCGCGGCTGCTCAGCACCATCGTTGCCGTCTACCTGATCATCGTTGGCCTCATAGGCCTGTTCGGCGCTGGAAACTTCAGCTTCTGACCGAAGCGCGCACACCACCGATCCCATACAGACCGCCGATTTATCACGGCGGTGTGCGCGCTCTGCCTGTCCAGTGCTCGATTCCTTGACCGGATTAGTTCCGGGTTGCGACCACGAGACGCTCAGTGTCAACACGGCGGACGCCTTCAACGTCCGCGGCGAGTTCGCTGACATGCTCGATCGTATCTTCGCTATCCAGGGCGCCTTCCAGCGTCACGATACCGTCCTTGGTGTCCACTGAAATCTCAAGTCCCCTGCCCACGCTGTCGGCCATCAATTGGGACTTCACCTTCGCGGTGATCCAGGTATCCGAGCCGGCGCCTTCCGAGCCCATTGCGTCCGAGCGTGTGCCGTCAGCACGTGTGCCATCGGCACCCATGCGATCCGTACCCATCCGGTCCGCGCTCATGCGATCGCCGCCCATGCGGTCCGAACCCATCGCAGACCCGGTGGTGCCCGAAGCCCCTGACGATGCGACGAGTCGACTGTCGACCCGATCGACACCCTCCACCGAGCGAGCGATTGTTTCGGCGGCCGATTTTACGTAGTCGCTGGCCACGGTGCCCTCGAGGGTGACCACGCCGTTGTTGGTGCGGACCTGGATATCTGCCCCTCGGACGCTGGCGTCGCTGGTCAGTCGAGTTTTGACGTTGGCGGTCACCGCCGAGTCCGCAACGCCGCTACGGGCGTTCTCGCCTTGCGCTCGGGTGTCGGATGTCGCGGTCCGGTCGTTGGTCGGACTCCCGCAGGCTGCGGTGCCGACGCCAAGCGCGATTGCCACGCCGAGGCCAAGCAAAGTCTTCTGGAATGAAATGGTATTCATGACGTGTGATCCTTGAGTTGGTGGGGAGAAGCGCCGAATCTACATCCGGAACTACCTCGTCGTCGGTTCTGTGTCGCACAAAGCGGTGCGAACGCTGGGTGCGTTATCGCACAGACGTTCGCCCTTGCCGATCACAGGCTCGTGCGTGTGGTCGATCGTCGCCCCCCCCGTGTGAGCGCGACCTTCGGATTACGGGAGAAGTGCGATGTCATGGCTGCGTCAAGTTGTTGTCATCCTCACCATCGCGGGGCTCTCAGCCTGTGCGACCAATCCGGTGACCGGCGATCGGGAACTCGCGCTGGTCTCCGAAGGCCAGGAAGTCCAGATCGGGCGCGAGGTTGCGGCAGGCGCAGAGCAGCAGTTGGGGCTTGTCGAGGATGATGCGCTTCAGGCCTATGTCCAGCGTCTCGGGATGCAACTCGCTCAGGCGTCCGAGAGACCGGATCTTCCGTGGACGTTTCGCGTAGCCGACGATCCGACACCCAACGCCTTCGCCGCGCCGGGTGGATTCATCTTTATCACCCGGGGGATGCTCGCGCTGCTGCGCAACGAAGCTGAACTGGTGAGTGTGCTTGGCCATGAGATCGGCCACGTGACCGCGCGTCATTCGGTCGCGATGATGAGTCGAGCGCAACTCGCACAGCTGGGGCTGGGGATCGGCTCGATCATCAGTCCGACCGTCGCACAGTTCGGCGAACTCGCAGCCGGTGGTCTGCAGCTTCTGTTCCTGCGCTACGGGCGCGATGCAGAGCGCCAGGCCGATGATCTGGGTTATCGCTACGCGCTGGAGCAGGGCTATGACGTACGCGAAATGCCCAATGTATTCGCGGCATTGCAGCAGGCTGCTCAGCTGGCGGGCCAAAGCCCGGTGCCCAGTTGGTTTGCCACGCACCCCTATCCGGAGGAACGGATTGCGCGCATCGACCGGCAGCTAGCCGGGCTGTCGCCGGCGGTGGAACCTCGACGCATCGGCGAGGACGAGTACCTGGCCCGCATCGATGGGCTTGCTTACGGGGACGACCCACGCAAGGGGTACTTCGAAGCCAATCGATTCCTGCATCCGGAACTCGCCTTCCGCCTGGATTTCCCGAGAGACTGGCGCACGCAGAATTTCGCCCAGGCGGTGGTCGCGGGCAGCCCCAGGGAGGATGCACTGATCCAGTTGATGCTTGTTCCGGGAACCCTGCAGGAAGCTGCGGAAGCGTTCTTTCGTCAGGACGGCGTGACTGCAGGGCGCGTAAGATCCCAAAGCGTCAACGGTCTGTCCGCGGTCATCGGGGCCTTTCAGGCGCAGACCGAGCAGACCCAGCTCGGCGGGGTAGCGACATTCATTTCTCTGGAAGGGCGTACTTACCGGATTCTGGCCTATTCACCTGCCTCGGTTTTTGCGGGCTACGAAAGTACGTTTCGCGCAGTAGGCACCAGCTTCGCAAGGCTCACAGACGCGGCGGCCCTTGCCCGTCAGCCGCGGCGCCTCTCGGTAGTCCGCGTGCCGCGCGCCATCACGCTGGCTGATTTCCACGCGGCCAACCCGTCGCCAATCCCGATCGAGGAGCTGGCGCTGATAAATCAGCTGGCCGGCCCTGAGGCGATCATGCCGGCAAGGTTCCAGGCAAAACGAATCGTTGGCGAATAACAGCGCTTGCAGGGTACGCAAGCGCACAGACGAGCGCGATGCTTGTGGCTAGATTCGTCAGCGTACACATCAACCGTCCGGTCGATGTGCAGGCTACTAGGCCAACTGGAAGGGAGAACACCGATGACACTTGGAACCATTCTGCTGATCGTACTGATCCTGATATTGGTGGGCGTACTGCCTACCTGGCCTCACAGCAGAAGCTGGGGGTATGCACCAGGCGGGATCATTGGTGTTGTGCTCGTCGTGTTGCTCATTCTGCTCATGACTGGCCGAATCTGAACAGGCCCGGGAACACCGGATAAATCGTTCGTAACAATATCGACTCTGTCTTAAGAGTCCCTCAAGGAGAATCAAGATGTCAGTTCAAAACACACTTGTCGCGGTAGCGGCAATCGCCATGCTCGCAGTGTCCGGATGTGCAGTTACGCGTGGTCAGCAGACTGTCGGAGAGTATGTCGACGATGCAGCGATCACGACGGCCGTGAAGGCCAGACATGCGCAAAGCAGCGAGGTGGCGGCAACCTCGATCACCGTAGAAACGCTCAACGGTACCGTCATGCTTTCCGGGTTCGCGACGAGCGCTCAGGAGAAGACGATGGCCGAATCCCTCGCCCGCGAAGTCAATGGCGTCAAGGCAATCGAGAACCAGATCGTTGTGAGGCGCTAACGCCGGCCCGCCTCGCCGAGGCGACGCAGGTGGAAGTGCGGCAGTCGACAGCCGGGGGCTCGGCGATGTATCCGAGCCCCCGTTTGTTTTTTGATAGCCCTTTCGATGCCTAACGGATGCATACGTTGGCAACCGAACCGAAGTTTCTTCAGTGTTCTTCTAGGATGGTTCTGGTACTTCTTTATAACCTTTACCAGGAGATCGAACATGAAGACCTTCAAAACGCTCGCCGCGTGCGCGCTCGTAGCGCCGCTGACACTCGGTGCAGCCTCCGTCTACGCACAGGGTTCACCGCAGTCTGATCGTGACCAGCAGCAGACCGAAACGCAGCGCTCGACCGACGAGCGCCGCAGCACTGATGCCCAGCGTCAAGGCATGCAGCAGCCGGGGACGACTGGTCATGGCGACAGCATGGACCGCAAGCACCAAACCGCCGGTGACAAACAACACCAGACAGCCGGTAGCAAGGACTATCAGGCCGGTGGAAAATCACCGCTGACGCGTACGCCCGCGAATGCCTTCCATGCGGATTGGCTGATGGGCAAGGACCTCAATGCACAGGTGGGTGAC
>JBGTIC010000058.1:0-2163 GCA_041745895.1 Gammaproteobacteria bacterium
CCAGGTAGACAGCGTGCGCAGCACCGCGTCGCCGGCCTGCGCCCGGCGTGATTCCGCGGGGCCGGCAGAGGCTGCGCGATCGCCTTGCTCGTCGGGCCCATGCAGCTCGGCCTCGAGCGCCTGTAGCAGCGCATCGCTCAAGTCCTTGTCGTTTTTTTTCTCCATACTCATGTCTGACCGCCACGGTGCCTCGCAGGTTTCGCCAGGCTCAGGTAATGGCCACGGCGGCGATCGGATGCGTCCGATCCCCTCGAATATACCCAATGAATACCGGCGCGCTGCGTGCGCTGGCGTACTGACGCGAAAGATCGCTTGCCCGCTCAGCGGACAGGCGTGTGCGGCAGCAGCACCACCCATTCGGGATCGTCGAACTCGCCGATCACGCGGATATCGCAGAACTCCGCCTGCTCCCGGATAATCGCCGCGACCCGCTCATCGTGTCGGGCCTCCATCGCGTCTCGGTCGGCCTTTGCTTCCCAGGTGGCGATCGCCAGCAGCCGGTTCGGGTCGCCGATCTTGCGGTGCAGGCGCGTGCCGCGCGCACCTGGGGCCTGCTGGATCAGCACGCTTGCGCGAACCCAGGCCTGCGCATATTGCTCGGCGGTGTAGCCGGGCTTGATGTGGACTTCGAAGAGGAAGTGCATGAGACCTGCTTTAGGCTAAGGTACGGTGACGACTGGCGCCCTCAAGAGTCGCTCGTACACCAGTTTCGCGAGCAGCGCGTAGCCTTCCGCGTTGAAGTGGGAGGCGCCGCATGACACGTAGATCTCGCAGATATCTCGGTTTCCCAACGCTGACAATATGCCCTTGCCGGCGTCGATCGGCTCAATTCCAGACCTCGTCAGCTGCTCTACCAGCGTGTCATACGGGGCGGCGTTGCCGTCGCGCAAAACCTCAAGGTCCTTGATGTCCGGAATGATCATCACCAGTGCGTGCTGGTTTCGATTCCTGGCGATGGCCACGAACTCCGAGATGATGCCAGTCGTGACTTTGAGTCCGTCGGAGGGGTGGCCAACGTCGTAGAAGGCAGCATAGGAAGGCTGTCCACGGAGGCGGGCCTGGATACGGTAATGGAAGAGTCCGCGCACAACGGTCAGAGTATAAGGGAAAGCAAGGACGGCCGAAGCTCCTGTGGTGCCTGGCGTGAAGTACTCGTGAGGCAACAGCGTTTCTGTGCGCCGATGCACCGAGAGATACTCGTCTGAACTTAGCGTGGGTAGCGGGACGAGTTGCATACCGTCTGTCGAATGTCGCACAAAGCGCGGCTTGAACCCGAATCGTCCGGCCGCATAGAAATCACGCAGCTGATTGACGTTTCGGACTATGTTCTCCGAGAAGTGGCCCAGAACGACGACCTCCGCGTGGTCATCACGGTTGTGCATATAGCGCAGTAGCGCCTGGTCTGTACCGTATCCACCTACCCCGAAATTATCGACTCTGCAGCCCAGCATCTCTGCCAGGGTATTCGCGTAGGCGTGTTCCGGCCCGACATCGTCGCCCCAGGTGAACGAGTCACCATAGGTCGAAACACAGACATCGGCAGAGGTATAGGGAAAGCTCGGGATGATGCGCGAACCGCGTGCATCATATTCTCCTGTGCCGATTGCCTCGGGCCGAGGCCAACCCAGGACTGGATCTCGGGTTGCCAGGTAGGCCTCGTAACCGTCTTCATGCGGCGGCAGAATGACGATCCCGCGGGGGATCAACAACCGCGCGACGCCGTAGGAGGCGATTTCGATCGGCAGCATCAGGATTACGAAGAGAACGAGGTACTTCCACCAGTCTGACATTCGTCGATTACCCTGCCGCAGCCTGGATAGAGTACTAATGATATTGCCTTCTCGGTCGCAGTCGCCGCCACATATCGCGGCCACACTGCGTATCATGCGCAGGAATGCCAGCGGAGCTTCGCCGGACTGTCGCGTGACCCAAGAGACGCCCTCAACCCGATGACCGCCATTCTCACGGTCAGCTTCGCGAGTGCCGCCGCGGCGTTCCTGCTGCTCAGCCTTCTGCTGGCCGTCAACCTGCGGGGCCGTCGCGCGCTGCGTTGGCTGCTGGCCGCCAGCGTGGGTACTGCTGTGTGGGCCGGAGTCAGTGTGGCCCTGGTACTTCTGCAGGCGCCGCTGGGTCGCTGGTTATGGCTGGCCGACGCGATGCAGG
>JBGTIC010000059.1:0-1762 GCA_041745895.1 Gammaproteobacteria bacterium
CTGCAGATGCCACCGAACCATCGATCGCCCAGCCCACCCCGCCTGCATCGGCGGCGCCCGTCACCGGCATACCGGCGCGTGCCCCGCGGGTGAGTTTCACCCAATCGCGAATTCAGGTGCCATGGAATGCACCGGCTGCGCTTGTCGGCTTGCGGCGCACCGGCTCCCTTGCCGCGGCGGCGACGGTGCGCTTCGAGATCGAGCCCGGTCTCGCCGAGCCCGACGAAGACTTCATCGCGCCCGCCGACAACCGGGTGCGGTTCAGCGAAGGCGAGGATGCGGCCCTGATCGTGATTCCGCTGGTGCAGCGCACCGATACCCGCGGCACCCGGTCGCTGTGGCTGACACTGATCGGTGACAACATCGACCCCGACGGCATACGCGAAGTCCAGGTGGTATTGATGAACGATGTCTAGCTCGCACGTCGATGTTCTCATCGTCGGCGCGGGTGTCATCGGGCTGGCGATTGCGCGCGAGCTGGCCATCGCCGGCCGCGAAGTACTGGTCATCGAGGCAGCCGAGGCGATCGGCACGCAAACCAGTGTGCGCAATTCCGGTGTGATACATGCCGGCCTGTACTATCCGACCGGCTCGCTGAAGGCGCGCCTGTGTGTGTCCGGTCGGAAGCGGCTTTACGCCTACTGTAGCGAGAAGGGCGTTGCGCACCAGGCCGTGGGCAAACTGATCGTCGCCACCGATGAACACCAGCGCCCGCAGCTTGAGCGACTTGCCGGGCAGGCGCTCGTCAACGGCGTCGAGGATATCGAGATGCTCGATGCCGCCGCGGCGATGACGCTTGAGCCCGAGCTGCATTGCGTGGCGGCGTTGTACTCGCGCAGCACGGGCATCGTCGATGCCTATGCGCTGATGCAGGCGCTGCAGGGCGATGCCGAAGCGCATGGCGCGAGTGTTATTTGCCGCGCGCCGTTCGTAGCGGCTCGCATCACGTCTGGCAGTCTGGAGGTCACCGTCGGCGGCGAGGAGCCGATGTCCGTGCAGGTCAATACCCTGATCAATGCGGCGGGCCTTGGCGCGTGGCAGGTCGCCGGCGCCATCGAGGCGCTGCCTCCCAGCACCATCCCGCAGGGACACCTGGCCAAGGGTAATTACTTCGCGCTGGCGACAGGCCGCGTGCCATTCCGCCACCTGATTTATCCGCTGCCGCGCGAGGAAGGTCTGGGCATTCACGTCGCCCTCGATGTCGCCGGCCGCGCGCGCTTCGGACCCGACGTCGAATGGCTGGACGATGAGCGCTTTGATTACTCGGTCTCGACGGCACGCGCGTCACTGTTCGACGCGGCGATCCGGCAGTTCTGGCGGGGCCTGCCGAAAGATGCGCTGGTGCCTGCGGATGCCGGCGTTCGACCGAAGCTTTCCGGGCCCGGAGAACTGGCGGCGGACTTCATGATTGTCGGGCCGATGACCCACGGCATCCCGGGGCTGGTGAATCTGTTTGGCATCGACTCACCGGGGCTGACCTCCTCGCTGGCGATCGCCGCGCACGTAGCCCGACTGCTGGAGTAAACTCTGCGCATATCCTTATGCCGATTCGCCATTGGCTCGACGCCAACGAAACTGATCTGCTACGCGTCTTTCCCAATGCCTGTCCAGGAGGTCTGAGGAGATGAGACCCGCAATCACCGGTAACGTCATTTCAGGCGCGGCCATCGTCTTGCTGGCAGTGCTGGCGTTCGCCTCCGGCGCGGCCTCCCCGCAGAGCCCCGCGCCGGCCGAATCGGCACCGGCTGCGGCCCCCGTGACC
>JBGTIC010000060.1:0-2669 GCA_041745895.1 Gammaproteobacteria bacterium
GCGAGGCGCTGGCCGAGGGCGAGGAAGCGGCGCACTTCAGCGCGGACACTCGCGTCGAGTTCCGCGCGGACGGCAGCTTCACGGCCATGCCGATGCGCGGTGACGGGCCGTCTACCCTGTATCGCCTGCCGCCGGATAAGCCATTCCACGTGCTCGCCGACGAGCGGGTGACACTGTACCTGCGCGGGCGCGTCAGCGGCCAGGTGCTGGTGTACTCGCCGGAGCGCATCGTGATCGAGGGCAATCTGACCTACGCGTCGGATCCCGGGACGCAGCCCGGCCGCGGGCATTACCTCGGCCTCGTCTCGGAGAAGAACGTCGAAATTGCCGAGCCGCGCGTAACCGGTCCTGGGGATTTGGCTATTGACGCTGCGATCTTCGCCAAACGCCGTTTCGCGGTTCAGCGATACGGCCGCGGCGGGCCCGACACGCTGTCGATCTTCGGCAGTCTGGCGGTCGGCTCGCTGACAGCGACCGAGCCACGCTATCGGACCCGTGTGCGCTTCGATCCGAGGCTCGCTGAAAGCCGCCCGCCGGCGTTTCCGGTCACGGATCACTACGCCTTGGCGGATTGGGACGGCGGCTGGCAGGTGCTCGAGCGCGCCGCGCCGGTTGCCGACGCCGCTGTCGAACACCCCCCCCAGCATCGTACTTCAGGCCGCAGGGGGCTTAACCTTGCTGGCGGCGCCCGTGATTGACCCTCTCGGTCATTCAGCCATAGCATCAACTGGCTGCCGCGCAACCGCTTGCGGTGCTTTTCTCGAAATCAACCGGGAGATGTCCGATGAAAAACCATATCCTGTTCATGAGCGTGGTTCTATTGGGTCTATGCCTTGCGGTCAGCGCCGATGAACGGGCGCCAGATGCGGTGGACGTGCATCCGGAAGTGCACCATGTACTGTTCGACAACGAACATGTGCGGGTCTTCCGGGCCCTCGCCACTGCCGGGGATACCAGTCCCATGCACAGCCACCCGCCGTTCGTGCTGGTGAGCCTGGGACAGACCCGCATGCTCATGACCATGCCCGACGGCAGCACCGCGATCCTGGACCTGCTGCCTGGCCAGGTGATGTGGCTTGAGGAAGGCCTCGAGCATTCCTGGGAGATTCTCAGCGGTGAGCCACACGTGATTGCGGTGGAGATCAAGTCCGCGGCCAGGTGAGGCGAAGGCGGTAGTGCCCGCAATACATGCGCTTGCGGGCATTACGGCCTCCGCCCGCGGACGGCCCGCGCTCGCTGACGCTCGCCGCCTACGTGCCGGTCGGTGCCTATTATCTGACCGGAATGCACCCGCGTAGGTTGGTGCCGATGGAGGGATTCGAACCCCCGACCCACGCATTACGAATGCGTTGCTCTGCCAACTGAGCTACATCGGCGTGTGGGCGACGCCTGCGAAGACGCCGTGTTGGGCAGCGCGCAAGTATACGGGAGCCCGGCGGCTGGCAGCAACGCGCCGACCAGCGGCGCGCCCAGCCGCAATACGCGCCACCTGGCGCCCTCAGGGCTTGCGCACGCGGATGATCACATCCACGCGCTCATGCACCATGCCCGGGGGGGCAGCTGGCAGGGTTTGCAAAACAACGGCGCCGGCCGGAATGTCCGTGAGCTCTCCACTGTCCACATCATAGAAATGATGGTGCGGTGAGGTGGTCGGATCGTAGAACTGGCGGTCGCCGTCGATGGTCAGCGTGCGCACCAGCCCCGTGCGGCTGAACAGGTTCAGCGTGTTGTAGACCGTGGCCTTCGATACGCGTGTGCCGGTGGCCAGCACGCGATCGAGGATCTGATCTGCCGAAAGGTGCTGCGGACAGGCGAACAGCACCTGGCCGACCTCGATACGCTGCTGCGTCGCGGTCACGCCATGCGCTTCGAGCAGCTCGATGACCCGCTGCTTCGGCGCAAGAAACTGTTCAGTCGCAGTGTCCATGGAAGCAGTATAGCCGGACCATTAAATGAGAACAATTCTCATTATTTGGATGATCGGGCGGGGAGACCCTGCCCGTTTCCACGGTCGGATCAATCTGAACCAAACGGCGCGATAGTGCGCTTTCCCCGGCACGGGCAGACAGCGATGCTGAAGCCTCGCAAGGATGCGACCCCGGGGCTTGGCCGATGCGCGGCTTCACATTGCTCGAATTGCTGACGACCATTGCCGTCCTGGCTGTGCTGGCGGGCCTGGGAGGCCCTGCCCTGCATGGCCTGGTGCTCGATGCGCGACGTACAGCGAGCGTCAACGCCATGGTAGGCGCGGTTCAGGTGGCGCGAAGCGAGGCGGTCAGGCGCAACGTGCCAGTCACTTTATGTAAAACCCTGGATCACCGCGGCTGCGCAGGCCGCAGCGACGACTGGAGCGCCGGATGGCTGGTGTTCGTGCCCGCCAATCCCCTTCAACCGACGCGGCTCGAAGATCCAGAACACATACTGGTCGCCCACCAGAGCGGATTCGATGGGCGCATCTCAGCCAACCGCGAGGCGTTCGTGTTCCATTCGGGCGGCTCACGCAGCACCAATGGCACGGTGATGTTCTGCGATGTACGCGGCGCGCCACGCGCCCGGGCCGTCATCATCAGCACGACCGGACGACCGCGCAGCAGCCCCTATTCAGCCGCCGGCACGCCCCTGCCCTGCTGAGGCTGGCTGCTCGGCGCACGTGCCACCGCCCGCAGTTC
>JBGTIC010000061.1:0-2116 GCA_041745895.1 Gammaproteobacteria bacterium
TGGCGCGGCTGATGATCCCGGCGCGCCACGAGCGCTGGCCGCGGGCCATACGGATCGTCCCGAGCCACTTCCCCCCGATCGACCTGTTCGAGGAAGTCGCCGATCCGGCCGACCTCGACGCCGTGCACGCCGTCGAGGCGCTGACGAATCCCAGGCTCCGCGACCAGGTCGGCGAACTGACGCTGGTGCCCGAATCCGACCGCATCAGCGGGCCGGGCACCTCGGTGATCATGGCGGCGTTCACACATCCGAATCGAGCCGGTTCGCGCTTCTCGCCCGGTGACTATGGCGTCTACTACGCAGCTGCCGACCAGGCGACCGCGATCAGTGAGACCCGCTATCACCGCGAACGCTTCCTGCGCTTGCAGGACACCGGTCCGCAGCGTCTGCACATGCGTGCCTATGTTGGCGTAATGCAGGCCGAATGGCTGGACCTGCGTGGACTGCGGGCGCGCTATCCCGCGCTGTACGACGCCGATGATTACCGCGCCAGCCAGGCCTGGGGACGCAAGCAGCGAGAGAAAGATACATGCGGCGTGATTTACGACAGTGTCCGCCACCCCGCTGGCCAGTGTGTCGCCGCGTTCAAGCCACGCGCGTGTCGACCGGTTCGCCAGGGTGCCCATTTCGAGTACTACTATGACGGCACGCGGATCACGCATGTCGCTCGGCTGACGGAGTTGCGAACCTGACGACGCCTGTTCGATGCCGCACATGAAGTCGCCCAGTGCTTACCGCAACGCGGCCGCCAGCAGCGGCTTGGCCCAGTCGGGTGTCAACTTCAGGCTGTTCGCGTCATCCGGACGTGGGTGCTTGATCTCCCCCCCGGTCATCGACAGGACCAGCACCGGATCCGGGAGTGTGCCATCGGCTGCTGCCTGTGTGCTGTTGTCACACAGGCGAAGCTCCGCCAGATAAGGCATCAGGCGGATCAAGTTCAGCGGGGATTTGACGTAGCGCTCACGGATTCGCGCCTCGGGGATGTCGTGACCGCCGGCCGCTACCCGCGCCTGTACACGTTGCAGGTGCAGGTCCGCCGAGGCCAGGCCGCAGTACCACACGAAGACATCATGTGTGTGACAGGCCTCCATCAGTGCAGCGGTGACGGCGTCACCGCCCAGAGTCGTCTCGAAAGCAAAGTGCTTGCGCTCGTTCATCGCTCGCCGGAGGCGCCGCATACCTTCATGCCAGGCATAGGCGTTGGCCTGCGTCTGGTCGCGACCGGTGATGGCGCGGTATTCGCGCGCGAAGCCATCCGGATCGAACCAGGGGTAGTCATGGTCAAGGAGTATCTGGCCACCCACAGAACTTTTACCGGCGCCGTTGACACCGGCCAGCACGTAGATGACCGGTCGCGTCATCAGCAGGGCTGACCGGCTTTCACCTTCCCGCGCAGTTTGCCTGCGTCGATCGCCTCGCGAAGCCCGGCTGCCGCCGCAGGTGATTCGAGCCGAGCGAGCCGTTCATCGAAGCGGGCGCGTAGCGCAGCCAGCGCCTCCTCCTCCGGGAGCAGGCGCTGACGGCCTTCGGCGAGAAGATCCTCATAGGCCTCTACAGTCATTACCACGGCCTGCGCCTGATCGTGGTTCGTCACCTTCAACCTGCCGGCGTTCTGTCGCGCCCGCTCGAGGATCCTGCGCCAGCCAAGCTTCTTCACATCGCCCGCCGATGCGCAGGCCATGTTGGCCACCGCCGTCGAATCGCTAGAGTTTTTGGACTTGCCCATGGGGTTCTCCTGTATCCGGACCCAGTGTAATCAAAAAAGGCCAAAAAGGCCTATTCAGTGCGTTGTTCTGTATAGTCTGGCTGCCGGCCCCGCCGGCGCCTGCCAGTCGGGTTAGACTCCACTCAAGGAACCTCGCATCAGGACAGGGCTGTCCACACCTTGACCATCGCCACCACCATCGAGCGCTGGTTTGCCAGCGAGCGCCGCGTCATCCTGCCCTTCCAGCGCGCTGCGTGGCACGCTTCGCTGGCCGGCCGTTCGGGCCTGATCCATGCGCCTACCGGCAGCGGCAAGACGCTGGCCGCATGGCTGGGTCCGGTTCAGGCCCTCGCCACTGCGCATCCCGACGGGTTGCCTGCCGGTCTGCGGGTGCTGTGGATCACCCCGCTG
>JBGTIC010000062.1:0-3745 GCA_041745895.1 Gammaproteobacteria bacterium
GCCCATCTGCCAGCGGCAAGCCGGCCTCGGGCAGCAGCAGCCACCGCGGTCCTTCGGCCGTAACAGCCGCCAGTGCCGCAGCCATCGGCTGCGGCAGGGCAACCTCAGGCGGCCGGTTGCGCCCGCACTGTTCGCAACTGCTGATGACAACGCCGCGCCAGTGTCGGCGTCGGTTCTGCGCCTGGTCGGGCGAAAGCCGCACGACGCCGAACTCGGTAAGCACCGGCACGATGTGCGTCACACCAAGTTCCGTGGCCTTCTGGATCGCGTAGTCCATGCGCTCGCCGCGCGACACGCCCTGCAAAAGCTGTACAGCGAGCGGGCTTTCCCGCTCCACGGGCAGATGTTCGAGCACGCTGAGTTGGGTGCGATCGCGCCCGACGGTGTCGATACGCGCACGATATTCGCCACCGCTGCCGTCGAACAGCGTGAGCTCGGCGCCCGGACCCAGACGCAATACGCGCGTCATGTAGCGTGCGTGCTGTCCGGCAATCTCCAGCTTGATGCCGAGGTTGATGGCTTGATCGATATGCAGGCGGTGGGAACGCATCGGCGCAGTTCGCTTGTGCTGGCGGTGACGACACCGAAGAATAGCGCGCATGGATGAGCAGGTGTTCAGTGTCGATGCCCGCAGTGGTCTGTTGCAGCCGGCGCGCCAGCAGATCTCGCCGAATCACGACGAACGCCCCCCTGGTGCGCAACCGGAACTCATCGTCGTTCACGGCATCAGTCTGCCGGAAGGACAGTTCGGCGGTCCGTGGATCGACGCTCTTTTCGCCAACCGCCTGGATGCCGGCGCGCACCCGTCGTTCGCGAAAATCGCCGGATTGCAGGTCTCCAGTCACGTCCTGATCCGGCGCGATGGCTCGGTGACCCAGTACGTTCCCTTCAACCTGCGCGCGTGGCACGCCGGCGAGTCGCTGTGGTGCGGTCGAAGCCGTTGCAATGACTTCTCCATCGGCATCGAACTCGAGGGTGCCGACACGATCCCGTACGAGGCCGTACAATACCGCCAGCTTGCAGCGCTGGTGCGCGCGCTGTGCGCCGCCTACGCGGGGCTCAGCGCAGGCAATGTGTTGGGGCATGCTGATATCGCGCCGGGCCGCAAGACCGATCCCGGCCCGGCGTTCGACTGGCAGCACCTGCGATCGCTGCTGGCATGAGCGTCTCGCCGAAAGGGGAACTTCCATGAAACTGATTGCGCTGGTCATCGGCCTTGCGCTGGAGCGCATGCTCACGCACCTGTTGCACCTGCGCGAGCTGCGCTGGTTCGACCGCTATTTCGACTGGGGGCTGGCGCAGATGCGTGACAGACCCTCATGGGTGGGCTGGCTGATCGCTGTGGCGGTGCTGCTCGTGCCGGTCCTGCCGGTGGTGATTGTTGCCGTGAGTCTTCTTACCGCAGACATCTTCTGGGACGTGCCCTATTTCCTGTTTGCCGTGCTGGTGCTGCTGTTCAGTCTGGGTCCGCGCGATCTCGGCGCCGAGGTGCAAGAATACTGCGAGAGCGTCGAGGAAAACCGTTTTGAGGAATCCCAGCGCATCGCCAAGGAGCTGTTGGAAACCGAGGCGCCGCGCGATCACGGCCGCCGCGAACTGGCTGTCGAGGAAGCGGTTCTGGTGCAGGCGAACAACCGGATTTTTGGCGTGGTGTTCTTTTTCGTCGCCTTCGGGCCCATCGGCGCCTGGCTGTTTCGCGTCGGTGACCTGTTCAGGCGTCGGGCCGTCTACGAGGCCCAGCGCAACGACGCGCCGGAGCGTGCGCAGCCCTATGATCGCGTGGAGCAGTTGCACGGTATCCTGGCGTGGGTGCCAGCACGTCTGACCTGCCTTGGCTATGCGCTGGCAGGCAGTTTCGAAGAAGCACTGCGAGCATGGCGTAGCTACGGCGAGAACGTTGTCGGCCAGCGGTTCTTCCACATCAACGATGAACTCGTGGCCGCGGTGGGTCAGGCGGCACTGGCACGCCCTGCGCATGAGGAAGTCAGTAGCGAGTGTGTGGCCGCCGCGCTGCGGCTGGTGACGCGCACGGTGTTCATCTGGGTGACGGTGATCGCGCTGATGACACTGTTCGGCTGGGCGGTCTAGGCGCCCGAAGGCCTCGTTCAGCCAGTCTGCTTGCCGCGCTTCCAGAGCACTTCAGTGCCCTGCTCATGGCGTGCAAGAACCCGTGCGATGACGAACAGCAGGTCTGAAAGCCGGTTGAGATAGCGCAGGCCCTCGGGATTGACCTCTTCCTGATGCGCCAGTGACCATACGCGCCGCTCTGCCCTGCGGCAGACCGTGCGTGCGAGGTGGCACGCGGCCGCCGCCGGACCGCCCCCGGGCAGAATGAAGTCCTTGAGTGGCGGCAGGTGCTCATTGAAGCCATCGAGCGCCTGCTCGAGACGCTCGACGAACTGCGCCTTGATCGCCACGTAGCCCGGAATGCACAACTCGCCGCCAAGATCGAAGAGATCATGCTGGACCTCGGTGAGGCACTCGCGCACGGCGTGGGGCAAATCACTGACGGCCAGGACCATGCCAATGGCACTGTTGGCTTCGTCGACGGTCCCGTAGGCCTCCACGCGCCGATGATCCTTGGCAATGCGATTGCCATCGCCAAGCCCGGTCGTGCCGTCATCGCCGGTCCGGGTATAGATTTTTGTCAGTCGATTGCCCATCGCGCATCCACAAGATCGCGCTTTCGCGCAGAATATGCCGCTGGCAATGCGGGCTGCTTGTCGAAGATCATCGCACCAGCGACCCACGAGGCTAGTGCCTCGCGAGCGTTCGCACAAGGGGCGCAATGGCGGGCCGCCTGGTAGTGGAGTGACCATGACACAGCAGCGTTTTCTCGATGTCGCCCTGGAGGCTGCCGCCGCCGCGGCAGGGATCATCCGCCACTACTATCGGGCGGGCGCGGCCGTCAGCCACAAGGCAGACACCACACCGGTGACCCAGGCGGATATCGAGTCCGAGCAGGCGATCCGCGAACTCATCGAAACGGCGTTTCCGGACCACGGGTTCTACGGGGAGGAGACTGGCCAGGCCGGGCTTGACGCCGAGCATCTGTGGCTGGTCGATCCGATCGACGGCACCAAGGCCTTCGTGCGCGGTTACCCGTTCTTCTCCACCCAGATCGCGCTGATGCATCGCGGTGAGCTGGTGCTTGGGGTGTCGAGCGCGCCCGAGTTTGACGAGGTGATATGGGCGCAGCGGGGCCGTGGTGCCTGGCAGGGCGATCAGCGCCTGCAGGTTTCAAAGATCGCCCTGCTCGAAGACTGTGCGCTGTCGGCGGGCAACCTGAAAACCCTCGCTGGCAGTCCGCAATGGTCCCGCTATGGTCGGCTCGTGGCACGCGTCAACCGCATTCGCGGCTATGGCGATTTCTACCACTATCATCTGCTCGCGCGCGGCAGCATCGATGCGGTCATCGAGTCCGACGTGAACATCCTGGACATCGCCGCGCTGACGGTCATTGTCACAGAAGCCGGCGGAGCGTTCACGCAGCTCGATGGCGGTCAGGTCGGGCTTGAGACCACCAGCGTGCTGGCGAGCAACGGTGTGTTGCATGCGCCGCTGCGAGCGGCACTGTGAGCCGCCTCAGGGTCGCATCAACAGTACATCGACCGGGAAGTAGCGCCCGCCACTGATCACCGCGCGCACCTGTTCAAGCGCGCGAATGTCGGCCAGCGGATCGCCACGGACGACGACCAGGTCGGCGAGCTTGCCGCTGCTCACCGACCCCAGGCTGCCTGCCGCG
>JBGTIC010000063.1:0-1562 GCA_041745895.1 Gammaproteobacteria bacterium
TCAGTCCGGCACTCAGTGCATCGACCGCAAGGCCCGCCGCCGCACCCAGACCCGCGCCCCTGCCCGTCTGCACCCCATATTCGCGCAAGGCCTCGGGCGTAAACAGGTCCAGCTCCCAACGGCCCTGTTCGAGTGGCAGACGCGCAAACGCGTGCTCAACGCCACCGAACGCGAACAGCTCGAGCAGGCGGTCGATGCACATCTGCTCGCGGCCTCGCACGCGCTCCTGCAATTCCTGCCAGGCCTGAGATGCAGCATCGCTGTCGCCCTCGGGAAGCACCACCAGTGCTGCCGCGACATCGATCAGCATGTCGGCGATCAACCGGCCTGCCGTCTCGAGGCGCAACATCGCCTCGCGTTCGCGCAGCGCAAGCAGGCGCGACAGGGGCTCGCGATGCGCATCGAGCACGCTGATCAGCTTTTCGAACAATGCGCGCTCACCCGCAGCGTCAAACACTACAGTGTCGAAGGCCACCACGGCGTGAAGGCCGAGCTCCGCCAGTGCGCTGCGCCAGGTCTGGGTATCGGTGCGCTGGGCGGATACGTAATTGAGCAATGGCAGCAGTGGACGCGCGCACTGCGACAGCACTGCCAGTTCATCACGATACTTCGGCAGCACGGGTTCGCGCGCGTCGATCACATACAGGCCGACATCGCTGGCCATGAGCTGGCGCAGCACCTTCGCTTCCTGTTCGAACTGCAGGCCGGCGGGCGGGTCTGCAAGAAAGCGACGAATCGCCCCTGCCCCCTCGCCGCGCTCGCCCGGGTTGAGTTCCAGCCAATCCAGAATGCCGGAGGCATCTTCCAGCCCCGGCGTATCGTAGAGCGAGAGCACCGGCTGGTCGTCGACCAGGAGTTGCGCGGCCTCGACATGCCGCGTTGTGGCCGGGGCATCGCGCACTTCGCCGAACTGTGTATCGCGCAGCAGGGTACGCATCAAAGAGGTCTTGCCGGTATTGGTATGCCCGACCACGGCCACTTTCAGGGCATCAACGCCCATTCGATGCCTCCCGGCTCAAGGCTGCATCGAGCGCGGCCTGCAGATCCTCGACCAGATTCACATGATCGCCCCCGTCGGTTGCGAACAGGACAAGATCCACGCCCGCGGCCTGCGCCATCGCCCGCCATGTATTCTGGCGTTGCACCCCATCGATGCCCTGCGCCGTGGCCTGGTCGGACTCCCCGACCAGCAGCCAGACGGCAGCCTCGGTCGCTGCTCGCAGTTCACGCAGCACAGCCTGCGCGTGACGGTCGGGTGTACGCAACAGCGAGCTGACCACCGCCACCAGGCCCGGGCGTGGCTCGCGGGCCGTCAACGCTGCCAGCAGATCGTGGCGTTGTTCACGAGAATCGGCCGTGCCGAGCCAGCCGATCCGTGCGTCAAGCTGTCCCTGCAGCGCCGAGGCGTAGTCGGGCGACAGCGCAAGACCTACCAGCAGCACCGGACCCTCTGAAGGATCGCGACTGGGTCCCGAGTCGGCAACGCTTGCCCCCTGCACGCCTTGATCCGCGTCCACCACGCCCAGTGCCCGCGTCGGCGGCAGCAGGCGCGGCGCCAGGCG
>JBGTIC010000064.1:0-20047 GCA_041745895.1 Gammaproteobacteria bacterium
GGCAGCGTCGACATCGCCGATCATGCCTGCAAGTCCGGGCCCGACGCCGCCGGCCGCGACGCCGTCGCCACGCAGCTCTGCTTCGGCCAGGGGATCTATTCCCACCAGCTGGACGCTGCGCTGCGTGGCGACATCCTCCTCGCTGACGCTCAGCGTCACACGTTCCAGCACGACGGGGGCCGCCCGATGCCCGGGCAGTTCCCGACGGATGCTTGCGTACACCGCCTCGTCGAAGCTGCGCTCGAGCGGCAGTACCTGGTGGGTCGCCGCGCCGAAGGCCTGACGGGTGGACACGGCGAACGCATCCTCGGCCGCTTTCGCCGCTCCCTGCACCGACACCCAGGCGGCCACCCCTACGGCGACCCCCAGCAGCGCCAGCGCGCTTTGCGCCCAATGCAGACGCAGGTAGCGCAGGCTCGCCCGGCGCAGCAATACGTTCACGTCGAAGTCTCAGGCTGCAGCCGACCGCCCGCAATCCGCAGCACGCGGTCGGCATGACCTGCGACCTCGAGGCTGTGTGTGGCCATGATCAGCGTGGTGCCATGCGCACGCGCGAGCGCCACGAGCCGCGTCACCACATCGATGGCGGTGTCCAGATCAAGGTTGCCGGTCGGCTCGTCGGCGAGCAGCACCGCCGGGCGATGGCACAATGCACGCGCGATGGCCACGCGCTGCTGCTCTCCCCCGGAGAGCTGATCGGGCATGCGCTGTGCTACGGCGTCCAGACCCAGCACGCCCAGTTCGTCGAGGGCGCGGCGGCGCGCGTCGGCCAGACGCATGCCCAGCAAGGTCATCGGCAATGCGACGTTCTCCCAGGCACACAGGGTGGGCACGAGGTTGTAGTGCTGGAACACCATGCCGACATGACGGCGGCGCAGCGCGGCCCGAGCCGGCTCGTCGAGGCCGGCAAGGCGGTTGCCGAGCAGGTGAATCTCGCCGTGCTGGATAGCCTCCATGCCCCCGACGAGGTGCAGCAGGGTGGTCTTGCCCGAGCCACTGCGCCCGAGCAACACGGCAAACTCGCCTGCCAGAAAGGACTGGCTGACCTCATCGAGCACCTGTACGCGGCTGCCGCCCTGACGGTAGCTGTGGGTCAACCCGACCAGCGCGACGCGAACTTCGGCGGTGCTCATACGCTCTCCTTCGCCTGCTCGCCACCAGAGGCTTCAGCGCAGCGTGGCATGGTGCCTGCAAACCGGGCGCTATCGCCGGACAGCATCCGCTCAGCGGACATGCCTCACTAGCCGGACAGGTATGGTCCCGCAAGCCCCTTGGCGAGCCCTCGCTCCGGTGGGGCATAATGCCGTCGGAACGAATGACAGACCGCCGGGGTCATAGCCCCACGCCCATATTGAAGCAACGATATCCGGGGAGAGCGAATCCTATGCGAGTAATAGCAGCGACACTGGCAGCCATGGGCCTGCTGGCAGGCACCCAGGCGCTGGCCTGCGAGTATCCGACGCAGAACCTCGACAATATGCCAAACGGTACCACCGCAACCATGGACCAGATGCTCGAGGCCCAGGGGGAAGTCCGCGAGTATGTTGCGGCGATGGAAGCCTACATCGAGTGCGTGGACGAAGACATCGACGCCAATCGAGAAGCATACGATCAAGAGCGCTTGCGCGTCATGGTGCAGCGACGCGATGCTGCCGTGGAACTCGTGCGTGAAGCCGCCGAGGAGTTCAACGCACAGGTGCGACTCTATAACGAAGCGAACTGATCGGCCGCGGGCGGGGAGGGCTGCCGACCCCGCGGGTCACCAGCGATAGCGTTCGAAGTTTTCCGGATTGGCCCAGTGCTCGGGTGTGTTCCAGTCACGCTCCGGGTTGTAGCTGGCGATGTCGTGATCGTAGAGTAACCACTGGTCATCGGCGCTACGCGCGCGCAGCGTGTAAGCCAGCGCAAGCATGTCCTCGCGCGACCATGCCGAGGCTTTTGTCACGACCACGAATACCTGCTCACAGAGCTGGTCACGCAGTTGCGCCAGCAGCTGCGTTCCATCGGCGCGTGATAACCCGGCCAGACCATCCAGAACCACGCCTGCGCCGAAGCGTTTCCCAACTGGCAATGCACCGGGCAGCGCGTGCGCGGGGATGTGCACCAGCGCTGGGCCATGCAGGCAGGCAGGGATTTCGGCGGCCGAGCCGCCTGCTGAGATGAGCAGAACGCTTTTCGGGCGCTGATCGGCAAGCCGCGCGGTCAGCAGCGCATCGGCTGCCGCCGGCAGGGACGATGGGTCTGCACTCACCCGTGACGCAGTTGATCGAACTCGCGGCGCAGCGACTCATTTCGATCAGTGACGATGCGCTCGAGCACGGCAATACGCTCTTCGAGCACCTGCAGACGTTCGACCATCTCGGGCGCTTTGCTGTTATCCGCCTTTGCACGTCGCTTCAGGTAATCGCGCAGCAGACCGTAGGCGAATGACATCGCGATGATGATGAGTACGAATTCAAATGGATTCATCGGTATCTCTTCCCTACCCTGCCAGAAGGGCGTGTAACCAGGCTGGCTTTCAACCCTTGCGGCGCAACCGCTCGAATTCGGCATCCAGTGCACTGCGCGGATCGGTGGCCAGACGCTCGAGCACGGCCACGCGCTCCTTGAGCGCCTTGACCTCCTCCTCGCAGTGCGACAACGCCTCGCGCGTCTTGCCACTCATCCCCTCGTCATCCATGCCCATGGACTCCATCCATTCACTGACCGGATCGCGGCCGCCGAAGCGGGCGCGCACGGTACTGACGATGGCCCACGCAACGATTGCGATGATGGCGACCCAAATCCAGGGCTGGTTCATGCCTGTTATCTCCCGTTGCCATGAAGGTCGCGGAACTCACGGTCGAGCTGGAAGCGCGGCGAGGTCACATAGCGCTCCATGCGCTGCAGCCGCAGATCCAGCTCGCGAAAGCGGTGGCGCACGCCCGACAGGGTGGCCTGCGGGGAGGAGCGCAACTCCTGCCGGAAGTCTTCCATCTCCGGCTGCTGGCGCACATCCGACTGCTTGGGCAGCAGGATGGCCATTCCGAAATATACCAGCAGTGTGGCCGGCATGAAGAACACCAGAGAAATCAGCGCGACGACGCGGGTACCCGTGACACTGAAGCCAAAGTAATCGGCAAGGCCGGCGCACACGCCCAGCAGCTTGCCCTTGTCGGTGTCGCGATACAGACCCATCGTGCGCTCACGCCGGCGGGTGCCATTGCGGGACTTGCTCATGTTAAGTCTACTCCCATTCCCGGTCATGTCTGTGCCGGGCCCAGAATTCACGTTCCCTGCGCGCAGGCGGAGGTGCCAGCGGCCGGTCCCTCAGGGTCAGTCCGAGCACCAGGTACACCGGGCCGACCGTCAATGGCGCCAGGATCAGCAGCCCTGCCGCCACCACCCTGACCAGCACGGCTTCCACCCCGAAGCGTCCTGCCAGGCCGGCACACACGCCGAAGAGCCAACCCTGATCGCGGTCGCGGTACAGCCGCGCCGCCTCGCTTACCAGTACATCGAGATCAAGTGCCCAGGTCATACCCGCTTTCTCCATTCCGGCACTTCGTCGTCGAGAATCGTCTCGAGTGCGTTGACCCGGGATTCCATGCGCTTGGCATCCTGCCAGATATCCTCGAGCATCTGCTCATCCTCGGCGGACAGGCCCTTGGCCTCCTTCCACTTCGTGATGTAGTGCAGGATCAGCGCCAGCGGTACGACGACCGTGAGCAGGATGATCAGCAGTGTGTAGCTCATACCTTCCATCACTCTTCAACCTGGCCAGTTGCCTGGCGTTAGCGTGAGGGTCTGCTAGCCTGCGTCGCGATCGCCGCCGGCCCGCCGCGCCATCTTTTCCTTGAGCTGCTTGAGCTCGAGTTCGACACGATCCTCGGACTCCAGGCTCACGAACTCATCATGCAGAGTCTTTTCCTTCGCACCCAGATCATAGGCTTCCACCCGGCCCTCGACGTCGTCGAGCTTGCGCTCGTACTGCTCGAAGCGCATCAGGGCGTCATCGATCTTGGTGTTGTGGATCTTGCTGCGCATCGCCAGCTGTCGCGAGGCGGTGTTGTGCCGCGTGATCATGGCGCGCTGCTTGGCCTTGGCGTCGGCAAGTTTCGCCTCCAGGCGCGCGATATCGTCGTTGAGCTTCGTCAGCCCCTCCTCGACCGCCCGCAGCTGGGCCCGCATGCCCTCGGCATGGGACTCCACCCGGGTCTTCTCCCCGAGAGCGGCTTTGGCCAGGTCGTCGCGTCCGCGGGTGACGGCAAGCTCGGCTTTCTCTGCCCAGTCGTCGGCTTCACGCTCGAGCCCACTGACCTTGCGGCCAAGCTCCTTGCGATCGGCGATGCTGCGGGCTGCTGCAGAGCGGACCTCGACGAGAGTGTCCTCCATCTCCTGAATCATCAGGCGCACCATCTTCTCGGGGTCTTCGGCCTTGTCGAGGATGGCGTTGAGGTTGGAATTTACGATGTCGCTGAAGCGGGAAAAGATGCCCATGGCATGGTCTCCATACGGGAGTGAAAGTCATCGAGAAGATTGCACGAGCCATGCCAACTCGGCTGGTCCTAAGTATCTCCCTGTTTTCACGAACAATTTCTACAGCGCTCGCCGTTGCCAGTCCGCTCCGTTCGGTTGAATGCACCATATTACAGTTTACTTCACCGTTATTAAGCTAAACTAACTAGATGCGCGACTCCGCTCAGGACCTGCCGCCGCTGATTGGTGAAGCCCCGAGCTTCCTGGCCATGCTCGAACATGTCTCGCGGGCCGCGCCGCTGGCCCGCCCGGTGCTGGTCATCGGCGAACGGGGCACCGGCAAGGAGCATATCGCCGCGCGACTGCATTATCTCTCGCCGCGCTGGGAGCAACCGCTGGTGAAGCTCAACTGCGCGGCGCTTACCGAGACCCTGCTGGAAAGCGAGCTGTTCGGCCACGAGGCCGGCAGTTTCACTGGCGCCACCGGCAGGCGCATCGGGCGCTTCGAACAGGCCGACGGCGGTACGCTGGTGCTCGATGAGCTGGGCACCATTCCGCTGCGCATGCAGGAACAGATCCTGCGTGTCATCGAATACGGCGAGTTCCAGCGCGTCGGTGGCAACGAAACCCGCCGCACGGATGTGCGTGTGGTCGGCTCCACGAATGCCGACCTGCTGCGCGCCGCCGAAGAAGGCCGCTTTCGCCACGATCTCCTGGATCGCCTGGCCTTCGATGTCGTGCAGGTGCCGCCGTTACGACAGCGTCGCGACGACATCCTGCCGCTGGCCCATCACTTTGCGATCAACATGACCGCAGAGCTGCATCGCGACGTGTTCCCGGGCTTCACCCGTGAAGCCGAGACGGCGCTGCTGGCACACGATTATCCGGGCAACGTGCGCGAGCTCAAGAACTCCGTCGAGCGATCGGTGTACCGCGCCGCAGACCTCGAGGCCCCACTGCAGCGCATCTGGTTCGACCCATTTGCCATCCAGAGCGATGCGCACGAGATGGGTGCGCACAGCGCGGGCAGGGCGGAGGACTCGCGCTCGGCGCTTCACCAGCCGCCAGACGCCGGCGAACCGCGGCACGCCGCGCAAGCCGCCAGGCTGCCCGTCGACCTGAAGGGTGCGCTGGTCGAGACCGAAATCAGGCTTATTTCGCAGGCCATGGCGCAGGCGGCCTACAACCAGCAGGTTGCGGCCGATCTGCTGGGACTGACCTATCATCAGCTTCGTGCTGCGCTGCGGCGACACGACCTGGTCGCGCGATTTGGCCGCGCGCGTGGCACGCACGGCGACTGATTCGCTAACATTCCCGACATTACCTCGTGATACGGGAACCCATCATGAAACTCATCCTCCAAGTCACCCGGCTGCTGGCCGTGGTGCTGCCGTTGCTGCTGTCGGGCGCGCTGGCCCAGGCCGAGGGCCTCACGCTGGAACACATCGCGCGCCTGCAGGCAGTGACAAACGGCGTGATCAGTCCCGATGGCCAGCGCATCGCCTACACCGTGGCCGTGCCGCGCAAGCTGTTTGACGAGCCCGACGGCGAGGCCTGGTCGGAGCTGCACATCATCGATGCGCAGGGCGCGCAGCGCGGTTATGTCACCGGACAGGTCAATGTCTCGGCACTGGGCTGGACACCCGACAGCCACCACGTCACTTTCCTGGCCAAGCGCGGCGATGACGAGCATGCCGTGCTGTATCGCATCGCCGTGGCTGGTGGCGAAGCCGTACGCTGGTTTGCTTTCGATACTGCCATCCGCGGCTATGGCCTCGCGCCCGACGGCCGCACGCTGGCCTTCATCGCCCAGGATGCCGAGGACGAGGACACCAAATCCCTGAAGGAAAAGGGTTTCAACCAGCGCATCTATGAGGAAGAATGGCGGGCGTTCAGGCTGCGGCTGGTCGACCTCGATGCGGTTGAGCACGAGGTGCGCACGCTCGAACTCGAAGGCTCGGCACAGCAGCTGACCTGGAGTCCGGACGGTTCGCGCCTGGCAGTGAAACTCGCGCCGCGCGAGCTCATCGATGATGTACTGATGAAAGTGCGCGTCAGCTTCGTCGATCCCGAAACTGGTGGGATCACGGCAACGCTCGACACCCCCGGCAAGCTCGGCGACATGGCATGGTCACCTGATGGCGGCCACCTGGCGCTGGTCATGGGCGAAGATGCCAACGACCCGCGCGAGGGCCGGCTGGCGGTGGTGGCGAAGGATGGTAACGAGTTCATCGACCTGCTTCCTGACCTGGAAGGCCACGTCTGGCAGGTGGCCTGGCGCGATGCCCGCCGCGTCCTCTACATCAGTCACGAGGGTGTGGGATCGCGGCTGGGCGAGATCCGTCGTGATGGCAGCGCCGATCGAACGGTACTGGCGGCCGGCAACGCGGTGTGGGACGGCATCAGTGTCTCGCCGGACGGCCGCAATGTTGCGCTACTGGCAAGCGCACCCGACCATCCGCGCGAGGTGTTCCGACTCGCAGGCACCACGCGCAGCGCGGAACGGCTGACCGACCACAACCCGTGGTTGGCAGATGTACGTCTGGCACCCCAGGAGGTCGTGCGCTACACGGCACGCGACGGCCTCGAGATCGAGGGCGTGCTGATCCGCCCGCTCGATGAGCAGCCCGGTACGCGCTATCCGCTGATCCTGCAAGTGCACGGCGGCCCCGAAGCGCACTACGCCAATCACTGGCTGAGCTTCTACTCCCAGCCCGGGCAGGCGGCAGCGGCGCGCGGCTATGCCGTGTTCTATCCCAATTACCGCGCCAGCACCGGGCGCGGTGTGGCGTTCACCAAGCTCAACCACGGCCGCCCGGCCGCCGAGGAATTCGATGACCTCGTCGATGGCGTCGACCATCTGGTCGAGATCGGCCTGGTCGATGGCGAGCGCGTCGGCATTACCGGCGGCTCCTATGGTGGGTATGCATCAGCCTGGGGCGCCACCTACTACAGTGATCGCTTCGCCGCCTCGGTGATGTTCGTCGGCATCAGCGACAAGATCTCGATGCTCGGTACCAGCGATATTCCGATCGAACTCTACCAGGTGCACTACCTGAGCTGGCCGTGGGAGGACTGGGCGCTGTATCGTGAGGCAAGCCCGATCTTCTACGTCGAGCGCTCGCGCACGCCGACCCTGATACTGCACGGCGATGCCGACCCGCGAGTGCATGTCAGCCAGAGCATGATCCTGTACCGCTACCTGAAGCTGGTGGGTCAGGCGCCGGTACGCCTGGTGCTCTACGCCGGCGAGGGACACGGCAACGCCCGTGCGGCCAGCCGCTGGGACTACAGCCTGCGGCTGATGCGCTGGATGGATCACTACCTGCAGGGTGAGGGGGGAGAGCCACCAGATCATCCGGTAGCCTATCAGTAGTGACGGGACGAAAAACGGCTGCAGCCACCTGACCGGGGCTGCAGCCGTGGACCGCGCGCGACACGCGCGGCGAGAAGACTCAAGCGATAGCCTCAGGCGCTACCGCATTTGCCTTCACCGCCTTTGTCGTCGCCGCACTTGCCTTCGCCACATTTGCCCTCGCCGCCTTTGTCGTCACCACACTTGCCTTCGCCACATTTGCCCTCGCCGCCTTTGTCGTCGCCGCACTTGCCTTCGCCACATTTGCCCTCACCGCACTTACCCTCGGCAAGCACCGTGTCGGCCATGTAGCCGCTGTTGAGCACGTTCAACTGGAACGGGTTGGAGGACTGCGCGGCGAGCGCGCCGGCGGCAAAAGAGGTGGCCATTGCGGTGCCCAGCGCCAGGGCCAGGGTTTTACCGGTCGTGTTTCTCGTCATGTCGAATACTCCTCGTCGTGGTCTTGGGATGGTTTTTCTAAAACAGGTCCTGGGATGGTTGAATCCTTTCAGGGCAGATTCGTCGGCCCCGTGCGGCTGCGATAGCGTAGCGCGATGAGGTGGTCGAGACTCAGCCGCCCGCCCCCAGTGAAAAACAATGCGAGCAGCATGACGAAGTAGGTTGCCGCCCACTCGATGCCGTTTTTCGAGACGATAAAGTTACCCTTCTCGGTGAGCCAGCGCCAGTTGCCGTGCTCGCGAAGCAGGCTCCGGGCAGCATCCTGGCGCTGACGCGCCTCGGCCGCAGCCTCCGCCTCCAACCCGAAGGTGTACTTGCTGGCAAACGGGCTCATCGGATCGTGCACTGCCTGCCAGCCATTGTCCCAGTGCACGGTGGTGGCTGCGACCACCATGGTCACCAGCAGCGGAATGGCGATCCAGCGCACGGCCAGCCCAAGCAACAGCAGCAAGGCGCCAAAAGCTTCGGCGAAGATCACCAGCGAGACCAACAGCCAGGGCAGCGGCAGACCCAGACCCCAGTCTGCATTTCCGAACCAGCTCACGGTATCCGGAAACGAACCGGCCTTGTTCATGCCGGCCACCCAGAACACCGGCACCAGGTAAAGCCGCAGCGCCAGCGGTCCCAGAAAATCGATCCGGCGCGTGCCCTCCAGCAGATCCTGCAGGCGATTGAGCAGTGCAATCATCCGGAAACCTCGGCTCACGGGCAGGCGATTTGAACCTTCATGAACAGGCAGACTCGAAATTGCTGTGCTTGATTGCACCCGCCAGAACCGATGGTTTTGTCGATCACGGCAATAGTTGACCCCGGCACCAGGTCTTCCTCACCATGCACCCAGTCACGTCGGGTACGCCACAGGAGCCATCGATGCCCCCAGCCATGGTAGAGGGTGCAGGCCTCGGCCTGCGCCGCGGTTTGATGAGTGCGCTTGAGACCAGCCCGCGTGCTGCCGTCGATTTCATGGAAGTCGCCCCCGAGAACTGGATCGGCGTGGGTGGCGCACTGGGCAGGCGCTTCCGGCACCTGACCGAGCGCCACGCGTTTGTCTGCCATGGGCTGTCTCTGTCCCTGGGCTCACCGGCTGCGCTGGATGAGGACCTGGTGGTCGACATCAAGGGGTTTCTCGATCGTCACGATGTGCGCTGCTACAGCGAGCACTTGAGCTACTGCAGTGATGACGGGCATCTCTACGACCTGATGCCTATCCCGTTCACGGAGGAAGCTGCGGAGTACGTTGCCGCACGCATCCGGCGCGTTCAGGAAATTCTGGAACGACGCATCGCGATCGAGAACGTCAGCTACTACGCGGCACCCGGTGCGCAGCTCACCGAGAGCGAGTTTCTGCACCGCGTGCTCGAATCCGCGGATTGCGACCTGCTGCTCGATGTAAACAACATTTACGTCAACAGCATCAATCATGATTATGACCCGGCCGCCTTCATGGACGCCGTGCCTGCGCAACGCATCGCCTACATGCACGTGGCCGGACACTACGTGGAAGCCGAGGATCTGCGGGTGGACACGCATGGCGCGGACGTGTGCGAACCTGTCTGGGCGCTGCTTGAGCGCGCCTACGCGAAGTTCGGTCCGATTCCCACCCTGCTGGAACGCGATTTCAATTTCCCGGCGCTCCCGGAGCTGTTGCAGGAAATCGCGCGTATTCGTGGGTTGCAACAGGCACGGCACGGTGGCCCCGCTTGACTGACATCCCGGCTCGCGACGCAGACCCGTGCGATGGTGAGGCACGGCATGGGGCCACGGACTTCCGCGAGGCACAGCGCGCGTTCGCCGCCCATCTGCGCGACCCCGGACATAATCCTGCACCGCCAGAGATCGAGGATCGCCGCCTGGCGATCTACCGCGAGCTGTTCTTCAACAGCATCGAGAGTCTGCTGGGCGGCAACTTCCCGGTGCTCAAGCGGATTCTCGAGCCCGATGATCAGTGGCGCGCGCTGGTGCGACATTTCTACGCCCATCACCGCAGCCGCACCCCCTACTTCACGCAGATCGCCAACGAGTTCGTCGCCTGGCTGGGGGCGCTTGCACCGGGTGAAGCGCCGGATTTTGCGCAGGAACTGGCCCATTACGAGTGGGTGGAACTGGCGCTGTCGATCGAGGAGACCGAGCTGCCGCTCGGGGCGGTGGACGCCCAAGGTGACCTGCTGGAAGGCGTGCCGGCGCTTTCACCGCTGGCCTGGTCGCTGACCTACGCGTGGCCGGTGCACCGGCTGGCGCCCGGACAGGTGCCGCCGGCGCCGAGCGGGCAGGTCACACGGCTGGTGGTATACCGCAATCGCGCCGATCGCATCGGCTTCCTCGAGATCAATGCGGTCACCGCACGGCTGCTGGAGTTGCTGGAGCCGCCCAATGCCCGGCGCGGGCGCGATATCCTGACGGCCATTGCAGCGGAATTGGGCGTGTCTGATCCTGCATCGACGATCAGTGGCGGCGCGCAGATCCTTGCACAACTGCTCGAGCACGATATCGTGCTGGGGACCTGGCGCGATACGGGCTGAGCACGCTTCATCCGACCCAAGGAGTCATGATGGGCGCTACTGGGTCGAAAATCCTCGCCGCCGGCAACATGCGCTTTTAGAAGAAGGACGGCAATACTTGACTACCATCGGCACACCCGGTGCCCCCGGAGCCACGCGCATGATGCTGCTCGGCGCAGGCGAGCTGGGCAAGGAGGTGGCCCTCGAGGCCCAGCGCTTCGGCGTGGAAGTGATCGCAGTGGATCGCTATGCCGGTGCCCCGGCGATGCAGGTCGCCCATCGCAGCCATGTCATCAACATGCTGGATGCCGATGCGCTCGCCGCGCTGATTGCCAGTGAACAGCCGACGATGATCGTGCCGGAGATCGAGGCGATTGCCACAGCGCGCCTGCTCGAGCTCGAGGCGGCCGGTCAGCGCGTCATACCCACCGCGCGCGCGGCCCACCTGACGATGAACCGCGAAGGGATTCGACAACTCGCCGCCGAAGAGCTGGGGCTGCCGACCTCCCCCTACCGCTTCGCCGACGATGAAAAGACCTACCTGGAGGCGATTGCTCAGATCGGCCTGCCCTGTGTGGTCAAGCCGGTGATGAGTTCGTCGGGCAAGGGGCAGAGCACCGTCCGCAGCCATGACGAAGCGCAGGCGGCGTGGCACTACTCCCAGCAGGGCGGCCGCAGCGGCTCGGGGCGCGTGATCGTCGAGGGCTTCATCGAGTTTGACTACGAGATCACGCTGCTGACGCTGCGCCATGGCGAGCAGACGAGTTTCTGCGCGCCCATCGGCCACCAGCAGATCGATGGCGACTACCGGGAGTCCTGGCAGCCGCACCCGATGATGGGTCGCGCGCTGACCCGTGCTCAGGAGATCGCCCGCGCCGTGACCGGTGCACTGGGCGGTACCGGCATCTTCGGCGTGGAACTGTTCGTGCGCGATGACGAGGTCTGGTTCAGTGAAGTCTCGCCGCGGCCGCACGACACGGGCCTGGTGACGCTGATCTCCCAGGAGCTCTCTGAGTTCGCGCTGCATGTGCGTGCCATTTTGGATCTGCCGGTGCCGGAGATCCGGCAGCTCGGGCCCTCGGCCTCGGTGGCGCTGCTGGCCGAGGGACGTTCGCGTGACATTCGCTTTGGCGGACTCGACCAGGCGCTGGTCGAACCCGACACGGCTTTGCGACTGTTCGGCAAGCCGCAAGTCGATGGCCGCAGACGCGTGGGCGTGGCACTGGCGCGGGGCGAGGATCTGGCCGCGGCGCGCGAGAAGGCCAGGCGTGTGGCGCAGGCCGTCACAATCGCTCTGCGCTGACCAGTCCACGATACAGGTCCAGCGTTTGTCCTTGTCGGACATGCACCGGGGCGTATGCGGGTGGTTCGATGACGCGCTCGACTTAAGGCCGAAGCGGGTTCATTATCGGCTGCGAGCGCAAACCACGCAGTGCAAATCTGCCGCTGTGGAGCGCCAGTATCCCTCATCCATGATTGCGGGGTGGGCTTGTGGTGAAACGTCGCAGTTTTATCAGATCCGGTCTTGCAGCAGCCCTTGCCGTCGCCGCGCCATATCCGTACGGCCAGGTTCTTGCCGGCACCCGTTCGGCCAGCAGCTTGCCCACCGACATTCAGGCCATCACCGGCGAACGGCAGAATGTCACGCTGCGCCGCCAGGATATCGTCGACCTTGCTGCGCGCATTCGCGGCCGTATTCTGCTTGCAGGCGATGACGGCTACGAAGAGGCGCGCCAGATCATCAACCCTTCCTTCGATCGACGCCCCGCGCTGATCGTGCAAGCCACCGGAGCCGCTGACGTGCAGGCTGCTGTGGATTTTGCACGGGACAATCAAGGGCTGCTGCTGGCAGTGAAATGTGGCGGCCATAGCCTGTCCGGCAAGTCCACTTGCGATCAGGGGATGATGATCGATCTGTCCGGCTTCCGGGGTGTGCGGGTCGAGCCTCATGCCCGTCGGGCATGGGTGGCTGGCGGCTCCCTGCTCGGACAACTGGACCATGAATCGATGGCTCACGGGCTGGTGACACCCATGGGGACGGTCTCCCACACCGGCGCCGGCGGATTGATCACCGGCGGAGGCTTCGGTCGGCTGGCGCGCCGCTGGGGACTGTCACTGGACAACGTCAGGGGCGTTGACATGGTCACGGCCGCCGGCAGCTTCCTGCACGCCAGCGCGGAAGCGCACCCGGATCTGTTCTGGGGCGTTCGCGGCGGCGGCGGCAATTTCGGTGTCGTCACTTCCTTCGAGCTCGAACTCCACCCCATGGAGCGACAGGTCCTGGGCGGCGCAATCCTCTATCCCATCGCACGCGCCAGAGAAGTTCTCGCACTGTATGGGGAGGTGGCCGCCGAGGCACCTGATGAGCTTCAGATCGACCTGCTCATGGTCAGGCCGCCGGGCGGCGCAGAGGGCGTGGCGGGCTTCAACGTCTGTTACTGCGGAGCGCCTGCGCAGGCGGATCGGGCGCTGGCTCCGCTGCGGCAACTGGGCGCGGCGATGGTCGACCGGGTACAGGGCGTCGACTACGTCGCCCTGCAGCGCTCGGGTGACTCAAGCGATCCGAGGGCAGAGGGCAGCTACACCAAAGGCGGATTCGTCGAAGGTTTCAGCCCGGCGCTGATCGATGCGCTGGTGACACCCTTTGAAGCCCATCCGGCGCGCTCCACGGTGCTGTTCGCACAGCATAGCGGCGGGGCCATCAACCGCGTTGCGGCAGACGCCACAGCGTTTCCTCAGCGCGACGTCATGGCCAACGTACTGTGCTTCGTCAACTGGCGACACGGTGACGATCCGTCCGTGCACGTCGACTGGATCAAGGCCTACTGGGACGGCGTTGAGCCGCATACCGCGGGCTTCTATGTCAACGATCTCGAGGAGACACATTCCACCGCCGACATACGCGCGAACTACCGTCGCAATCACGAGCGCCTGGTGGCGGTGAAGAATCGCTACGATTCGCGCAATCTTTTCCGGCTGAACGCGAACATACTGCCGACTGCATGAGTTCTGGCGTGTTCCTGTCGGACGAACTCAACTCGGCGGCGCTCAGCGAGCACATCCCCAATTCATGGTATGGCGAGTATCCACACGCACTGGGTAGCCTTGGAAGCATCGGCAGACACGCTCGAATCGGATGCGTCCCAGGAGGCGATCATGTACTCGAACTCAAGCAAGATGACGATGGCGGGGACAGGTGCATTGGGGCTGGTACTCATTGCGTTGGCGCTCCCGGCCGAGGCACAGCGCGGGAGTGCGCCCCCAGAGTGCGAAGAGCTCGTGGCGTGTCCGAAACCCAAGGCGCGGTAATCGAGGTGCGTCCACAGGGCGCTACCGCGATCAGCCGCACTGTCAGCTTCGTGCCTGTCTACGAGTCGAAGATGGTGCGGGCCACGGCCAAAACCGATGACATAAGTGGCGGTATGTATTTACCGTTCTTTCCCGGCGAAGGCTGCGCCGTCGTCTTCGCGCAAACTATGCTCCAGAACTTCTGGCGCGTAGCCTCCACCCCTGCGGCCAATCTCCATCTGTTTACTTCCGGGTTAGAGTGCAGGATTGACGGTCCGCCCGCGGCCACTACCGCCGCTACGAACCTGTCCACTCGCCTCTATATGGCCTGGGGTGCCTTTCAGGCGCCTGTCTGCCATCTCGATATAGAGATCGAAGGGCCTCGCGGCCTCGATCCGGGGATATAGCCGACCGGGTTGCGATCCAACAGCTCGGTCGTGCATCGCTCGAGCGCCGCGATAACATGACGGGCGCTCGGATCTATTGGCGATCGCCGACCTGCCGCGCACGCCGCTGCGCTGCTGCCGGAGCCAGCGCCGTCACGTCGATCTCCACGAGCATCCCGGGCCGGGCCAGCGCCGATACGCCGACCACCGTCGAGGCAGGCTTCGCATCCGCGGGGAAGAATGCTCTGACCGCTGCATATACCGGTGAAGGATCGGTGACATCGAGGTCGAGGATGTAGAGCACGATCCGCACCACGTCCGCGGGCGAGGCGTCGGCCGCGGCCAGGGCGAGTGCGACCTTGTCGAACATCAGCCTGGTCTGCTCGGCGAGGTCGTCGGGAATCGTGCCGTCGCTGGCGATACCGCCCTGGCCGGCCAGGAACACCCAGCGGCCTGCGCCTTCGGCGGTGACGACCTGGGCATACCCCTGCGGCACGTTGAGTCCGAGCGGATTCAGCCGCTCGAGCCGCGGGAATGGGGGCTCGCTGGATTCATCCGCGGCGGGGGTCGATGCCAAGGTGGCGAATCCGGCCAGCAGTGTGAGCGCGAGCATCGGCATCCAACGGCGCTGCGTACCGCGGTGGGCTTGGCGTCGATCAAACCGGTAGAGACACCCGTTGCGCCCGATGTCGTGGATCATCCTGACGGTGCTCCTTGCCTTCTTACTGGTCGCGCCTCCGCGCGGTGCGGCGCAGCCCGCTGCACCTGACACGCCACAATCTCATGGTCGCCGACCTCTATCGTTGAGTATAGCCGTGCGGCGAAAGTTCAGGTTGCAGGTGACGCGCGCGAACCCCAGTGCGGCAAGGCGTCGCAATGGTTCTTTCTTGACACGTGCGGGTTTAAGATTCGGTTGTTGTTGCATATGCTCAGCGATGGCTACCAGCTTTCGAGTCTACGAGCCCTAATCGAACCTCAAAAGCACGTTGCTTGAGGATAAACCCCTTTCGGAGACAGCCGTCTGCGTCACATCCAAGGCAAGATGATCGAACCTCCATCGGCCCTGCTCGAAAACCACCTTGAGCTCGTAAACCGCCGGCGAGTCAACCATCCGGCCGCTGAATGCGATGGTGAGGAGTCTTGACCCATCATCTGTCAGTGTTTCCGCAAAGTCGTGCACCACTTCGACCCTGCGCCCGAACCGAAGGGTGGCCATGAAACGCGACACCCGACGAGACAAGGGAATCTGGTCATCCGACCCGCGCAGCATGCTATCCAAGAAATAGCCGAGAAACTCCCGGCTGAAGTACTCGTGAGGCGCGTTCGACGGATCTACAATCGAAGTTCGATATTTGACGAAAACTTCGAACAGCGAAGTCTCGCTTTCGCTACCACTGTGCTTGTCGAAGCAGGGTGCTGGCCACGGAAACAAACCTGCCAGGATAAGAACCCCTATCGCACAGAGCTTGCTCACCAATATTCTCCCACTACGCCGTCATCATCAATTCAAGGGAAACAGTAATTCCGACGTTGCGCATATCAATGGTCCTATCGTCCGATGCGCGCGCCGCAAGCATCCAGTGGGTCGCCTACGCAGGAGAACGACACAGCGGAACGCGATGGCCCAAACACTCCCCAGGCACTGCGGGCCTGGAGTACGCCCAAGGCAATTTGTTAGGAATCAGCTTCGTGACTCTTGCCGGCAGAAATTAGCTCGGCTATCCGCGTTCTGTCCACTTCCGGCCGTCTCTGGCGTAGTTCATCGAGGAACATCCTCGCACACTGGTCTGGGGACGATTCCCCTCAGACGCCCCAACGATCCGCCACAGGCATGCGCACCGCGGGCCATGCGAAATACCAAATGACGTAAAGCAGGTAGAACCCCGCTCCAGCGGCCACTGCTAGACTCGGTCTTTTCAGCTTCCTGATCGTCATGTCATGAAAGTCGTAGGCGGACCATCGAACTCCCCTTGCCCAATGTGCTTGTCGCGGCAACTCTCGAGCGAAGCACTAATCTACGGAATTCGGGAGAGTTCTGCGAAACAGTGCGCTATGTCTTCTGAAACATGGACGACCGACCCATAAAAGGCCAGTACGATCTCGTTTGGAAACTCAAAAATCTCTATCCTCGACGAGGATTCTCGATGGACGAGAGTAATGACGTGTCCCTCCGATCCACAGCAATCGGCAGGGACAAAAGTGATTTGCGCGTATGCTACTCAAAGACTCGTACCCGGAATGCCTGGAGGCTGGACATGAAATGGGAACGTGGGCGAAGAAGCCGTAACGTCGAAGACCGGCGTGGGCGCGGCATGGCCGCAAAAGGCGGCGGTCTGAGCCTGGGGGCTGTGGCCATCATCGTGGTCATTGGCCTATTCATGGGCAAGAATCCGCTCGAGATGCTCGGGCTGCTCAGTCAAATGTCCGATTCGGGGACACCCACGACCAGCTCATCGCCCGCTCCGATCGACGACGAGGCCTCGCGCTTCATCGCCTCCATCCTCGGCGAGACCGAGGATGTATGGGCGGCGCTGTTTTCCCGTATGGGGCAAACCTACGAGCCACCGCGGCTGGTGCTGTTCACGGACCGCGTCCAGTCGGCCTGCGGCACCGCCAGCTCGGCAATCGGACCGTTCTATTGCCCCGGCGATCGCCAGATCTACATCGACCTGAGCTTCTTCCGCCAGATGGAAGACCGACTGGGCGGCGGTGGCGATTTCGCCGAAGCCTACGTCATCGCGCACGAAGTCGGCCACCACATCCAGACCCTCACCGGCGTGAACGCCCGCGTCAATGATGTACGCCGACGCGGCGGCGACCTCGAAGGCGACGGCGGCCTGCTGGTACGCCAGGAACTCCAGGCCGATTGCTACTCGGGCGTCTGGGCGCACCACGCCCAGCAGCGCCATGACTGGCTAGAGCCGGGCGATATCGAGGAAGCCCTCAATACCGCCGCGGCCATCGGCGACGACAACCTCCAGCGCCAGGGCCGCGGCACCGTGGTTCCCGACTCGTTCACCCACGGCACTTCCGAGCAGCGCGTCCGCTGGTTCCGCATCGGCTTCGAAAATGGCCGCTTCGAGCAGTGCGACACCTTCGAAGCTCGTAGTCTGTGAATCTCGTCACGATCGCAAGCTGTGCAACGGGAGCGCGGCGTCACTGCGCTCCAGCAGCAGCGCATGTACCAACTCCACATTGCCAGCAAGAACTATTCTTCGTGGTCGCTGCGGCCATGGCTGCTGATGCATGCGCTCGACATTCCATTCGGAGTGTTCACGCGAGCAATTGCAGTACAATCCCCAGCGCCGCGCTCAAGCCCAGCACCACCAGCAGCGGTAGCCGCAACACGAACACCATCACCAACGCCGTACCCACTAGCGCGAGCATCGCCAAATCGACGCTTGCCACCAACGGCAGGTTCAGGTTGAAGCCATACCCAGTGACCTGTCGGGTCTGCGTGAACAGCGTGTTGATAGCGAACCATAGCGCCAGGTTCGCGATCACGCCGACCACCGTGGCGGTGATCGCCGCCAGTGCGGCCGAGAGCGCCCGATGCTGGCGCAGCCTCTCGATATACGGTGCGCCGGCAAAGATCCAGACAAAGCACGGCAGGAAGGTCACCCACGTGGTCAGCAGCGCGCCGAGCGTCGCGGCGAGCAGGGGTGTATCCATGCCGGATTGGCGCAGTGCGCCGAGAAACCCGACAAACTGCGTCACCAGAATCAGCGGTCCCGGTGTGGTCTCGGCAAGCCCCAGGCCATCGAGCATCTCGCCCGGCTGCAGCCACTGGTATTGCTCCACGGCCTGCTGAGCCACATAGGCGAGCACGGCGTAGGCGCCGCCGAAGGTCACCACCGCCATCGTCGAGAAGAATGTCGCGATCTGAGTGAACACGTTGTCGCCACCGAGCAGCGCGAACAGCAGCGCCACCGTCAGGCCCCAGAGCAACAGGCACGTCAACGCCGCCAGGCGCGTGCCGGCGCGCACGACCACCGGTTCGCTGACAGGTGGCTCTGCGGTATTCGCGCTGGCCTGCGCGAACCACCGGGACATCAGGTAGCCGATCACCCCGGCCCCCAACACCACCAGTGGAAACGGCAGGCCAAACGCGAACAGCGCCACGAACCCGCCAAGCGCCAGCATCACGTGCAGGCGGCCGCGCAGCGCGCGCCCGGCGATGCGGATCATCGCCTGCAACACGATCGCCAGCACCGCCGCTTTCAGGCCAAAAAACAGCCCCTCGACAATGCTCACGTCCCCTAGCAGCACATACAGCCAGGACAAGGCCATGATCGCCGCCGCACCTGGGAGGATGAACAGTACGCCCGCGATGATGCCGCCGCGGACACCGTGCAACAGCCACCCGACATACGTGGCGAGCTGCTGCGCCTCGGGCCCGGGCAGCAGCATGCAGTAGTTGAGTGCGTGCAAAAAGCGCGCCTCGCTGAGCCAGCGTTTCTCATCAACGATGATGCGATGCATCAGCGCGATCTGGCCGGCCGGGCCGCCGAAGCTCATCAGGCCGACGCGCCACCATACGGCCAGGGCTTCGCGCGGGGCGACAGGGGGTAGCTGCTCGGAGGGATCAGGCTGATTCATGATTCGGCAATGGGCTCATCCGGACGCTGGCATGCATCATGCCGGCGAGCATAAACTCATTGCCAGTCGAGGCAGAAGGGTGAGGGAAGACGCAATGGCTCTACAGGTCCTCAGCCGATTGACACACAGCTGGCTGGTGATCTTCGTGCTGTGTGCGGGCTGCGCCGGCCTGGACCGCGGCCAAGCGCCTGACGCGGCGACCGCCTTCGAACTCGAGGAGCTGAGCATCACCGACCTGCAGGCGGCGATGGATTCAGGGCGCTACACATCGCGCCAGCTGGTGGAGCTTTATCTGCAACGTATCGAGCAGATCGATCGCGAGGGCCCCGCCCTGCGCTCAATCCTCGAAACCAATCCCGACGCGCTGACAATTGCCGATGCGCTGGATGCCGAACGCCGGCGCAGCGGACCACGGGGCCCGCTCCATGGCATCCCTGTGGTGCTGAAAGACAACATCGATACCGGCGACCGGATGATGACCACGGCCGGCTCACTGGCGCTGGATGGCTGGTTTGCCCCGCAGGACGCCTTCATTGTAGCGCGACTGCGCGCAGCCGGAGCCGTGATTCTGGCCAAGACCAACCTCAGCGAGTGGGCGAACTTCCGTTCAACCCGATCCTCCAGCGGCTGGAGCGCTCGCGGCGGCCAGGTGAAGAACCCCTATGTGCTGGACCGCAGCCCCTGTGGCTCCAGCTCTGGCAGTGGCGTTGCCGCTGCCGCCAGCCTGGCCGCAGCAGCGGTCGGCACGGAAACAGACGGGTCGGTGGTCTGTCCGGCCAGCGTGAATGCGCTGGTGGGGATCAAGCCGACCGTCGGATTGCTCAGCCGCTCGGGCATCATTCCGATTTCGCACACCCAGGACACCGCCGGTCCGATGGCGCGGACGGTTCGCGATGCAGCCCTGCTGCTCACCGCCATGGCCGGGCGCGACCCAGCCGATCCGGCCACCAACCCTGCGCCGGCCCCGATGATCAATTACGCGGCGAACCTCGACGCCAACGCGC
>JBGTIC010000065.1:0-16152 GCA_041745895.1 Gammaproteobacteria bacterium
GCAGGCGCGCACGCAGCGGGGTGACACCGCGGGCAGCCAGGCGGCACGGCAGCAGGCGACGGCAGCAGCGCAGGGCCAATAGCCTTCGCCACGTAAGGTCCTGAACTTTCCCGCTCGGCTTGAACGATGCTCAGGATGCAATTCGCTTCCAGCGCTGCTCGAGCACCGCGATGGTGACGCCGTAGACGCCGACGATAAAGAATGGAATAGCGACGAACCTAAGGTCGGGTAAGGCGTACCACAAAGCAACTATGCCAATTGTGCGTGCCACGGCATGGAAAACACCGATCCAGTGGCCAATCAGCCACGTGGTCGGCATCCACATCAGGCCGGTAAGAATACCGACTGTGAGTGGTAACGATGTCGGGTCGACCAGGAAGAAGGGTATCGCGATCGCATAGACCAGCAGCGCACCGCCCACCGCGAGGAAAAACAGCGCGTCAAAGCGGTTCTTGGGCTCGCCCTTGACTGCTGCGTGCTCGCCTGTGAACCGCGCCAGAATGAGGCCGAGGTAAACGATGCTCCCCGTCGCGATGAACAGGAAAAGCACGGCAGCGAACTCGGAGAGGTAGACACCGGCAATGCCGACGGCCGCCCAGGCTGTGGCGCCAGCCAGTGGAAAAGCCAGGAAGCGACGCGCACGATATCTCTGCAACTGTTCGGACAGATCAGGGGGAGCTGTCTGCATTGTGAATTGCCCTTCGTGTCCGGGTTCTTTGCGCCCGGGGCAAGATTGCCACCGGCATGTGGAATTTTCCACACCCTTGTCTGACGAGGATTGCTCAAAGCAAAGGTCACTCAAAGCAAGGTCAGCGGCGGCCGGACGATCATCAGCCACAGGATGACAAGCACCGTCAGAAACGCCGGCACGCCGCAGGCGAACCAGCGGCGGTAGAGCCGATGGTACGCCTCCGGCAGTGGCAGGCTCGAAGCCGACGCGGCGCGCGCAAGGTCGCGCATGCGACGCTGCAAGAACAGCACCGGTATCCACAGCGCACCGACCATGACATACAACGCCAGCGAGGCGACGATCCAGCCCTCGGTAAGTCGCCAACCCACGGCATTGGCCAACAACAGGCCGGAGACCGGTTGCAGGATGACGGCGGACGCCGTGAAGATCCAGTCGGCGATGACCACGACGCCTGCAGTGTGGGCAACCAGCGTCGCGTCATGCGTGCGGTGCGCCATGAGCATGAAGAATGCGATACCCGCACCGGTACCCAGCAGAACTGCGGCGCCGATGACGTGCAGCCATTGCAAAAAATAGATCGACTGGCTCATCGGCGCTCCAGCAACAACGCAAGCGCCGCTGAGGCCACAATGCAGGGCAGCACTTTCAGGTAGACACCCATGGGGTCCAGCCAAAGTGCCGGAACCAGCACTGTGCCGAGCAACAGGTAGGCACCAGCAACCGCCGCCGATGCGATGGCCGCAGGACGCGACCACCGACGCACCAGCAAGGCGCCGCCGATCACGATGTCAACGACGCTGCCCCCCACCACCAGAGCCCTTGCCAACAACGGCGTCACGACACCGTCGAGCTGGGCCGCCGCGTCGTCGATGTGCAGCAGCGCAATGAGGCCACTGCCCATCCAGAAAATCCCCAGCGTCACTACCAGCATCGGTATCAGCAACTGGACCCGAGCAAAGCTTCGCTCCTGGATGGTTGCGGGCAACTCGGCAAGCGTCTGTTGCAGCGTGGACAGGCGCCTGCCGCTGGCGCCCTCCCACGCCTCGGCGTTGCCACGTATGCCCTCGGACAAGGTGACAAGAGACGTGGAGCGCAGCGCCGGACGCCAGCCGAGCCAGCCGGCCAGGTCAGCTGCGGCTGCGATTACGCGACCGAACGAAAGCGGCAGCGACAGCGCGAGTACGGGCCTGGAGAAGCCCAGTTGCTGCCGCAACGCGCTGACCACATGCGACAGGGTGTGCGGCTGGGCCTCCACCAGGTCATAGTCCGCCCTTGCTGGCGTCTGACCGGTCGCGGCAAGGACGACGGCGTGTGTCACGTCCTGCATCGCGACGGTCTGAACCTGGGCGTCGGCAAGCACCAGGATCTGGACGCCCGGCAGACCGGCGAGCATGCGCAGCAGCGCGGTCCCGCCGTAGGCGTTGCGCCCGATCACCAGACCGGGTCGCAGGATGGTCCAATCCAGCGTACTTGCTCGCAGGGCGGCATCGGCCTTTGCTTTGGTGCGCAGGAAGGGCGTGCTGGCAGCTTCGGATGCGCCCACGGCGGATATCTGCACGAAGCGTCGGACGCCTGCGGACTCGGCGGCCGCGATGCAAGCCCGGATCGCGGTGTATTGAATCAGCTCCAGCGACGTCCCCGGCGCGTCCTGCAGGGCCCCCGAAGCATTGACGATAATGTCGATGCCCTCCACCAGCGGGCGCCAGGCAGTCGGGGTATCAAGCGTGGCGAGGTCTGCCTGGCGCCAGTCAGCCTGCGGCACCAGGCGTGCGCCAAGCGCCGCATCGCGTCCTAATCCAACGACTTCCAGTCCGGCGTCGGCCAGGGCCCGCATCACCTCGGCACCGATGAACCCGTAGCCGCCAATCACCATGGCGCGCGCAGGCCTAGCGTGCGGCATGCAACACCTCAATTGTGAGCGTGAAGGAGTAAAACCAAAGCAAAGCCCTCATCGAACCTGTATTATGTGCGTATGTGCACACGTATGGAATATAGCATGAAAAACATCACATTATCAGCGAACGAGCACCTGATCGAGGCCGCGCGGCGCGAGGCGGCCCGGCGGGGCAAAAGTCTCAACGAGCTGATCCGCAGGTACATGGAGGATCTGGCTGGATCGCGGCCTGACGACTCGGAGTTCGACCGCCTTCGCGAACTCAGCAAGCTCGCAAATGGCCGCCGGCAACGCTGGGCGTTCAACCGCGACGAGATCCATGAGCGTTCGTAGCTTCTTCGACAGCAACGTCCTGGTTTATACCGACGACGCCGATGCACTCGAAAAGCGCGAGCTTGCCCTGGATCTCTGGCAATCACATCGGGGCGCCGGCCATGCCGTGATCTCGATACAAGTGCTACAGGAGTACTTCCGGGTGGCCACGGCGAAACTCTCGGTCGATCCGTCCGTTGCCATCGAAAAGCTGATGCTGTTTGCGCGTGCCGACGTAGTCCAGGCTGGACCCGACGACGTCATCGCCGCGGCACGCCTGAGCGTCGAGCAGCGCCTGTCCTTCTGGGACGCCATGATCGTACACATGGCGATCGCGGCGGACTGCGCCGTGCTCTTCTCTGAGGACCTGCAGCACGGCCGACGCTTAGCGGGATTGGAGATCCTGAATCCGTTTCGCCTGGTGACCTGACACCCACACGGGCGGCGCTTCCGCCAGTCCTGCAACTGCAGTCGGTTACCCCGGCACGAAACCCCGCCGCCGCCAGTAAATGCCCGTGAGCATCAGCAGCAATGCGGCAGCACCATTCCGGGGGCGTTGCGCCCTATCACCAGACCGGGTCGCAGGATGATCCAATCGAGCGTACTTGCGCGCAGTACTGCATCGGCCTTTGCCTTGGTGCGCAGGAAGGCCGTGCTGGCAGCTTCGGATGCACCCACGGCGGATATCTGCACGAATCGTCGGACGCCTGCGGACTCGGCGGCCTCGATGCAGGCCCCGATCGCGGTGTGCTGGATACGCTCCAGCGACGTCCCAGGGGCATCCTGCAGGGCTCCGGACGCATTGATTATGATGTCGATGTCTTCTATCAGGGGCCGCCATGCTGAGGGTGTCACCAGCGTAGCGAGATCTGCTTGTCGCCATTCCGCCTGGGGAACCATGCGCGCGCCGAAAGCAGCATCACGTCCCAGGCCGATGATTTCCAGTCCGCCGTCCGCTAGCGCACGCATTACCTCTGCGCCGATGAAGCCATAGCCGCCGATGACCATGGCTCGCGCGACCCGCGCCTGCGGCATGCCTCAACTCCCTTGTGAACGCAAAGGCAAAGACCATAACAAAACCGGCAGGCGTTGGTGCAGGTGGACTCGGAATCGGCCTAGCGCCCTTCGTCCTCTCTGGTGGCCTCGGGCGAATCACGTCCTCTTGTGCGGATGCGTTGTTGAACCACAGGTGATACCGTGAACCGCTGGCTGGGTGCGGCGCGGCAACTCGCCTGATTTATATTCGCACCGTCGCGGACGACGTTGCCTGTAACCTCGAGACACTTGCCGGTGCGCTCATTCACTATCAGCGAGCCACCATCCGGCAGCGAGTTAATGCGCCAGTGCTGATGGGGCACGGACCGACAGGTTGACTGCTGCACATTCGCCCCCTCCGCGCCACTACCGTCCATGACGTCGAGGCACTTGCCGCTGGCGACATTGGTGATCATGTGCGCCCCGGCCGGTACCGGCGCCAGCCTCCAGTGCTGCTTCGTGCTGCCATCGCAGGTCCATTGCTGAACGTTCGCCCGATCGGCCGGGTTTCCACCGGCAAGCTCCACGCATTTGCCCGTACTCGTATTGACGATACTGACGGCCGGCGAAGGCAAAGCGTCCGCTCGGGGCAAGGTGGCGAGGGGTGGGCTGTTTAGTGCGGTGATGCCGGTAGCCAGTCCAGTGCGCGCCGCCGGCTCCCCCGTCCTTCGCTGGCTTGTGAAGTCGCCGACCGTCACCACTCCGGTGCGATCAACGGCCATAGAGGCCCGGCGCCCCTCGACCTCGATGTCGTAGTTTCCAGGACGGATGTTCGCGATAAAGAGGTTGCCGGTGCCGGGTGCGATCTTTGCGCGGTAGGTCAGCCCCCTCCCATCGGTCGACCGAATCATCGCCGTGCCGCCGCGCGTGGAAACCGGGCCCAGAGAGCCGCTGACCACGAACACCCCGGTCTGGTCACCATTGATAGCGGACCACGCGTTATTCGGGCGCGTCGCGAACTGGCTGCGCCGGTGCGCTTCTCGCAGGGCTGATTGCACGGGCGCCGGGCAGGAGTCCCGAAACGCGAACGCGCCGAAGAACAGGTCGTAGTAGACTTCCACGCAAAGCTTCTTTTCGGGATCCGAGTCTGCGATCTCGTACTGGAGCAGTACGTCGGAAGAGTGCTGCCGATTCGCCACTGTGCGGAACTCGGCGGCGACGGTTACTGTTTCTGTCCCGCGATGGCTGACGTCTGGAAGAGCAAAGCCTGCGCCCACGGCGGTACCGATCGCCCCCAGCGGGATCGTGAATCCCGTAGAAGTACTGGTTTGCGTACTTCGCGCAACAGCATGACTAACTTCAGCGGCAGTGATTTCACCTACTTCAAAACCACCAGTCAGGGTCGTGCCGCTGAACGTCTCTCCGTGTCTCACCAATACATACCTTCGGGGATCAAGGCGCGCGTGAGGATTGCCGAGCAGTGGATTGAGCATGCTCAGCGCCTGACGTTCCGCGTTCGACAAATAGGCCGTAGGCTGACCCGCCGGAGCGTTCCCGGGCAGCAACTCGCGCATCGGAAAAACGTAGTACGGGTTCGCGCAGAGGCTTCCCCGGGGCCTGCTGTCGCTGCCATCGGCAAGTCGAACACTGGACAGGGAGTCCGTCAGCAGTCTGAAATCTCTGTCACTGGAGGTTTTGAACATCTCGAAGTACGGCCGGCAGAGCGCCACCATGACATCGCCGGATCCGATACCGTATGGATTGTTCGTCCGGCGTGCCCGCTGAGCTTTGAAGCTCATGATCTGCGTGATGCCATGCCCCTCGGCACGTCGGATCGTCTCTGTAGGGGACTCCCAAAACGTTGCCGGACCGACGCCGAACGAGGACTGGGTAGTGATGGTCGTGCTTGTCTCCGTTGATAGTGCAACGGCCGCGCCTATTCCGCTGCTTCCCCCGAGGCTCGACCAACTCTGGTTGCCTGGGGGCCGTCCAATGATTCCCACCGGCAACAGAAATGGCGCGGCCACGGATGTCGGTGCGCGGCGTACCAAAAGCGTCACCGGCAAATCTTGGGACGGTGTGAAGATGGGGGATTGCACCGCCGGTCGTGCCCAGAAGAGCTGCTTCCGGTATCTCTGATTGGCGATGTTCTGGACCGTGGGCTGATGAAGGATCGACGGATCGACCCACGCCTCGACCTGAAGATCGACGATCTGGTCGACCCAATGCATGGCTTCTGACGGCACGATCACCATCGGCGCGTGCGCCTGCGTGCCCTCCGGTTCGTAACGTCCCAGAGGAAACCTGATGGTCCGGACCTGGGGCGCGGACAGGCCTTGCAGGTCCCAGCGCGATCGGGAAGTTATGGTGACAGCGACATAGATGCGGTCACGCATAGCCTTCGGGATCTGTTGCCGGATTCCCGAGCCATAGACGATTTCAATCGGGTACTGAATCGAACTCTGATTCGAGGTCCATGCGGGAAACAGCACGCGCTCGCCGCCATCAGTGAGTGCGACGGCATCGCCGCTTCTCCTTGCCACGGATTCGAGCTGGATCCGAATGTAGCCCAGGTCATTGCCTAACCTGAAGTAGCCGAACTCGGGTGTTCCTAATGTAGTTGTACCGATCGTACGCGGGTAGCCCACAACGATCCGCGCGATCCCGGCGCGCCCTTCGGTCGGGTAAGCAGACTGCTGAGCGAACGCCGGTGGAAGCGAGACATTGAGCAGACATAACAACCCGAGGGCGAACATGATGCGCGGCCGAATCATGGCGTACTCCTTAAGAGGCAGATGTGAGGCAGAGGAGTAGTCGGATCAGGGTAGCAATCGGTTCACGAAGATCGATTCGCCCCCGCTCATCATTCCCGTCCGTCAAGGACCGAATTGCAGAATGTCCGGAATCTGACAATTCATGTCGTGTCCGCGCTATCTGCTGCGTTCGCTTGCGTGAAATCCTCTCACCGCACAGATGAGGCCATAAGATCTGGCGCGTTTGTTCCACCGAGGGAGGCGACCATGCATCTGCTCCGCTCCGCACGGGCCAAGTCATTCTGGGCACCTTTGATCGCGCTGCTGACGTTGGGGTCAGGCTGCGGTTCGACGGTTTACGGCAAAGACACAGACCCAACGGACGGGTTGGTACATGTCTCCCAAGTGAGCACCCCGCTTCCCGCTGGTTCACCCGCACAGACACAACCCAGGTCCGACCCGGCGCTGCAGACGACCGGACCGGAGCGACGAAGTAGCTTGCCCGCGGAGGCATTGTCGAACGAGTTCCGAATCCTGACGACCGTTCAGGAGGTCGACCAGCGGCTGCAACGCATGGAAGCTCTACTCAGTGCATTAAGCCAGCGTATTGAAGGGCTGAGCGCCAGAGTCACAGCGCTGACGCAATCACAACAACAAATCGCGGGACAACTGCAATCCCTGCAAGCCGGATTCGGCTACCCGCCGCCGGGGCAACGCTGGGAGCTGGCGCTCCAAGGGCAAGCTGTCGTGGATCGGGAATCCGGACTCGTGTGGGTGAGGGCGCCTGGGCCGAGCACCATGCCGGCGCCTACCAGCGTTCTCGAGGGTGTGGCCATGTGTGGCGCCTTTTGGGCAGGGCGTAACGACTGGCGAATGCCGACGCTGCTTGAGATGGCGAGCCTGATCGATGTGTCCGGCACCGTCTCAAGTCATCCCTTCATGGACATTGCGGGTACCTACTGGACGACGACATTAGCGCGCGATTCACTCGACGCTCCGCTTCGGCCGATGGCCCGTTATCGCACTGTCACTCTGTCTCCCAGTCTACGCGGGGAGGTCGGCACGGCCACCCGGCTGACACAACATCGAGCGCTCTGCGTGCGAGGCGGCGGGCGGCCTTCGCCTTGAACACGGGCCCTGGTGTCCGCAAAAGGCGCACTACCGGGCTCGTGGTACCGGAGGTTCCAAACATCGGTATGCGCGAAATGGGCTCCTATCAGGCGATCGGAGTCTGTGATTGAACCAGTTCGCCTCGTAACCCGACTTACGACCATCAGTCCGGGAGAGCTACCATGCAGAAGCAATCTTTATCGGTTCGTCTATTCGTGGTGTTGCTGCTTTCGCTGGGCGCGATCTCCCAGGCATCCGCGCAACTCGACGGGCGCTGGCGGATACTAGCGAACAATTTTCCGGGAGATCTGGTTATCGTCTCGGCGCCCGACGGCACACTTTCCGGCACTCTGTACGGGAATCCGATCTCCGGCTTCTACGCCCCTGCAGCGAGGCAGGCGGTCATCCTGCGCGGACCGGCGCACGCGCCGGACCAGGTCTACATCGCAAATCTGGCTGCGAATGGCACGTCCATGACGGGCCTGTTCTACGCGCTGAACACAGCCGACGGCGGGGCAACGACGGCACGCAACAACTTCAGCTTTCGCGCCGTGCGAGGCACGACAACGACCCCGTCCTCGGCAGGGCCGAATCCCTCTGCGATGCCTGCCTCCCCGCCGACGATCAATGGTACCTACCGAATTGATGGCAACGGCTTCCTCGGCGACCTTGTCATCAACCAGCGCAATGATGGGCAGATTACCGGCACCCGCATGTACGACCACGGGCTGATCGGCCACTACGCAGTCGGGACCGGATCGATCGCGATGGTGCGCATGGCGGGCAATCGGCCTTTCCAGGTATTCGTAGGCAGAGCGGCGAGCATGGGACCCGCACCTCCGCTACTCACCGGTGTGTTCTTTCCGCTCGATGCCAGCGGCGGGGCGTCACCACAGCGACTTCAGTTTGACTGGAAAACCGGCGATGCTCCGCGCCCGCCCAATACCATTGTCGTCCCCGCTGAACATGACGCTGACATCGTGCGCCACACCATGTCGCTAAGTTGCAACGCGATGATCGTCCGGGTGTATTTCGGCTCCACGGGGAGCTATGTCGATGTGCCGCGCGGGCAGGAACGCGGCATCCGACTCTCACCACCGAACACCGTGCAGGCCAATCACCAGATCAGGTGGCAGTGCCGCGATCCGGGAAACATCGGCGACATTGCCACCACGACCTGTCCCGCTTCGACATCCGGGAACTCGAACGTGGTCCGCGTCACCCGGACCGATGCTGGCGCCACGACATTGCGTTGCATTTATCGGTCGTAGCACGCGCGCAATGGCGTAAGCGAAACTGCTTGGGCGCCCGCTCGGCGAACTATTCGGATTGTCGCCAGTCGCTCGGGCGAACGCCGAAGCGCGCCTTGAAACTCTGGGAGAAATGGCTGGGAGAGGAAAAACCGCAGGCGTATGCCACATCGGTGACGAGCCTCCCGGCTTCCAGCGCATCGCGCGCCTTGTTGAGGCGAAACTCCCTCAGGTACGCGGCCGGGTTCATGTCCAGCAAGGCCTTAAGCTTGCGCTGAAGCTGGCGTGGACCCATGAACACAGCGCCTGCGAGTCCGATAGCACCGAAAGCGGGATCGGCGAAGTGCGCTTCTGCAGCGCCGGTGACTCGGTCTATGAAGCGTCGATCACGCTCTGCGAGTCCCGGCGGCGGAGCGCTGAGAACCGACTCAACGGGACGCGCAAGGATATGCCTGCGCACCCGCTCGGCACGCAGTTCTCCAAGCTCCAGCAGATTGCGCAGACGCAGGCGAAGCTCATCAGCGTTGAAGGGCTTGGCGAGATAGTCGTCCGCACGCTCGCCGAGACCCTGCAGGCGGCTGGCCTCGTCGCCGCGAGCGGTCAACATCACGATAGGCACGTGGGAGGTCCGATCGTCGGCGCGCAGGCACTTGAGCATCTCGAAGCCATCGAGCCCCGGCATCATCACATCGCAGACGATCGCATCGGGCACCCGCTCGAGCGCCAGCGCCAGGCCCGCCTCGCCATCCGCAGCCTCCACGCAACGGTACTGTGCTGCCAGCAGTTCGACGACGAAGCAGCGCATGTCCTCGTTGTCGTCCACGACCAGCACCTCAGGGCGACCGCCGAGGTCGTCATCCGTCTCCGACGGATCGCTGGCATCGTCTGTGGCCGACGCAGCGAGCAGAATCCGCGGCTCGCGCTGTTCCGCTGCCAGAAACGTCTCTACATCCACGTCCACGGCCTGCGGCGTGCGCGCGGCGTCGATTGTCGCGACCAGTGCCGGCAGCCTGACCGTCACGGTAGTACCCGTCCCGGGGGCACTGTCGATGCCGATAGACCCTTCGTGCGCGGCAACGAGTTCCCGAACCACAGTGAGCCCGATACCCGTTCCCGGACCGGTCACGGCACCGCGCTCGAACAACTCGAAAACCCGGACGAGATCCGCCTCGGCGATGCCGATGCCGGTGTCGGCAACGCTGAGCACAGCCTCGTCGCCTTCACGTCTCAGCGACACCGTGATGCTGCCCCCAGCACGTGTGTACTTAACCGCGTTGGACACCAGATTGATGAGGATTGCCTGCAGCGCGTCATCATTGCTTGACACTACGGGTGCATCGAGTATCTCGAGCGTCAGTTCGAGCGACTTCTGCCGGGCCGCTGAATCGAATTCAGCAACAACCAGCCGCACGACCGGCGCAAAGGCCACGGGCGCACGCTCGACATGTTGGTGGCCGCCGTGACGAGCCAGAGACAACAACTGGTCGACGAGATGCAGCAGACGCTCTCCGCTGTGACGGGCCAGCGTCAGGGCCCGCGTGGCACGCGCGGTGGTGCCCGCGCGCAAGGTCTCGTCGATAGGCCCCAGGATCAACGTGATCGGCGTCCGGAACTCATGCGAGAGCTGGGCGAAGAAGCGATCCTTGCTCGCCAGCGCGTGGCGAAGGTCAGTCGCCTGTCGCTCGATCGTCTCCTTCTGTGCGACCACTTCCGAGGTTCTTTTCTGCACTTCGCTGGCGAGCCGGCCCGTCTGCGCCTTGAGACTGCGCAAGCGCCAGCGCACGAACAGGCTGATCAACGCAAGCCCGATCAGCACATTCATGAACAGCGCCCACCACGTCAGCCACCACGGCGGCGTGATCACCAGGTACACGCGCGCATCCTCGACCGACCAGACGCCGTCGCTGTTCGCGGCGCGGACCCGGAACACATAGCGGCCGGCACGCAGGTTGGCGTAGCTCGCGAAGCGTCGCGATGCATCGATCTGCGTCCAGTCCGGATCGACACCTTCGAGCATGTAGGCATACAGATTGCGCATAGGTTGCGCGAAATGCAGCGCCGCGAACTCGAAGCCTATGAAATTCTGATTATGTCGCAGCGTGATCGCGTCTGTTTCGCTGACTGGGCGGCTCAAGACCCCTTGTTCGCGCCCGGCTTCAAAGCTCACCGGACGGTTGAACAGGCTGAATCCCGTGATCACGACCGACGGCGGGACGGGATTGTCGCGCAAATCTTCTGGATGAAACCGCGTGATGCCGCCGACGCCGCCGAACAGGATGTGACCCGAGTGTGTCTTCAGCGCGGCGTCGCCGTTGAACTCGTTGGCCTGCAGCCCGTCGCGGTATTCGTACTGGCGGCCCTGCCGTTTGCGCGTATCGTAGCGCATCAGGCCGCGATTGCTGCTGACCCACAGTACGCCGTCGTCCGTGGGCACGATGGCATAGATCACACCCGGTACCAAGCCCGCAGCGGATGTGAACCTGTCGAACTTTTCGGTAGATTCGTCGTAGCGCGCGAGTCCGTTGCCGGTTGCAAGCCACACGCCGCCGAGACCATCCTCAACGATCGAGCGAATGTTGTCGTCGTTGATAGAGCGATGATCCAGCGGATCGTGGGCGTGGCACTTGAATTGTGCGGAATCGGTATCGCCCAAGCAGACACCGCGCTCCCAGGTGCCGACCCACAGCCGCCCACGGCGATCGATGCGCAGCGCGGAAACATTCAGAGCTACATCAGGTGCGCCAACGGGCAATGTGAGTCTGCGAAACACGTCACTGGAAGCCGGCAGCTGCGCCACCCCGGCATCGGCCATGCCGATGAAGATGCCGCCCCGACCGTCGCCAACAATCGCCGTGACGATGCTGCCCGGCAGTGACTCAGGCCGATCGGCGTCCGGCCGGAATCTGCGCGCCGTGCCGTCGCGCAAGTCCAGCCGGTTGAGACCGGCGCCCCAAGTGCCAACCCACAGCGCCTGGTCGGGTGCCAGATACATGCCCCACACACGATCGCTGGACAGTCTCGCCGGATCGGCGGCGTCCGCACGGAAGTGAACAAATTCCGCGGAACCGGGTGCGAGATAGCTGACGCCGCCGCCGCTGGTGCCGACCCACACGCCGCCCACGGCATCTTCGGCGAACTCGTTCACCATGTTGTCGGCGAGGCTGGTCGATACGCCGGGGACGTGACGCAAGTGCGCGAATCCGCCGTCCCGCGGCACCGCCTTGCTGAGGCCAGCCGCGAGCGACCCCACCCAGATAACGCCTGCGCGGTCTTCGAGCATTGTATAGACAGTGTTCGAGGCCAGGGTGTAGGGGTCGCTCGGCGAGTGAACAAAGCTCTCCAACAGGTTTCCGTCACCATCGAGCGCGTGCAGTCCGCCTCCGATCATGCCAGCCCATACCCGACCGCGCGAATCGATCATCAGCTTTCTGAATTCACCTTCGGCGTTTTCGGTGACAGGCGCAAGTCGGACCGGGGCGAGCGCATCCCCGGAGGCGGTGTAGCGATAGATGGTATCGCCGCGTCCGGCCGCCCAGACCTGACCGTCGGGCAGTACCGCAAGAGTGCGGATCTCCTCGGCAACGAGGCGTACATGCGAACTACACACGGGAGCATGGATGGCCGCGGTTACGGCAACGCGCACAAGGCCGTGGCTGCTGCCGGTCCACAAGGCTCCGTCCAGGCCTTCCGCGAGGGCATGGATCCGAAGATCCTCAGGGTGCGGCATACGACTCAGCGCGCCGGTGCTCGGGTCAAATGAGAGCACGCCCTGTCCGCCGGTCGCGAGCAGCAGCCGTCCATCCGAGGTTTCGAGAATCGATCGGACATCGATCCGCCGCGGTTGCGATGGATCACCGCCGGCAGTAGAACTACTATCGATAACGGGCAGCTCGATTCGCACACGCTCGAAATCCGCCGAGCCGCGTAAATAGCGATGCAGAATGCCCCCGATGGTCGCAACCCAAAGCACCCCATCGCGATCCTCGAGCATGGCCAGCACGTGACTGCTGGCCAGTGATCGCGGGTTAGCAGGATCGTTGCGGAAAACCTCGAACCGGTAGCCGTCGTAACGGTTCAGGCCATCCTGCGTGGCGATCCACAGGTAGCCGCGGCGGTCCTGGAGAATCGCGTTGACGGAACTCTGCGACAGGCCGTCATTGACGCCGAGGTGCTCGAAGCGCACCGACCCCAGCCCGTCGGATGAAGCTTCAGCCCAGGCGGCCATCAGATACAGTGTCCAGCCCCACACCAGCGCGCGGTCCGCGATCCCCAGCCTGAGCGCCGTGCCCATTCTGCTATTCTGGCAGAACCGTTGAGCGTGCTCGAATGCCGGCCAGCGTGGCCGCAAAGTTATCGCGGCCCGGCCCCCCGTCACCGGCGGCGGCCACGCGCACCATGCGCCTGATCCGTTTCCACTCCTCGAGTTGACCGCGCAGCAGCGCCGAACCGGACAGCGCTACCGCCACCTGCAGTTGCTCCTCACCGGACAGGGTGCCGTTCAGGTACCACGGCAGCAGTGCGGCAACATTATCCGGATCGGACATTCAGGTTCGATAGAAGGCTTCGCGCGTGCAGCCTGCCGCCACATTGTCCTTTTCGTCATATTCCCGGATCTGATTGTCGGCATCGAGTGTCATCACCGCGATGAAGCGCTTCGGTGAGGCAGGATAGCGGGGCCATGAAAAATTGAGCGTGAAGTCCGCCGCCGGCCGATCCGAGGCGCCGGCCGCGAGTCCGGGCGATACTGAGCGCTGATTCAGGAACCTCAGCGGAGCGTCGCCGCTTGGGGCGATACCTGCAACGGCATTCGCGATCCGTCGGCCGGACCTGTCGGTCGGCAGGCTGCTCACAGGCGTCTGCGTGCCGTCGGTAAAGAACACCAGATCGCTGGGCTGCACGATCGGAGCGTTGACATCCAGCAGGCAGGTCTGGTTGCGTGGATCGAGACGCGCATCATGAAAGTCTGCCCGGACCACGAACTGGCCGGTATCCGATTCCCCGCCATTCGAGGCGCGGACCACGACATTCGCTCGAGCCGAGTCGCCGGGGGGCATGGCAATGCCGGATCGAATGCGCGGGGCCGTCAAGTTCCGGGTCGACCAGTAGACATTTTTTGGCGCAGCGAACCGGCAGGTGTCGTTCGATGGTCCCGTACACCCCCCGAGGATGATCGACATATCCCGATCGAGCGCTGCGCGAGCTGTCGCCGCAGGCAGCGCGAACCGGTAGACCTTGATGCCGGGCTGAACGCGACTTAGGAACACATACGGCTCCCCGGTCATCGAGGCGACAGTCATGGTGTGCTGGCCCGGCCATGTGCATGGGACCCCGGGCGCCGGGCGGATACATACCACGAAGTGCTCGGCTGTCGCTGAACCTCCGAGTGTCTGTCCACCGCTGCTCCAGGCCAGTGCCATGTCCTGGCCATTCAGCCGGCCCTGCGCGACCTCCACTGGACTCAGCAAACCAGGCGGCACCGGCAACGCTGCGTTGCGTCGGCGCTGGGCCTGCTGCGCAGCCTCATCCTCGAAGTCGTCGGGAAGCTGGATCACCCCCGGCTGTCGGCCTATGAACGGCCCGGGAGCCTGAGCGTGCGAAACACCGGCAAGCGGCACCGCCATGACGACGCCCAGCGTCAACGCAAGTCGTGAAAGACAGCCCATGATGCACACCTCTCGCCATCGACGTCCGCGCAGATCCGGCCGTCTCCCGATATTGAGTCGATGCCGACGTCCTTGAGGTTCACAAGGAAGTGAACCTCTGGCCGGGGCGATGCGACATACACAGTGTCCGGCGCACCCATCGAAGTCCGACAGACCCGCCACGGGATCCAAATATGCTCCCCACACGATCTCTGCGAGCCCTTCTCGTCGCCAGCACTGTGACGCTGGCGCTGGTCGCCTGCCAGCTTCACTCCTCCGCCACCGTGCCCGCCGGCGCGCACGGTCAGGGATATCAGGGGCAGCCGATGCATGACTCCGGACAGGGCCGGACTGTGAGCGCACGTGAGCTGTTCGCAACCACGGTCGGAGCGGTGCTGCAGGGCAGCGTGTCCGCCGCGACGCTTGGACTGGCCCAGTTCGTGAACGGCCGCATCAGCGACTGGTTCGGGGCGCCCACCGCTGCCGATCCGGCGCTGTACGATCAGGCTGCGTACGACGGCTATGTGCACGAATCGGCACCCGCCTACACCGACCCGTACGCTCATGCCGGCGGGCAGCCCGGAGCTTATCCAACGCCACAAGCGAACCGGTACCCCGACCAGTACGATCCGTATACCGCCGATCCAGCGGCGGCGCCCCACGCCGCCGAGGCTGTGCTGCACGCCGGCCTTGCCTATGAGGTTCATGCGGCCCGCCATGACGGCTCCGCTATAGCCGTGGACCCACGCATGCACGAATTCCGCACGGGCGACCGCTTTGAATTGCTGTTCCGGGCCTCTCTGCCCGGTCGGCTGGACATCATCAATATCAATCCCGCAGGTGTGGAAACGCACGTCGATACCACATTGGTCGCGGCGGGCGAGCTGAGCCGCCTTGGTCCGTTCGAGTTCACCGCGTTGCGCGGGGATGAAGCGCTGCGACTCGTGCTGTGGCCCTGCTCCGATCATTCCCTGACGGCCACGACGCGCGACATCGTCAGGGTCGCCGGCACTGCGGGCAACGCGTATGAACACCACGGCCTCGGATTCGTCGCCTGCGAAGCGCTGCGCACCCGCGCGGTGCGCTCGGTAGCCACACGCGACATTCGGCTGATCGCCCACGACGCGCAGACCAGCTTCGCGCTCGACCCCGTATTCCAGTCAGAGCTGGCTTCGGGGCAGTTGCAGCCGCGTGAACTCACCATCGTGTTCCGTCACCGGTAAGCAGCCCGTGCGTAGCGTCGCTGCAGGCAGAGCGCCGCGGCGCGGCAGCAATCAGCGGAAGTGGACGCTCCTGGCGCTGACGGTGATGGCCCTTGCGCCGTCCCAGGTCCACCCGGCAACAGCTGATGCCGACGCCGCCTCGCTCTACCACGTTGTCGACTGCGTGTTGCCCGGACAGATACGCCAGCTCGGACGCCGCTCGACTTACGTCAGTGCGCGCAGACCGGTGCGCACGAGCGCCGGGGATTGTCGCATCCGCGGCGGTGAATATGTCGGCTACGACCGCGCCGATCTGGCGACGG
>JBGTIC010000066.1:0-5137 GCA_041745895.1 Gammaproteobacteria bacterium
GCTTCGGCGCGGCACCACGACGACCACGCGGCCGCCGGTGTGGACGCGGATGCTCAGGCGACGGGCCCGCGGATGGCGGCGCACCTGCAGGTACGGCAACTCGTCAATCGCAGTCTGCGGCACCTCCAGCGCCAGCGACAGCTGCGACTGCGCGAAACTGTTACTCCATCGCATCGCTGACCCGGCAGATCTGGATACCGATGTTTCGGCTGTCATAGAGTCTCATCAGGCCTTCCGGCATCCGCTCGAAACCCTCCAGCACATCCTCGCACGCCTGCAGCTGGCCGTGCAGCAGCCAGTTGGCCAGGCAGCGCTCGGCTTCGGCAAATCGCGCCTCGTAATTGTAAATGAAGAATCCGTGCATGCTGGCGTTGCCGCGGCGAATCCGCGCGTAGTTGCTCAGGCCGTAGGGTGTCCCCATCGTGTACTCGGAAATCGAACCGCACAGCACGACCCGTGCACCGAATCGCAGACGTTCCATCGCCACTGCCAACGTGTCCCCGCCGACATTGTCGAAGAATACATCCATGCCCTCGGGGCATAGCGCATCGAGCGCCTCGGCAAGTTCGTCGCAGCGGTAATCGATGACAGCATCGGCACCCAGTGCGCGCACCGCGGCGCACTTCTGCGCCCCCCCGGTGATGCCGATCACCCGACAGCCCACCAGCCGGCCCAGTTGCACCACCATGGAACCCACACCACCACCGGCCCCCGAGACCACGATCGTTTCCCCCGGCTGCGGACGGCCACAGTCGAACAGCCCGAAATACGCCGAGAAACCGGTCATCGACAGCGCACTCATCCAGGTGCGCACGGGCAGGCCCAGCGCGGCAGGCACGCGGTAGAAGCGTTCGGCTGCGCTTGCGCGTGTGATCTTGTGTGTCTGCCAGCCCAGCTGACCGGTGAGTACCTCGCCTTCGCGATAGTCGGGGTGCTGCGAGGCCAGTACACGCGCCACACCACGGGCGTGGATCACCTCACCGATCTGCAGGGCCCGCTCACCGGCCACCGGCAACCCCTGCATGTACATACGCATGACGGGCACCAGCCCCAGATACAGCGTCTCGAGCAGTATCTCGCCTTTGTCAGGTGAGCCGATCGGCTGTTCGCGCAATGCAAAATGCGCAGGCTCGGGCTTGCCCACGGGACGCCCCGCGATGGTCCATTGCCGGTTATTCGTCGGCAACTTCATGCCGTTACCTTGCTCCATCGATCCCCGCTAGAATGCCGGCCATGCTGGACCTGGTCGACATAGGCGTCAACCTGACGCACGAGAGTTTCGATGCCGATCGCAACGAGGTGATCGCACGCGCGCAAGCTGTCGGTGTTCGTCGCATGGTCGTCACGGGCAGCACCGTAACGCAATCCCGTCGCGCCGCACGGCTGGCCCTCGAGCGGCCCGGCGTACTGTATGCCACCGCCGGCATCCATCCTCACCACGCGCGAGAGTTCGGCTCAGCTGACATCCCGGTGCTCGCCGATATCGCCCAAGGGCCAGGGGTCGTTGCGATTGGCGAGTGCGGCCTGGATTATTTCCGCAACTACTCGACACCGGTCGAACAGGAACGCGCGTTCGCAGCCCAACTCGAGCTCGCCGTGGAACTGGAGCTGCCGGTATTTCTGCACCAGCGCGATGCCCATGAACGTTTCGTCGCGATCCTCAAGGACTACCGTGACAGTCTCATCCGCGCGGTCGCGCATTGTTTCACGGGCGAGCGCAAGGAGCTGTACAGTTATCTGGACATGGACCTGCACATCGGCATCACCGGCTGGATCTGCGATGAACGGCGTGGCCGTCACCTGGCGTGCCTGGTGGGCGACATTCCGCTCGACCGGCTGATGCTGGAAACCGATGCCCCGTACCTGTTACCGCGTGATCTTCCGGAAAAGCCCGCGAGCCGTCGCAATGAGCCGCTCCACCTGCCCCATGTATTGCGCAAGGTGGCTAGCTCGCGCGCGCTGCATGTCGAGGCGCTGGCGCAGGCAACCACGGTTACGGCGAATGCGTTCTTCGAGCTCGAGCCCTACTCCGGCTGAATGCTTGCCGCGCCTGGCGCGACAAGCGCGGGCATTCACATACGCGACAGACGGCCCAGGTTGGCATCGATCACCGCGTCGCACAGCCGCTGCCAGTATGGAAGAAAGGCCTCGACGTTCCCGGCCGTCGCTGCCCTGCCCTCGGGCATGTATCGTTCACGAAACTCCCGCAGCGTCGCCACATGCCGGGGTACACCACCACTGAAGCTCGCACTGGCGTCGAAAACGATGGCGCCCTCCACGGGCACCTCACGCACGATGCGCTTGACCGCAGCGACGCGATCATAGAGCGAACTCTGCGGGTTTTCGAAGGTGTGACGCCGGTCGCCGTCGATGACCGTCCAGTCATCCATACGATCACTGCCGAACACCGTACCGCGCACGCGCTTGACGTGCACCACCACCAGTCCGCGAGCGGTCAGCAGCACGTGGTCGAGATGGATCTCGCCGCCCTCGCCATCGGGTACGACCACATTGGTGAGCCGCTCGGCGGCGATATCGCGAAATGCGCGGTCGAGTGCACGACGCTCTCGGTCCCCGTTTCGCCGCCACCACCAGATCAGCACCGCCAGGAGCAGAACGGCCGCAGCGGCACTGCCGATCAGCACGAAAGGTGACTGCGCGCTCATGTGCTGACCTTCCAGCCGGTCATGACACCGCCATCCTGTCTGCGAGAACATCGAGATCGGCCGCAATATGCTGCTGAACGGTCGGGCGCGCCAGCAGGGCGGCGAGTTCCGGTGGTACGTCGAGCGTACGCCCCAGCAGCGGTTCAACCACGGTGTCGAATTTGGCAGGATGGGCTGTCGCCACCAGCACCCATGCCGCCCGGCGCTCGTCATCTTCGAGCAGGTCGTAGACATGTGCGGCCGTCGCGGTATGTGGGCACCAGACTTCGCCATAGCGCTTGGCATCGCGGCGAATCTGCGCCCGGATCGCCTCATCATCCACGCTGCAGGCGCTGACCTGCGCGCGCAATGAGTCCATGTCCGGGAAAAGCTCGCGCAGTCGCTCCATGTTCGAAGGATCGCCGACATCCATCGCAGAAGCCAGCGTCGGGATGCTTGGACGCGGCAGGTACTGCCCGCTGTTCAGGTAGTCACCGATCGTACGATTGGCATTGGTGGCCAGCACGATGCGCCCGATCGGCATGCCACACGCGCGTGCCATGACACAGGCGTGCGCGTTGCCAAGGTTGCCAGTGGGGATCAGGTAGGATGCAGGCCTGCCATTCCGACGCAGGTGCCAGAGGCTGGAGGCCGCGTAATAGGCGGCCTGCGGCAGCAGGCGGCCGATGTTGATGCTGTTGGCAGAACACAGCCGGTGTTCGCGCGAGAGGACCGGATGGGCGAACGCCCCCTTGACCAGACGCTGGCAGGCGTCGAACGGGCCGTCGACCGCCAGCGTCAGCACGTTGTCGCCCCAGCATGCGAGCTGATGCGCCTGGCGCGGTGACACCTGGCCTTCCGGGTAGAGCACCACCACGCGAAAGCCCGGTCGCCCGTGAAACGCTGCCGCCACCGCGCCGCCGGTATCTCCGGAGGTCGCCACCAAAATGGTCAGCGGTTGCGACTCCTCCCGGGGTGCCTGCACTGCGAGGCGCTGCATGCACGCAGCGAGAAAGCGCGCGCCGACGTCCTTGAATGCTGCGGTGGGGCCATGAAACAGCTCCAGTACACTCAGCCTGCCCGGGTCCTCGGGCAGAAGGTCACGCAACGGGACAGGGAAGGAAAAGGCCTCATTACAGATCTCTTCGAGCTGCCCCTCGAGTGCGCTGCCGGCACAGAAGGGCGCCAGGAAGCGGGCTGCGATGTCCGATAGATCTTCTTTTCCATCAAACGCTTCCGATGAGAATCTCGGCATCACCTCAGGAACAAACAAGCCACCGTCCGGCGCCAGGCCCATAAGCAGCGCTTGCGCCAGGCCCACGCTGTCTCCCCCCCGCGTGCTGCGGTAGTTCACGCTGACCTCACAATGGACCCGCCAGCACGCTGCACAGGCGCAGCAGGTCTGCGAACACGCCACCGGCGGTGACTTCCGGTCCCGCCCCCGGGCCCTGAACTATCAGGGGGTTTTCGCTGTAGCGCCGCGTCACGTACTGGACGATGTTGTCGGTGAGATTGATGCGCGCGAACGGGTGGTCGCGCTCGAAGCGCGCCAGATCGACCGACGCACGTCCGCCGGCCACATCGAGGTGCCCGACGTAGCGCAACACCTGGTCGTTGGCACCCGCCTCGGCCACCAGCGCGCCCATGGCCTCGTCATGCTCTGCAAGGCGCGACATGAACTCGTCCACCGAGCCGGATTCAAGCCCTGCCGGGACCAGAGAGCGCACCGGGATGTCGGCCAGCTCCAGGGTCAGACCCGCCTCACGCGCCAGGATGATGGTCTTTCGCGCCACATCCATACCTGAGAGGTCCTCACGAGGGTCGGGCTCGGTATAGCCCCGCGCCCGCGCCTCACGCACGATGTCGGAGAATCGCCGCGAGCCGTCATAGAGATTGAACAGATAGGCCAGCGTGCCGGAGAAGATCCCCTGGATGCTGACGATCTGATCGCCCGTGTCGCGCAGGTCCCGCAGTGTCTGGATGACGGGCAGGCCCGCCCCCACCGTGGTCTCGTAGAGATAGTGCGAATTGTGCTCCCGACAGGCCCGACGAATCGCCTCGTAGGCTGGCCAGGGACCACTGTTCGCCCGTTTGTTCGGGGTGATCACATGGATCCCGCGCGACAGCCAGGTCTCGTAGCGCATCGCGATGTCCTGGTTCGCGGTGCAATCGATGATCACCGCATGTGGCAGGTGATCAGCCTGCACATGATCGGTGAACGCATCGAGATTCGTGGGCACACCGTGCTGGTCGAGTGTTTCGCGCCAGCCCGACAGCGCCACGTCACGCGCACCCAGCAGCATGCGCTGCGAGGTAGCGATGCCGCGCACGCGCAGATCCAGATTGAAATCACGCCGCAGGCGATCGCGTTCGGCATCCAGCTGCTCGAGCAGCGCCCCGCCCACGGTGCCCGGCCCGATAATGCCAATCGAAAGCGTCTTCGCCGACAGGTAAAAGCTCGAGTGCACGGCGCGCACGGCGCGCGCGGCATC
>JBGTIC010000067.1:0-2625 GCA_041745895.1 Gammaproteobacteria bacterium
CGCCCGCAGGTTCGCCCGCATGTCCGCCTGCGGCACTGCGCAGGCATGAGTACCGCGATGCGCTCACTCACGGCAGGCGGCGTGCTGCTGGTGATCGGTGGTGCGCTGCTGCTGTCCTCCAAGGGCATCTTCGCCAAGCTGCTATATGTGCGGGGTGTCGACTGGCAGACCGTAACGACCGTACGGATGCTGCTTGCACTGCCGCTGTTCTGGATTTTCGCACTGTGGCGCCTGGGTCCCGTACCTCTGCTGCAGACGCTGCGACCGCGCCTGCTGCTGCTCTCGGCGGCTGCGGGATTCCTGTGCTATTACGCAGGTGCCCTGGCAAACTTCTATGCGCTGACGTTGATCGACGCGAGCCTCGAGCGTGTGCTGCTGTTTACCTATCCCGCACTGGTCGTACTGGCGCGCGTGGTTTCTACTCGCAAGCTCGGTGAACCGGGCGTTCTGGTGGCCCTGCTGCTGACCTGGGTGGGGACCGTCCTGGTGGTCGGGGGACTGGACTTCGCGCTGCTGCGACAAAACGCGGAAGGCGCGCTGATGGTGTTGCTGTGCGCAGCCACGCTGGCCGTGTACTTTCTGATCAACGAGCGCGTCGGCCGCGATGTCAGCAGCACAAGCTTCACGACCTGGGCCATGAGCGCCGCTGGTGTGGGGCTGGCAGCGCACTACGCGCTCTCGCCAGGGTGGAAAACCGTCAGCATCCCGGTGCAGGCCTGGCCGTGGCTGATTGCCATGGTGGTCATCGCCACGGTTGCGCCAATGTTCATGATCGCCGAGGGCGTGCGCCGGATCGGGGCTGAGCGTGCGGCGCTCGTAAGCACCGTGGGCCCACCCTCGACCATCGTGCTGGCCTGGCTGATTCTCAATGAACGACTCAGCGTGGCCCAGCTGCTGGGTGCCGCACTGATCCTGATTACCATCGCATGGCTGGAGCGCCCCGGCAGCCGGTCGCAGTCGCTGCCGCTGCCCGATGAGGCCGCAGGCCCGGCGCCACCACGACGTCGCTACTGAACACAGCGAGCGGGCGAGTGCCCTCCTGCGTGCTAGTCGCCGATGCCCGCAGCGCCGCTTTCGGGATCCAGTCGCAACGTGTAGGTGATCCGATCGGCGGGATGCTCCGTGACGGAAATTTCGTAGAGCTGATCGGCGGCGTTGCGATAGCGCCGGACCACACGCAACGCCGGGCTCTTGTCCGCCACTTCCAGCGCGCTGGCCCGCTCCGGCGACAGCACGCTGGCACTGATCTGCACCTCTACCTGGCGTGCCTGTTCGCCGAAACGCTCTTCCACGAGCCGATACACCGGCCGGCTGTCCTGACCGATCATGCCGGCCACGGCACCGTAGGCCGGCAGCAGGTAGACATCGGTCCAGCAGATCGGCACCTCATCGTCACGGCAGCGCCGCACCGCACTGATGTGCCATCGATCCTCACCTGCCGGCACCGCCAACAGACGCGCAAGGCGGGCATCCACCCTGACCTGGCTTGAGCCGATGACGATGAGTTGCGTTTCGCCGGGATAGCGCAGCAACTCCGTCAGTGACAGCAGGCGGTGATTCGGCGTGGCCGGCACGTCTGCATGACGCACGACCGTACCGACGCCCGGGCGTCGCCCGACCAGGCCGAGTTCTTCGAGCACGCGCAAGGCCTCGCGTACGGTATGCCGACTGACGCTGAATTGCCGGGTCAGTGCGATCTCCCCGGGCAGGCGCTCACCAATGCCGATCCGACCGCTGCGAATGTCGCCGATCAGCGAATCGGCAAGCTCCCGATACCGCGGTCTGCGCTTGCCATTGTCTCCGTCATTTGCCATGCACGGGGTCCCCGGTCGATGTTGAAGCTAGGAATACCGAAGAATTTTCCGGCGCGGAGTTCAGGTCAACCGCGAGTGCTGACCGTCCGGTCCATTAATACCGTACCGAACCAGGCAAGTCCACCGCAGTAAAATCCACAGTGCGGCCAGTCACCCGCCGCCGTGATCAGCCGGCAATCTGCACGTGTGGTGCCTTCAGCCAGTCCTGCGTGCCGGGCTCGTGCGACTGCCAGGTGCGCGCAGAGGCCGGAGAGTGACGACGAAAAAGTACGATGCTGCAATCGTCAGGTTTGCAAGGCAGGCCAGGTATGCCACCACGCATGCGACCGGCAACCGTGCCGCGCAACCCCGCCATGACATCGGGCAGTGCGCCGCAGCGGATGCGCTCGACGATCTCCTCCGCGAGCATGTTGTCGAACAGACCGTCGCTGGCCAGCAGCAAGGTATCGCGCTCGGCCATCGCAAGCGCAGGTCCCACCTCGATGCGCATGTCACTGCTGCCGATGACATTGGAGATGATATGCAGCAGCTCGTGGTGAATGGCCTCGCTGGCTTCCAGCAGGCCCGCTTCGACGGCGAACCCCACCGGTGAATGTGGCACCGTGAGGAGCTTGAGTCTGCCGCGCTGGCCCACCAGCATGACGGCCGAATCGCCCACGTGGTAGGAGCGCACGTACCCGGCACCGATCTCGGCCACTGCCACGGTCGTGGCCGCACCATTGGCCAGCTCCAGCACCCGGCGGTTGGCAAGCTCGATGCCGTCGAGGATGGCGCTGCGTAATCTGGCTGCTTCGTCGCCGGCAGCCTCCAG
>JBGTIC010000068.1:0-2518 GCA_041745895.1 Gammaproteobacteria bacterium
TGATGATGTCGGCACAGGCCCCGCACGGCGCAGGCGGCGGCAGGCCCGGGTTCAGCCGGAGCCGGTCGAGCAGTTCGTGCGCGAGGAGCCGAAAGTCGGGCGCAACGACCCGTGCCCGTGTGGCTCAGGCAAGAAATACAAGCAGTGTCATGGAAGGCTCAACTGACGCCGCGGTCGAACGCGTAGCACTGCCATGCCAGCCCTCCACGTGCTTGCCGGCGTGGTGAGGCGCGCCGATGGCCATATTCTGCTCACGCAGCGCCCGGCAGGCCGCGCGCACGCAGGCTACTGGGAGTTCCCCGGCGGCAAGCGTGAGCCTGGCGAGCCACGGCGTGCAGCGCTTGTCCGCGAACTTCATGAAGAGCTGGGTCTGCGCATCACGCGGGCTGAGCCGCTGCTGCGCTACCACTGGGACTATCCCGAGCGTCGGGTGGATCTGGACTTCTGGCTCGTTGAAGGTTGGGAGGGCGAACCCGAGTCCCGCGAGGCGCAGCGCTTCGCATGGGTGCCTCAATCGCAGATCGCCCTGCGCGCGCTGCTGCCTGCCAACCAGCGACTGGTGGCGTGGCTCGCGCAGCAGGGAAGGCAAACCTAATGGGGGTAGTGAGCAGCGTAATCGCGCCCCACTAACGCGGCCGCCCCTTTTATTGCCCGCTCCGTTGCCGTCCTGGGGATATTGCAGGGCCGAGAAAAACGATCATGGCTCGATTTGAGCCGTACCATATCTTCATGGTTCAAACGCCCGATGCGGTGGGCGCAATGTCCCATACATCAGCGCGATGCCGCGGAGACGCTTCTGGAATGATTCTCATCTGTGGCGATGACACGGACCAGCTACGCGGCATGCGGTGTGACTTCCTTGTCAAGTCGTTCGTGGAGTTCTTCCTCCGCGCGCAGCAGGTCGTATCGAGTCTGCAGGTTAAGCCAGAACTGTGCGTCCATCCCAAAATACCGGCCAAGGCGCAGCGCGGTATCCGCAGTAATTGATCGTTTGCCATGCACGATCTCGCCAATACGACGCTGCGGCACGCTGATTTCTTTTGCCAGGCGATACTGGGAGATGCCCAGGGGCTGAAGAAATTCCTCGAGCAAAATCTCACCCGGTGTCACCGGTGCGAAGTCTCGCTTAGCCATGACTCACCTCAATCGTGGTAGTCAACGATCTCGACTTCAAATGCATCACCGTCTTTCCAGACAAAGCAGACTCGCCACTGATCGTTGATTCGAATGCTGTGCTGTCCAGATCTGTCGCCCTTCAATTTCTCAAGCCTGTTCGATGGGGGAACACGCAGGCTATCCAGACTGCCGACTGCCGCGAGCACTTCGAGCTTTCTCGCAGCCAAGCGTTGAACATCTCCTGCCAATCGTCGAGAGAACCGGCCACCGAAAACCCTTTCGGTTTCCCGACACTTGAAAGATTTGATCACCGAAATCGATACTAACGTACGACGTTAGTAACGTCAATCGTCAGTAATTCGCGCCTGACTGCTCGCCGAGTTCGTCGACTGCCGATAAGCTGCCGCAGCAACGTTTGTGGAATAGGTCTCATCTTCAGGAACCTTGCGGCCTGGCGTACTCACGGATTCGCCATGGCCGCTGACCGGCCTTTCTCCCGCTCATAGAGGCAGTGCCGCAAGTTGCTTGATCAGAACATCGAATAAATCATGCTCGATGTTGTCCGTGGTTGCATTCCTTGAATCCTGGCACTCGAGCTGGAATCTATAGACAGGCCTTACGTCGCCCCGCCGGCATAATCCACGTAATTCTTCTCCTCAGCCAGCGCCGAGCCTGTCTGCGTATTGATCTTCCGCTTAAGCGCCGCCCGCTTGTCGTTGGTGTGATACACGGCGCGGGCCAGTGCGATGAATTTGGAATCGAACTGCCGCCTGGCCTCAAGCACGCGTATGTCATCCTCGATCTCCCAAAGCGCTTCGTTGACGGCCTTGAGTTGCCTGCAGAGTGCTGCCACTGACGCATCATCGGCAAAACCCAGCGACGACCACACTTCGCGCAGGGCGTCGAGTTCGCGGCGCACGTTGGCAAGCTTGGCCTCATCGGTGATTCGCCCGGACTTTATTTCCAGAATCGTGATCTTGTCCGCCAATTCGCCGGTGGCCACTGGAATCATGCACTCGCTCACGGTCTCAACCTTCGGATCAGTGTGTCTTGTGGGGGTTCGCCGGAGGCGTTGTCCGGGCGAGTGTTTGAGTGACTATCTGGGTGAGTGTCCCGGTGCGTGCCTGCGCACTGGGCGCCGTGCAAGGGCCGGGCGGCCAGCAACCTGTTCAGTGCCTCGATGACTTCTTCCGTGGTGATCAGGTCCATGACGCCACTGCGGTGGATGTGCTTGCCCCAGGCCAGCTTGTCGCCGGGCTTGCCGTGGAAGTGCATGGCCGCGTCGTTGAAGCGGTCGACACAGAATGCCCGGCTGGCATGCGGGCCGCTGCGCTGGGGATCGGTGGCGGCATAAAGCCCCAGCACGGGCGTGCCCATGGCATTGGCCAGGTGGGCGGGGCCG
>JBGTIC010000069.1:0-1691 GCA_041745895.1 Gammaproteobacteria bacterium
TCCTGAGGTCTGGAAATTCGGCTGAGCGGTTCGCTGAGGCTCCATTCCGGTTCTGCCCTTCGCCAAGGAGAACCGGATGCAGACCAGGGACGATAAGGTCATCGACGAGCTGATGGAACAGCTGATCGAAGCCGGCCCCGATGAAATGGCCGCGGCGTTTACCGCGATGCTGAACCTGGCCATGCGCATCGAGCGCGAGCGCCATGTCGGCGCGGGGCCTGGGAGCGCTCGCCCGAGCGCAACGGGTTTGCCAACGGCTACAAGGCCAAGCAGATCGATACCCCGGCAGGCACCCTGACCGATGACGTCCCGAAGAGCCGCGGCGGCGATACGCCGTTCTATCCGCAGGCATTCGAACGGGGGCGGCGCTCCTCGCGCGCAGTGATGCTCGCCATCGCCCAAATGGACATCCCCTAATTACCAAGGCAGGGCGTCTCCACCCGCGACGCCCTGAAGGTCATGGCCGAGTTCGGCCTCGAAAGCCTGTCCTCCGCCCAAATCAGCCGCGCCGCAGCCCTCATGGACGCAGAGCTGGAACCCTGGCGCACCCGCCAGCTCGGCGCCTTCCCCTACCTGTTCCTCCTCCTGCCTGTTCTTCGGGCCCGCTACGAGTGGGTCCGCGATGCCGCCATCCTGTCCGCAGGCGGGATCGACGATGACGGCAAGCGCAGCGTGTTCGGAATTTCCGTCGCGCTGTCGGAGGCGGAGGTCCACTGGCGCGGCTTCCTCGACAGCCTCGTGGCGCGCGGGCTGCGCGGCGTGCGCTTCATCACCAGCGACGACCACGCAGGCTTGGTCGCCGCCCGCAAGGCCCTCTTTCCCGACGCGGTCTGGCAACGCTGCCAATTCCATCTGGCCCACAACGCCATCCACCACGCCCCCAGCGCTACCGCACGAAAGGCCATCGGCAGCCAGCTGCGCGCTGTCTGGGACGCCACGGACCGTGCCAGCGCCGAAGCCGAACTCGCCCGCATCGTCAAGGCATATGCCGACGCCGCACCGAAGCTCGCCACGTGGCTCGAACGCGCCATCCTCCAGGGTCTCGCGGTGTTCTCGGTACCCGAAGGCCATTGGCGGCGCATGCGCACCGCCAATCCCATCGAACGCGCCATCCAGCAGGAACTCAACCGGCGCACCCGAAAGATCCGCGTCTTCCCCAACGAAGCCGCCCTCGAACGCCTCGTAACCGCCATCCTCGTCGAAATCGACGAAGAATGGATCGCCACCGACCGAGCCTACATCACCATGACCAACCGGGATGGATAAAAAATTCGCCAAACCGATTTTACAGACAACAGGTTGCGCAATCCATGCCACCAGCCGAAGCCAACCACCACGCAGCCCTTCTGGCCACGCCGATCGCGGCATAGGACTCAAACAAACTGACGTCCGGGAAATCAGGGCGGTTCAAAATTCATCTCATCCCGCAGCAAAAATGAAAGAGACGGGATCTCGACTTACCAGTGCGAAAGATGCCTGGGCATGAAGGCCGACACAGCGGCGGTCTTGCGGACCGGCCATCCCACCGCAGCTTCCAGTATCGTTAACTCGGCATCGATCACCAAGCTCACGCATCGGTCTGCGGCTTCCACTTTGCCGAAAACGTGCCTTGCGACCACTTCCGTCAGCGCCGCGGTGAGGCTAGCGCAATCCGCGACGCAGGCCGGCTTGCCTTTCTCGATCAGCCGAAC
>JBGTIC010000070.1:0-13191 GCA_041745895.1 Gammaproteobacteria bacterium
GCCGATCGCGGGGAAGACGGTGGCGCGCTCGAGCGCGTGGTGTTCGCCAGCGACTGGCGCGCTCAGGCCGAGCATGGCGGCTTCTACCAGGCGCTCGCGCGCGGCTACTACGCGCAGGCCGGTCTGGACGTGCGCATTCTGCAGGGCGGTCCCGCTGTCAACGTGGCCCAGCTGGTCGCCACCGGCGCGGTGGAGTTCGGCCTGGGATCCAACGCCTTCATCAGCATGAACGTGGCCGCCGAGGGCGCCCCGGTGCGCGCGGTGATGGCAGTGTTCCAGAAAGACCCGCAGGTGATCATCACCCATCCGCGCGACGACGTGACGAGTCTCGCCGACATGCGCGGTCAACCGATCATGATCTCGGATGCCACCATCGGCGCTTTCTGGGTCTGGCTCAAGGCGCGTTACGGATTCGACGACAGTCAGATCCGCCGCTACACCTTCAACCTGGCGCCGTTCCTGGTCGATCCCATGGCGATCCAGCAGGGCTACGTGACCTCGGAGCCGTACTCGATCGAACAGGCGCTGGGTCGACCCGCCCAGGTCTTCCTGCTGGCCGACGAGGGCTATCCCGGCTATGCGGCGATGGTGCTGGCCAACCAGCGACTCATCGACGACAAGCCCACGCTGGTGCGCGCGTTCGTCACCGCCACCGCGCGAGGCTGGCAGGATTATCTGCATGGCGATGCGTCGCCCGGCAACGCGCTGATCCTGGCAGACAACCCGGAGATGACCCAGCCGCTGCTGGAGCACGCCATCGAACAGATGCGTGCCTACGGACTGGTGGATTCCGGAGATGCGGCGCGCCATGGTGTCGGCACGATGACGCACGCTCGCTGGCGTGAATTCCATGCGACCATGGCAGCGCAGGGCATCTACCCGGCAGACCTCGATCCGCGGTTGGCATACACGCTGGATTTCGTCGATTCGCCAGACGGCGATTGAGCGTGGCCGTGAACGACCACCCGGTACTCGCTCTGCAACAGATATCGCGCCGGTTTTCCGGCGGCTTGCTGGCACTCGACGACATCAGCGTCGAGATCCGCGAGGGCGAGTTCGTGACCGTCGTGGGGCCCTCAGGCTGTGGCAAGAGTACGTTGCTGAACCTGATGGCCGGTCTGGCCCTGCCCGATGGGGGTCTGGTGATATCGCAGGCGCGATCGCCGGGCGAACTCGGCATGGTCTTCCAGGAGCCTACACTGATGCCCTGGGCCAGCGTGGCCGACAACGTTGCATTGCCGCTGCGTCTGCTCGGCCGTCCCGCAGGCGAGATTGCACGGTGCGTCGAACGCGCACTTCTGGATGTCGACCTGGCGGGCTTTGCCGCCAGCCTGCCGGCAGAACTGTCCGGGGGTATGCGCATGCGCGTGGCCATTGCCCGCGCGCTGGTGACCGGACCGCGCCTGCTGCTGATGGACGAGCCGTTCGCCGCGCTCGACGAGCTGACCCGCGAACAGATGAACGAGCAGCTGCTCGCGCTATGGCACAGGCTTGGCATCACCTGTGTGCTGGTCACCCACAGTCTTTATGAGGCGGTGTTCCTGTCGACACGCGTGCTGATCATGAGCACACGCCCCGGTCGCATCATTGCAGAAACGCGCATCGATGAGGCCTATCCGCGGGGTGCGCCCTGGCGTGATTCCGCGAGTTTTGCTGCCACCCGCGCGCAGCTTGCGCGAACGCTGCGCACGCCTGACAGGACGGCCACCGCGTGAAGAGACCTGGCACTGCATGGCCAGCGTGGCTGCGCTGGTGTGCGCCATTGCTTCTGGGGGTGCTGATCCTGTTGGGGTGGCAGTGGCTGGTCCACGCCCTGGAACTGCCTGTCTACCTGCTGCCCGCGCCCTCCGAGATCTGGCGCGCAGGTGCAGATGCCTGGCCGTTGCTGCTGCAGTCGGCATGGCACACGCTGCGCCTGGCCATGATCGCGTTTTCGCTGGCGGTGGCCGGCGGTGTACTGATCGCTGTGGCGTTCTCGCAGAGTCGCGTGCTGGAAGCCGCCCTGTATCCCTACGCCGTGGTGCTTCAGGTGACGCCGGTCGTCGCCATCGCGCCGCTGATCCTGATCTGGGTGGGGGTCGACAACGCCGCAACCGCAGTCGTCCTGCTCGCCTGGATCGTGGCGTTTTTTCCGATCCTCTCGAACATGACGCTGGGCCTGCGCTCGGTGGATCCGGGGCTGCGAAGTCTGTTTCGGTTGTACGGTGGCAGCCGCTGGCAGGAGCTGCGCCTGCTGCGCCTGCCGGCATCGCTGCCCTTCCTGCTCTCGGCAATGAAGGTCTCGGCCGGTCTGTCGCTGGTGGGCGTCGTGGTCGCCGAGTTCGTTGCGGGCTCCGGGACGTCGCCGGGTCTGGCCTGGCGGATCATCGAGGCGGGCAATCGTCTGCAGACCGCGCGCATGTTCGCCGCGCTGCTGTTGCTCGCCTCGATCGGTATTGCACTGTTTGCGATGCTCGCCATGCTCGAGCGCAGGTTGCTGGCACGCTGGCACGACAGCGCACGCTAGCGCGACATCACAGACTCCCGTCCCGAAAAGGGGTAAGGTTCAGTTCAGCCGACGCCTTGGGAGAACGGTCATGGAGCTGGGCATCGCCCTGCTGCTGGTTGCGCTGATGCTGGCGTTTCTTGTCTTGCAGCAGCGCCGCGGTCGCAGCCTGAAGGATGCTGCCGCGCGATATCGGGTCTTTTACGAAGCCGCCCCTGTCGCCATTGTCGTCTCGGACCACGCCCACCGCGTGCTCGACTGGAACGACGCGGCCGAGAAGCTGTTTGGCTGGTCGCGTGAGGAGGTACTGGGTCGAGACTTCCTGGATCTGCTCGTTGCCAAACCCGCAATGGTCGACTTCCAGGATGCGGTCACGCGCACCATGCAGACCACCAGCGTGACCACGACGCTGACGCATAACCTGCGCCAGGACGGCACGCTGTTGCTGTGCGACTGGCGCCACGCCGTCATCGGCAGGGGCCAGGCCGACCAGGTGGTCGTGTCGATGGCGCTGGATGTTACCGATGCGCGCAATACCGAACTCGCACTGCGCAAGAGCGAACGGCGTTTCCGCTCCCTGGCCGAGACCACCAACGACATCATCTGGACCGCCGATCTGCACGGACGTTTCACCTATGTCAGTCCGTCGGTCGAGGAGCAGACCGGCTTTACTGCGAAGGAAGTGCTGGAGGTCAGGATTACTGACTGCCTGGCCTCGCCCGACGCGCGGCGCATGATTCACGAGGAACTGGAGTACCTCCGCAGTCACGGCCGCCTGCGCCGCTCGCGATTCGAGCTCGAGCAGCGCCGTCGTGATGGCGGAACCGACTGGGTGGACATTGTCATGGATTTGCTCGAGGGAGAGCCGGGCCAGGGCCGCGAACTCGTCGGAATCACCCGCAAAGTCACCGCCCAACGCCAGCTGCGCGAGGCGCTGGCTGCCCGTGTGGCTGCCATCGAGGAGGCCGCCGAAGGCGTATCCATCCGCACCACCGACGGACAGGTCGAGTACGTCAACCCGGCCTACGAACGGCTGACGGGCTACAGCGCAGAAGAAATCGCAGGCCAGACGTTTCATGTCATCGGCGACGAGGCGGAACGCGAAAAATTCTACGAGGGGATGCTGCCGGCACTTGCGCGCGGGGAAACCTGGCGTGGCGAGATGGCTGCGACGCATCGCAATGGTCGACGCTACGTCGCCGCTGTCAGCGTCTCACCGATCCATGGTGACGGTGACCAGATCGTGCGTCTGGTCTCGATCGTGCGCGACGTGACCGAGGAGCGCCGCATGGCTCAGGAGCTCGAGCGTCGTGCCCACTACGACGAGCTCACCGGGCTGCCCAACCGCGCGCTGTTCTTCGATCGTCTACATGAGCGCATTCGCCAGGCCCGACGTGCCGGCGAAGGACTGGCGCTGCTGTTCATGGACCTCGATGGGTTCAAAGCGCTCAACGATACCCATGGACATCAGGCAGGAGATCGTGGGCTTACGGAGGTGGCGCGGCGCTTCGCTGCGACCCTGCGGGAGTCGGATACGCTGGCGCGTGTGTCGGGTGACGAGTTTGCGGTCCTGCTGGGCCCGATGCCACATCCGGAGCATGCCGCGCAGGTCGCAGCCAAATTGCTCGCCTGCCTGGAGTCACCGCTCGAGGTGACCGACGATGAGCCTGCCGTGCTGGGCGTGAGCATCGGCATTGCGCGCTATCCTGAGGATGCCGAAGAGGCTGAAGTCCTGCTGAAGCGGGCAGATGAGGCCATGTACGCAGCCAAAGAGGCGGGGCGCGACCGGTATCACTTTTACGACCAGGACAGTGACATGCCCCCGGTCACCGAGGCGGGGAGGCCGGAATGAGGCTTGCTGACGCGGCGCGCCGTTCAGGCGGTCGCGTGCGTTATCATGTGGGCCCACTCGCGCCAGTCAACCTGCGGATGCAATGATTCAGGACTCAGAAACCTATGACGACACTGCCCGGCAGCTCATCGAGTTGGGCAACAGGCTCGCCGACCGGCAACCCGATGCGGACCTGCGGGACATTGCTGACGGCCTGCTTGCCGGGGCCATACACTGGTGGTTGTACGCCCACCAGCCCTGCGAGGATCGTGATTGCGAGGAGTGTGCGGCGATCTGTACAGCTGAGCTGCGTGTTGCAGAAATAAGGCGTCTGATCCAGGAGTTTGCCGAGTCGAGCGACTATTACCATGCGCCGACCGATCACAACGTGGCCAGGGCCTGAGCTGGCAGATCCGCGGGCAGAGAATACTGCACCGATCTAGTGGGTGAGTTCGTCATCCAGGTCGCTGAGCTGTGCCCGCAACCAGCGCTCCTCATTGCGCCTCTCGATGATCTCGAGTGCTGAGCGTCCCCGCTTGCCGCGCGGCGGACGGCGGCGCAACTGCGTCGTATCCGTCATTGTGTCCAGAAACGTCTCGGCGTCGAAATCCTCGTCGTAAAAAAAATCGCTATCTTCGCTGTCTTCATCGTAGTGCTTGAAGTCGCTCATGCCACTCTCCCACTGCCACGTTGCCACCTGGAGCGGTGTTGCTTACAGGTGGACCCGCGGCCGGGGCGACATAAGCCCGGCCCCGACCGCGCAGCAATCTTGGCGGCAGGTCAAGCGCAATTCAATACGCTGTGAGCGAATTTTGTCGGGGATTGAGAACCACGTATCCAGGCGGCATCAGCGAGCGTGATGAGCGTCACGCGGGGCACCTGAGAGCGGGTGGATACGGGTGGCTCAGCGGGCGGTTTTCTCCAGCGCAACCAGCTCTTCGGCGACATCCAGCATCTGGCGCAGGCCGCCGGCCGAGCGGCCGTCGACCACATATTTGCCGTTGACCACCAGCATCGGTACCCCGGTGACACGGTAACGACGCGCCAGCTGCTCGGCCCGCTGCACTTTGCTCTGGACGTTGAAGGAATTCCAGCTGCGATCAAAATCCTCTGCAGCCACACCCTGGCGACCGAAAAATTCACGAATCCGCGCTTCGCTGTCCAGCGCGTTGCGCCGCTCGTGGAACTCCCGGAATACGGCCATGTGGACGTTGTCGAGAACGCCCAGATCATCGGCGGTGTAGAACGCCCGGGCGTGCAGCATCAACAGGGGATTCCAGGTGGCAGGGATGCTCACCACGCTGACACCCTCAGGCGCCTTGCTTTTCCAGTCCTGTACGAATGGCTCGAATTCGTAACAATGCGGGCAGCCGTACCAGAATACCTCGGCCACCTCGATGGTTTCCGGACCGCTGGAGGTAGGCTGGGCGGGCGAGAGACGCTGATAGTGGCGGCCCTCGCGGAAGCGGGCGTCCGCCGCGGCGGCGGGCGCGCCTGATTGGGCAAGGCGGATGACGCCAGGACCGCCGGCGGATCCTGGGCCGGGATCATCGACCATTTCTTCGGCGACCAGCGTACCCTGCTCGTCGGCAGCGATGTCCCCGGGCGACGCGGCGGTGTCCGCCTCGACGACCTGGATGTTGTCGTCGCTGGCCATCGGATCGGGCTGCGATTCCGCAAGCATCGCCTCCTCGGCGAGCTCCTGACTGGGTTGCTCGACCTGCGCCGGCGCCGGCGCCTGTCCGCAGCCGGCGAGAATGAGCAGAAATCCTGCGAATATGGTGGTTCTCATGACGCCCCTGTGCGTGGTGGCCCGGTACAAGACTTGTCGGTTAGGTTCGCACGCGGCGTGCGAGTTCCCGGCTGCGCTATTGCAGACCCTGCATGTAGGCCGCGACGGCGCGCTTTTCATCGTCGCTCATGCGCGCTGCGATGCTGCGCATCATCTGGCCAAGCACCCCGCCGTCGGACTGCCGCGAACCTTCCGAGTAATCGATCAGGGTATCGTAGAGATAGCGGGCATGTTGACCGCTGACTCGCGGATAGTCGGAGCTCGGATTGCCCAGGCCGCGGGGGCCGTGGCAGGCGATGCAGGCTGAGACGCCGGTCTGCGGGTTGCCGCCACGGTAGAGGCGCTCACCGAGGCTCAGATCGCCGGCGCCCGCGGTCAGTGGTCTGAGCGTCTGCTGTGCGTAGAAGGCGGAAAGGTCCAGCTTGTCCTGGTCCGACAATGTCATCGCCTGGCCGACCATCAGCACGTTGTCGCGCTGGCCGTTCTTGTAAGCATGCAACTGGCGGACGGAGTAGCCGGCGTGCTGGCTGGCCAGCGATGGCCACTCTGGATTGACACTGTTGCCGTCGGCGCCGTGGCAGGCCCCGCAGGTCACCGATTTTGCCTGTCCGGCCTGAGGATCGCCTTCCGCGCGTACCGCGGTGGCGGCGAACAGACCGAGCAAGACCAGGCTGAAGATCGTTGCTGCGAGGCCACGCTGCCGCGTCGCCTCTTGACCAAACAGTTTCACCGACATGTCAGAAGTTGCTCCCGAGATCCCTGAGCAGGTGCCGTGCCGCACCCGTGCCTACCAGCGTCCATTCATGCAATTCCGGCCCGGGATTGTACATTAATCGCTCGCCGAAAATCTTCCCGCGGCTGCGGGTAGAATCTGTTGTATGTCCACCTATCCCGATGCGGGCTTTCTGCTCAGCGCCCACAATCCCGCGCAGTTCCTGCCTGACCATGGCATGGAGGTTGCGTTCGCCGGCCGCTCGAATGCCGGCAAGTCCAGCGCGATCAACGTCATCGTGGGGCGCAAGCAGTTCGCCCGCGTCAGCCGCACCCCTGGACGAACCCAGCTGATCAATTTCTTCTCGCTGGACGATGCCGTGCCCGGCGGCCGTCGGCTCGTCGATCTGCCAGGTTACGGGTTCGCGAAGGTCCCGGAGCCCGTGCAGCGACACTGGCGGGGGCTGATGCAGGCGTATTTCGATCAACGTCGGTCGTTGACCGGCGTGGTCACCGTCGTGGACGTGCGCAGGGGCTTGCTGGATTACGATCTGCAGATGCTTGAATGGGCTGCCCACGCCGATTGTGCCGCGCATGTCCTGTTGACCAAGGCCGACAAGCTCAGTAGGGGCGCCGCCAGCGCGGCGCTGCTTGCGGTGCGTCGCGAGCTCTCCGGGCGGGCCAGCGTGCAGCTGTTTTCCGCACTGACGCGTCAGGGTGTCGACGAGGCCAGGCTGGCCCTGGAGGGGCTGATGCCGCCGCCGGAGGCGACCCTTGCCAGCCCTTCCGGGGACTGACGCCTGCGAGGTCGCCGCACGCTTGCAAAGCCGCGATGCTTCACGCAGTGTGAGCCGGGCGCGCAGCTGGCTGGCAAAAAAAGGCCCCGGAGCATGCTGGCATCGCGTCACGATGCCGCTCCGGGGCACAAGACCCGGCATGGGGGTGCCAGGTCGTTCAGCCCGCACAAGGGAGGATCGCGGGCCACGAGTGCAGGGGTGGCACTCGGAATTTGAGACCGGTCATACGGGCCTGAGTTCCCGGCCGGAGCAGTCTCTTGCTGCGAGCGAGCAAATCCCGCGACCGCGACACAGGAGGGGCCTTTGAAATGGTGATGTTGCGTCGGCTGGCCGCCCTGGCATTGCTGCTGGCAGTTTCTGCCAGGGCCGGTGTGCCTGTGAACACGCCTCAGGCCTTGCTGCCTGCGCAGCAGGACACCGTGGTGCTGGTGGCCGGCGCCTCGGGCGACACCGGCCAGCACATCGTGCGCCGGCTGCTCGATGAGGGCTACCAGGTGCGACCCCTGACCACCAACGCGTTCAGCGCCCGCGAACGCACCGGTCTGGACATCGAGTGGGTGGAGGCCGACGTGCGCGACCAGGCACAGGTGGTCAGCGTGATGGAAGGCGTCGATTACGTGATAAGCAGCATCGGCTCGCGCGACTGGCGCGGCCCCAACAGTCCTCGTTACGTCGATTTCGGCGGCGTACGCAATCTTGTAGATGCCGCCCGCGGCGCCGGCGTGGAGCACTTCGTGCTCATTTCATCAGCCGCGGCCGGGCCCCACCGCGACCACCGTGAGAGCCCGCGGCTGGGCTACGTGCTGTACTGGAAGACTCGCGGCGAAGCGCACCTGCGTGCCAGCGGTCTCGACTACACGATCATCGGGCCCGGCGGACTGGTCAACGGTCCGGCCGCGCGCAGCGGCATCAGGCTTTCCAGCCGCGTCGAGTACCGTCGCGGGCTGATCGCGCGTGCCGATGTCGCTCGTCTGGCTGTCGCGTCGCTGACAGTGCCGTTTGCCCGCAACAAGAGCTTCGCGGTGGTCAACGATGACGAGCTCGGCCCCGATGACTGGGTCGATGATCTGCGGGCGCTCGCGCCGGATGCGAAAACCGAAACCGCCGCCCGCGACACCACGGAGAACGGGCAATGAGCACAATGAAGGCGGCACTGGTCAGTATTGCGTACCTCTGGTCGTGTGTGGCGGTGGCCGATGGCCTGGCGATTACCAACGTGTCGCTGGTGCCGATGGACAGTGCGCGTATCGTCCCGGCGCAGACCGTGCTGATTCGTGCCGGCAGGATTGTCGAGATCGGGGCCTCGGAGACCATGGTGATCGACGAGGCTGTCCCGCGCATCGACGGTCGCGGCCGCTACTTGATGCCGGGCCTGGCCGAGATGCATGCGCACGTGCCACCGCAGGCGGATGAGGCCGAATGGACTCTGGAGGTGCTCTACCTGTACGTGGCCAACGGCATCACGTTCGCGCGCAGCATGCTTGGAGCGCCGCATCATCTGCGGCTGCGCGAGCAGGCTGCCCGCGGCGAGATCATCGCACCACGTATCTATACCTCCGGGCCGTCGCTGAACGGCAACTCGGTGGATTCGCCGGCGCAGGGCCGGGCAATGGTGGCCGCCCAGCACGCCGCAGGCTACGATTTTCTGAAGATTCATCCGGGCCTCGATCGGGCGCGCTTCGATGCCATCGCCGCCGAGGCGCATGCGCGTGGCATCCGCTTTGGCGGGCATGTCTCCAGCGACGTGGGTCTGGACCGTGCACTGGACGCAGGCCAGGCCACAATCGACCATCTCGACGAGTATTTCCCGGCCTTGTTGCGCGCAGACTCGCCCAAGGCGGGCGTGGCGCCGATGTTTTTCGGCTGGAACCTGGCCGACGAGGTTGACGAGGCAAAAATCGCACCCGTGGCGCGCCGCACGCGCGAGGCTGGCACCTGGGTCGTGCCGACCGAGTCGCTGATGCAGCATGTCATGCTGCCATTGCACCGCATCGAGGATCTGGCAGCGCGTCCCGAGATGCGCTACGTGCCCCGCGCCATCCTCAGCCAGTGGGTGCAGGCGACAAGAAATTTCCGGAACCAGGCGGATTACGATCCGCAACTGGCCGAGCGCTTCATTGCGGTGCGGGCAAAGCTCATCAAGGCCCTGCATGACGAAGGTGCGGGTCTGCTGCTGGGTTCGGATGCACCGCAGATTTTCAATGTGCCGGGATTTGCGATTCATCACGAACTGGGCATGCTGGTCGCCGCCGGACTGACTCCCTTCGAGGCGCTGGCCACGGGGAGCGCGAACGTCGCACGATTCCTGGGCGAGGAGGAGGTGTTTGGCACCGTGGCCGTCGGCCGGCGGGCGGATCTGATCCTGCTCGAGGCCGATCCTCTCGCGGATATCGTCAACCTGCAGCGCCGGGCCGGTGTGATCCTCGCCGGTCGATGGCTGCCGGAGAGCGAACTGCAGGCGGGGCTTGCCAGGATCGCCGCGCGGCACCAGTGATGGTGCGAACGTCCACAAGGACGCGTTGCTGAACGCTGGCCGACCCTCAGTGTGCCTCGTCCCAGTTGCTGCCGTGGCGAGCATCCACCTTGAGCGGCACTGACAGATCCGCAGCGCCGCTCATCAGCTCGCTGATCCGGGCTGCGACCGCGTCGGCATTGCTGGACGGTGCCTCGAGCACCAGTTCGTCATGCACCTGCATGATCAGGCGGGCGCCGGTTTGGTTGGCCTGCAGCCATGCATCCACGAGGATCATTGCACGCTTGATGATGTCGGCGGCCGTGCCCTGCATCGGTGCATTGATGGCCGAGCGCTCGGCATACTGGCGGCGCTGGGCGTCACGCGCATTGATCTCCGGCAGATAGAGTCTGCGGCCGAACACGGTCTCCACGAAACCTCTCGCACGTGCCTGTGTGCGCGTGCCATCCATGTAGCGTTTCACACCCGGATAGCGTTCGAAGTAGGTGTCCACGTAGCTTTGCGCCTCGCTGCGTCCGATGCCGAGCTGGCGTGCCAGGCCGAAAGCCGACATACCGTAGATCAGCCCGAAATTGATCGCCTTGGCCGAGCGCCGCTGATCGCTCGTCACCTCCTGCAGCGGCACCTCGAAGACCTCGGCGGCCGTTGCCTGGTGGATGTCGCGATCCCTGGCGAAGGCCTCCAGCAGGGCTTCATCTGCAGACAGATGCGCCATGATCCGCAGTTCGATCTGCGAGTAGTCTGCGGCGATCAGCCGAAAGCCCTCGGGCGCGATGAACGCCTGGCGGATGCGCCGGCCCTCGGCCGTGCGGATCGGGATGTTCTGCAGGTTCGGATCCGACGATGACAGCCGTCCGGTAGCCGCCACGGCCTGGTGATAGCAGGTGTGGATTCTGCCGCTGCGCTCGTCGATCATTTCGGGCAGTTTGTCGGTATAGGTCGATTTGAGCTTGGCGAGGCCGCGATACTCGAGGATCAGCCGCGGCAATTCGAACTCGTCGGCGAGTTCGGCGAGCACATCTTCGGCGGTGGAGGGCTGGCCCTTGGGGGTCTTGCGCCGCACCGGCAGGCCCTGGCGCTCGAAGAGGATTTCCTGGAGCTGCTTGGGGCTGCCCAGGTTGAACTGCCCGCCTGCCGCCTCGTATGCCTGCTTTTCGACCCTCGCCATGGTCAGGGCCAGTTCATGGCTTTGGGTCCGGAGCAAGGATCGATCGACCAGCACACCGGTGTGTTCCATGCGCGTGAGCACTGCTACCAGCGGCTGTTCAATGTCGCGATAGAGTTCGGCAAGCCGGCCTTCGGCTTCGAGTTTCGGCCACAGCGCCTGGTGAAGCTGCAGCGTGATGTCGGCGTCCTCAGCGGCATAGGCTGCCGCTTCGGCCAGTGCCACCTGGTCAAAGCAGATCTGTCTGGCACCCTTGCCGGCAACGCTTTCGTAGCTGGTGGTCTGCACGCCCAGATAGCGTGCCGCGACCGAGTCCATGTCGTGTCGCGTGGCCACGCTGTTGAGTACGTAGGACTCCAGCATGGTGTCGTAGCGTTGACCGGCGAGCGCAACGCCGTAGTGCGCGAGCACGTGCGCATCGTACTTCAGATGGTGACCGACCTTGGCGGCCTGTGCGTTTTCAAGCCAGGGCTTGAGACGCGCAATCACCGTGTCGCGGTCGAGCTGATCGGGGGCGCCCGGGTAACGGTGGGCCAGCGGTATGTAACAGGCCTCTCCGGGTGTCACCGCCAGAGAGATGCCGACAAGCTCCGCGCGCCTGTAGTTCAGGCTCGTGGTTTCGGTGTCCAGCGCCGTGAGCCCGGCGGTCTCGATGCGTGCAAGCCAGGCTGCCAGCGCCTGCTCATCGAGCACGGTGTCATAGCGATGCGTGGGAGGCGGTGCGGCGGCCGGCAGCGCTTCGGCCGCAGCTGGCGCGGGCAGCCTGCGCAGCAGAGAGGTCAGTTCGAGCCGGCCGTAGAGCCTGCGCAAGGCGTCGACATCGGGCGGGCGCGGGCGAAGCTCATCGAGTGTGACCTCCAGATCGACATCCGTCCGGATCGTGGCGAGCTGGCGCGACAGCGCCAGCTGTCCCAGATGCGCACGCAGGCTTTCGCCGACCTTGCCGCCGATGTCGGCTGCGTGCTCGACGATGCCATCGATGCTGAGGTACTGGCCAAGCCACTTGGCGGCGGTCTTCGGCCCGACTTTCGGCACGCCGGGAATGTTGTCGGAGGAATCTCCCACCAAAGCCAGCCAGTCGATGATCTGCGAGGGCCGCACGTCGAACTTGTCGACCACGCCTGCCTCATCGAGTACCTGTCCGGTCATGGTGTTGACAAGCTGCACGCCATCAGTGACCAGCTGAGCCATGTCCTTGTCTGCAGTGGACACCAGGACGGCCATGCCACGCTCGCAGGCCTGGCGGACCAGCGTGCCGATGACATCATCAGCCTCCACGCCCTCGATACGCAGCAGGGCGAGACCCTGCGCGCGCACCGCCTCGATCAGCGGCTCGACCTGAGAGCGCAACTCATCGGGCATCGGCGGGCGGTTAGCCTTGTACTGCTCGAAGAGTGCGTCGCGGAAGGTCGGCCCGCGCGCGTCCATGACCACTGCGACATGCTCCGGGCAGTGTTCATCGAGCAGCTTGTTGAGCATGTTGAGTACCCCGAGCACCGCCCCGGTCGGGGTGCCGTCGGATGTGCTCAGCGGCGGCAGCGCGTGGAACGCACGGTAGAGATACGAGGAGCCGTCGATCAGCACCAGAGGGCTGGGGCCTGCACTCAAGGGCCGGGCTCCGGCGCGGCGCGGCGCGCCTTGTCATCGTCGTCCGGATCCTCGGCGCGCGCGGCCTCTTCGCTGGCATCAGGAGCAGCGGCCGCTGGCCCGGAAGCCTGGTCATGGTCGGTGTCCTCACCGATGACCATCGGTGTGCGCTCGGGCAGGTACAGCGGGCCTTTCTGGCCGCATGCGGTCACGGCGGCAAGCAAAAGCAGCGCAAGCACGGTACTGGAGGTTGCCGCTCGCGGCGGTGTGGGCGGGTGTCTGGCAGGCATGCTGCAAGGATACACGTCGGGCCGCGGCGCTGTCTGCGATCGCGCCCGGCATCGCGGGAC
>JBGTIC010000071.1:0-3074 GCA_041745895.1 Gammaproteobacteria bacterium
CACGCCGGCGGCCCCCGCCGCACCGTCTGCAAGGCCGCTGGCTGCCTGGTTGGCTTCGCCGCGCGTGGCCAGCGCGAGTGTCAGTTGGAGTAGTCGGGCGCGCGGCTGGCGCGTTGCAGTCTTCAATTCGTCATAGCGATAGGTGGCGGACGAGGCGGCCTCCGCGCTCTGGCGACCGAGGTAGTAGGCGTCCACCCCCTCCACACCGTCGCGTGCGAGTGCTACGAGCGCATCGCGACTTCGTGTCTGCGCCACGCGTGCGCAAGCCGTGGCCAACGCCTTTCGATAGCCTGTCGCGTCGAAGCTGGCGGCCTTGCCGCAGCCCACGAGCAGCAGGCGCTCTGCGGCCAAACCCTCGGGCTGGGCGATAATGTAGCTCTCGCCAGGCTTGCCACTGATGTCGCCCTGTGAAAGCAGGCGTGTGATCAACCCGCCGGTGGCCTCATCGATTTCCTTGGTGGTTGTCGACTGGGATCCGCTGTCGAACACGCCGACGATCAGACAGGCTGACTTGCGGCGAATCGGGTTTGCGCTGGTGGTGGTGAACTGCATGCTGGCTCCTGGCCGAAGGCTTCTTGTTGGCAGTGCCACGGGCGACGACAGCTCCCTGCGGCCGCCGCGACGGCGGCCGTATGGCCTGTGCTATGGTCTGCATCCGGGCGACAACTTGGCCTGCGAGTGTACTCCAAATCGGCCCGGGACCGCGAAATCCGCCCGGCCAAGAGATTGATTTCTTGACGATCCTACGCCGTTACATTTTCCGCGAGACCTTCCAGGTGTGGCTCGTCGTCACGCTGGTACTGCTGGCGATCCTGCTGTCCAACCAGTTCGCCCGGGTGCTTGGCGATGCCGCCTCCAACCGGGTGCCGCGCGATGCAGTCCTGCAGGTTCTGGGCCTGACCACGCTGAATTACCTGACTATCCTCGTGCCGGTGGCCTTCCTGCTGGGCGTGATGCTCGCGCTCGGGCGACTCTACCGGGACAGCGAGATGGCCGCCATGATGGCCTGCGGCGTCGGCTATGCGACGATCTATCGCGCCGTGCTGCCGATGGTCGGCGTGATCGCGGCGCTGCTGGCGTGGCTGTCGCTGGAGCTTGCCCCTTGGGCAGTGCGCGAGGTCGAGGCAATTGAAGTCGAGTTGCAACGCACCGCCACGCTGGGGGTGCTGGAGCCGGGTCGCTTCATCACGCTGGGTGATCCCGATACGGTGTTGTACGCAGAACAGGTCTCCGCCGAAGGTGTGCTCGGCAACCTGTTCATTCAGCGTCTGCGCGGCGATCGCATCGAGGTCCTGCTTGCCGCCAGTGGCGAGCGTGTCATGGGCGCCGACGGCGTCAGCCAGAGTTTCGTGCTGCGCCAGGGGCGGCGGTACGAAGGCGTGCCCGGGCGCCGGGACTTTCGCCTGATCGAGTTCGAGGAGCATGGGATCCCGTTGCCCGGTGTGCGCGCGACAACCGATGAACTGCGCGTCGAGGCCCGGCCACTGTCCGACCTGCTGGCCGACACCTCGCGCGAGAACATGGCCGAGCTCCACTGGCGCATGGGTGTGCCGATCACGTTGCTGGTCGTGGCCGTGCTCGCGGTGCCGCTGTCGCGCAGCCCCCCGCGCGCCGGGCGATTCGGCAGGGTGGGTCTGGGCATCCTTGTCTACCTGGTCTACACGAACCTGCTGACGGCAGGGCGCCTGTGGCTGGAACGAGGCGAGGTGCCGTCGTGGCTGGGCCTGTGGTGGGTGCACGCGCTGGTGATGCTGCTGGCGCTGGCGTTGCTGCTGCGCGAGGAAGGATTGCTGCGCCGGCGGGCGCGACCGCCCGGCGTGACGGTCAGCCAGAGCGCATGAACATTCTCGACCGCTACATTCTTCGCGCCATTCTGGGCACCACGGCGCTGGTCCTGTCGGTGCTGCTGGGTCTGGCGGCGTTCATAGAGTTTTTCGGTCAGCTGGGGGATATCGGCGAAGGCTCGTATGGCATGCCTCAGGCACTGCTCTACGTCGTGCTGCGTCTGCCGCGCCTGGCGGTGGAGATGCTCCCCGCCTCGGCGTTGCTGGGCTCGCTGCTGGGACTGGGCAATCTGGCCTCCCGCAGTGAACTGATCGCGATGCAGGCGGCGGGCGTGTCACGCGTGCAGATGGCGCGCGCGGCGTTGATGACCGGCGCGCTGCTGGTCGTGTTCATGGGCACGGTGGGCGAATACTTCGCGCCGTCACTGGCGAGCTATGCACGGCAGATGCGCGCCATGGCGAAGTTCGACGACCTCACTGTCGGCGGGCTGAATGCCTGGGTGCGCGATGGACGCATCATCATGAACATGCGCCAGGGCGATGCCGATCCGGGCAGTGCCGGCATCTTCGTCTTCGAGCTGGGCGTCGACCAGCAGCTGCAGGTGCTGGGTCGCGGCGACACCGCCACCGCGGGGGATGAGGGCCAGTGGCTGCTGTCGGGGTATGCCGAGACCCGTTTTGGCGAAGCCCGGGTGGAGGCACTGAGCGGCCCGCGCGAGCTGGTCACTGACATGCTGACCGAGGATCTCCTCAACCTGTCCGTGGTTCGTCCCGCAGACCTCGATGCGCGGGGCCTGTGGCAGTACGTGCGCTACCTGCGAGCCAATCAGCTCGAGGCGACGTCCTATGAAGTGGCGTTCTGGAGTCGTCTGGCCAACATCGCCTCGGTGGCTGTCATGACGCTGCTGGCCTTGCCCTTCGTATTCGGGTCGTTGCGCGCGGCCGGTGGCGGCGCGCGGCTGATGGTCGGCGTGCTGATCGGTCTGGGCTATTTCCTGGTCAGTCGCATGCTCGCCAATGGTGCCGTGGTGTTCGACATCAGTCCGATCCTGGTGGCCTGGACACCGACGGTCCTGCTGCTTGCGCTCGCGCTGGGCGGTCTTGCGCGTGCACGCTAGCCCGACCGTCCCGGCTGCGCAGGTTTCACCGCGGTGGTCGCACCACGACCATCCGTGTGCCGCTCCACCGGTCATGCAGCGCCCGGCCGTGCGGGTCGGCCAGCAGCCACAGCAGACCCAGGCCCAACGGGGCCAGTGATACGGCTGCCAGGACGAATCGCAGCGCCGCCAG
>JBGTIC010000072.1:0-3701 GCA_041745895.1 Gammaproteobacteria bacterium
GAGCCGCATGCGTCGCGGCAGCGTAGCCGACCCCGGTCACCGCGGCGCCGGCCGAGACCGCCAGAAAGTCCCTGCGCCTGATCGTCACTGCCTGTCCCCTCGAGCCTGATCGCCCGGCTCCCTGGCTGGACTCAGGACGACTATGCCGTGTGCCGCCGCGGAAGTGAAGCGCACGCCCGCATGACATAAGGCCGGCTGCAGCCGGGTGTGCCACTTGAGGTATGCTCCGGGCCTTCCACGCCGTACCACGAAGACTGCTGGAGCCTGATCACCGATGACAACGCGACTGCGTGTCCCCCACACCCTCGTCCTGATGTTCTCGATGATGCTGCTCGCCCTGGTGATGACCTGGGTGCTGCCGGCCGGCAGCTTCGCCCAGGAGCTCACGGAGAGCGGCCGCAGCGTGATCGTGCCAGGCACGTTCACGATCCTTGACGAGCAGCCCCGCCTGCCGCCATGGACTGTACTGACTGCAGTGCCCCGCGCCATGGCCGATGCCCAGGCGGTAATCTTCTTCGTGTTCATTGTCGGCGGCGTGCTCGCGGTGCTGCAGAGCACGGGCGCGATCAATGCCCTGATCGGCGGCATGCTGCAGCGCTTCCGCGCGCGTATCGGCACGCTGATCTTTGCTGCGATGTTCATGTTCGGCCTGTTCTCGGCGAGTTTCGGCATGGCCGCCGAGTACATCGCCTTCGTCGGCGTGCTCACGGCCCTGTGCGCGGCGCTGAAACTCGACACCATGACCGCGATGGGCATGATGATCGTCGGCTATGGCATCGGCTATGGCTGCGCTCCGATCAATCCCTTCACGGTGATCGTGGCCCAGGATATTGCCGGTCTCGCTCCGGGTTCGGGCCTGTGGTTGCGCCTGGTCGTGGCCGTGCCGATGTTCCTGATTGGCTTCCACCATGTGCTGCGCTATGCGCGACGGGTGGCCGCCGATCCCTCGGCCAGCCTGCTCGCGGAAGTCGAGAGCGCACAGGTCGAGGCACCCGAGTCCTATCCGCAGATGACCGGGCGTCATCGCCTGGTGCTGCTCGCCGCGCTGCTGACACTGGGTACGCTGGTGTGGGGGATCGTCGCTGGCGGCTGGTATCTGACCGAACTTGCCGCGCTGTTCCTGGCGCTGGGGATCGTCTCCGCGGCCATCGCACGACTCGACCTGACCACCACCGCCGATACTTTCATCGCAGGTGCTGCGGCAATGACCGGGACCGCACTGCTGATCGGCTTCGCCCGCTCGATTGCGCTGATCCTGGAAGACGGCGTGGTGCTGCATACCATCGTCAACGCGATGGCCACGCCGCTGTCACTCGTGCCAGCGGAAATCTCGGCCGTGGGCATGCTGGTGATCCAGAGCATTCTCAACCTGTTCATCCCGTCGGGCAGCGGACAGGCCTTCGCCACCATGCCGATCATGGCGCCGCTGGGCGACATCGTGGGCGTGAGTCGGCAGGTGGCTGTGCTGGCGTTCCAGTTCGGCGACGGCTTCACCAACATGATTGTGCCCACCAATGCCGTGTTGATGGGTATCCTGGGGGTGGCCGGCGTGCCCTACGCCCACTGGCTGCGCTTCGTGATGCCGCTGATGCTCAAGCTGTTCGTCGCGGCTGCGATTGCACTGGTGTTTGCGGTGTGGGTCGGCTACGAGTAGCACGCACTGCGACACTACGGGCGGCTACAGCGCCAGCGCCAGCGGCTAGTCGGGCGCGCTCAGGCTGCGTAGCCGAGCATGGATTTGACCTCGAGGAACTCCTCGAGCCCGTACTCGCCCCACTCGCGACCGTTGCCTGACTGCTTGTAGCCGCCGAAGGGCGCCATCATGTCCATGCCCGCCCCGTTGATGTGCACGCTGCCGGCGCGCAGGCGCGCGGCGATGCGCCGGGCGTGTTCGATATCACCGGAGGAGACGTAGGCCGACAGGCCATAGTCGGTATCGTTGGCGATGCGCACCGCCTCTTCTTCGTCCTGGTAGGCGATGATCACCAGTACCGGACCGAAAATTTCTTCGCGCGCAATCGTCATGTCGTTGGTGACGTTGGCGAACACCGTGGGCTTCACATAGTAGCCCTGATCCAGTCCCTCAGGCCGGCCGGTGCCACCGCAGACGAGCGTCGCGCCCTCATCGATGCCCTGCTGGATCAGACGCTGGATCCTGTCCCACTGGGTCTTGCTGATCACCGGTCCGAGCGTGCTGCCTTCGGCTTTGGGATCGCCCACCACGGCCTGCTCACAGATTCCCCTGGCAATCGCAGCGGCTTCATCCATGCGATCCGCCGGCACCAGCATGCGCGTCGGCGCATTGCACGACTGGCCACTGTTGACGAGGATGCCCTGCAGCCCGCCGACCACGGCTTTCTGGAAATCCACATCGGGCAGCAGGATGTTCGGCGACTTGCCACCAAGTTCCTGGGCAACGCGCTTGACCGTATCGGCCGCCGCCTTGGCCACCTGCACGCCGGCACGCGTACTGCCGGTGAACGAGACCATGTCGATGCCCGGGTGGGCTGCGATTGCCGCACCCACCGTCGGCCCATCACCATTGACGAGATTGAACACGCCCGGCGGGACACCGGCGGCATCGAGCACCTCGGTAAAGATCGCTGCATTGATCGGCGCGATCTCGCTGGGCTTGAGCACCATCGTGCAGCCGGCGGCCAGCGCCGGCAACACCTTGCAGGCGATCTGGTTGATCGGCCAGTTCCACGGCGTAATGAAGCCGCACACACCGATCGGCTCGCGCGCGATGCGCAGCTTGCCGCGGTCTTCGGTGAACTGAAAGTCCCTGAGGATCTGGATATAGGTCTTGATGTGGCCAATGCCGGTAGCCGCCTGGGCTTTCATTGCCAGGCTCACCGGCGCGCCGACCTCATCGGAAATCGCCATCGCGATATCGTTGTAGCGGGCCTTGTAGGCAGTCGCGACCGCCTCGAGCAGATCGATCCGCTCCTCGCGCGTGCTCTGCGAATAGGTCGCGAAGGCCACGCGCGCCGCCTGCACGGCACGATCAACGTCCTCGGCGCTGCCCAGTGAGATTTTTCCGATCACATCCTCCGTGGCCGGATTGATGACCTCCAGCGTATCGGCCTGAATCGGCTCGACCCATTGGCCGTTGATGTAGAACTTTCTGAAGTCATGCATGACCGGCTCCCAGAGCATTGCGGGTGACGCCCTCATGCTAGCGCCTGGGCCATTGCGCGTCCAAATGACGTTGTGGCGTTGTGGGCGGGGCTTAAGTCGGTGCCCTTCGCCTAGAAGGCAGCGCTTATGGACGATCAGGCCGCCAGCGCCTTCGCCGGCGGCACGTAGTCCAGCCCAAGCGCCTCGGCGACCGCATCGAAAGTTACCAGTCCGCGGTGCACGTTGAGGCCGGCGAGCAGGTGCGCATCAGCCTGCAGTGCTGCGCGCAGGCCCTTACCGGCCAGCGCGAGCACGAACGGCAGCGTGGCGTTGTTGAGTGCGAACGTGGAGGTGCGGGGCACGGCGCCCGGCATGTTTGCCACGCAATAGTGCACGACGTTCTCGACCACATAGGTAGGCTCGGAATGCGTGGTCGGTCGGCTGGTCTCGAAGCAGCCACCCTGGTCGATGGCGACATCCACCATCACCGCGCCCTTCTTCATCCGCCCCACCAGCTCGCGGGAAATCAGCTTCGGCGCCGAGGCGCCGGGGATCAGCACCGCGCCGACCACCAGGTCCGC
>JBGTIC010000073.1:0-4859 GCA_041745895.1 Gammaproteobacteria bacterium
ACATCGTGCCAATCCCGGTAGCTCCGGCGTGCGTTTGCCGCGCCACGACGGCAGCGTGTTGCCCGACAGCCAGGCGCGGTCCTCGGGCTCATCGCGCAGCCAACGTTCGACGACATCGACCCAGAGAACCGGATGCTCAATCCTGGCGAAGGCAGCCTCAGCATTGGCCGAGAGCGCGTTATAGAGATCTGTCCTGTCGAGCACGTCCTTGATCCCTGCGGCGAGCCGCTCCGGATTTCGCTCAGGCACCATGCGAACGTCAACGCCGTCCTCGAAATAGTGTGCGAACATCGGATGATCAGTGATCACCAACGGCGTGCGTGAGGCGAGGCCGAGATAGAGTGTCCCCGGCAGCCCCTCGGCATAGGCATGGCGCGAACAGACCAACACCAGATCGGCCGCCCGCATCCGCGGCGTCACGTCGGCATGAGGGATACGGCCGGCGAAATGCACGCGATCTTCGACACCGAGTCCAGCAGCAAGCGCGCGCATGTTTGCGATTTCCCCGTCCCCGATCACCTCAAGTTCCGCTTCCCGCCGCAGCCTTGGGTCACAGGCAAGGGCCCGGATTGCGTCACCCACGCCCTTGGCCTCGGTGACGGTACCGACGCAGATCAGTCGGCGAGGTCGACCATGAGGTGCGCTATCCAGCCTCTTGGGCGCAAAATCTTCCGGGCGGGGCGAACGCGGCCAGTCCCACGGCACGATCTTCCCCGGATCGACCCCGATCAACGCCAGACTCTCGCTCGCCGCGATATTGTGGTTGGCAACAACAGATATCCGTGCATCGTTGAGAGTCCGGCGCAGCGTGGCAAAACGCCGACGGTCGATCCATTTTCTCAGTCCCGCCCGCGGCGTGAAGGAATCAGCAAAGCTCGGCAGGACGTGGACATCATGATCGAGGCACCAGCGCACAATACCCGCGGCAGGAAAGCGGTGGACCACATGGGTTGGACGGATGGTGGCCAGCTGCGCGAGAACCGGTCGACAAGGGTCGGGCTCCCGCCAGATCGAGGTAAGGCCTATCGTCTCGACAGCCGACGGGAGGCGTTCGGTGTACGCCTCAGCGGCGCTGACGCAGATTACGCCCACCCAGGCAGCGGTTTTTGCCAGACGCTCGACGATTTCCATTGAATAGCGCTGCGCGTGGAATGTTTCGGTACCGCCTGCAGCGAAATGTCTGGCAGTCTCCCGATAGTCTCCCGTCTGCAGGAACACGATGCGGGACGATGCACTCAGCGCGCGGCTCATCGAAGGCCATACCGGGGAAAGGACAAACGGCCGAGCCGAGTTGACTTGACCGGCGCCGCGGGCTCAGCCCCTGAGAGCATCATCGCCGTGGCCGGTACAGCGTCATGCCCAGCAGGCCCGTGCCACCCAGCCCCCAGCCCAGCCAGGCCGGGGAGGCTGCCAGCCCCAGCCACAAGACGCCCGCAAGCAGCAACGCTGCGCTTGCGACCATGCCCTGCTGGTGGCGATGGTGAGCGGCTTCCTGCTCGCGCATGCGTTCGAGCTGCAGATCCTCGACACGCAGGCGCAGCTTGCCTTCGCTGGCGCGCTGAATGAGTCCGTGGATCAGCGGCGGCAGAGCCTGTACGTTCTCGCTGATCGCCGGAAATTGCGAGTAGAGCTTGCCGATCATCGCGCGCGGACTGGTGCGATCGATCATCCAGTCCTCGAGCACCGGCTGGGCGGTTTCCCATAAGTCGAGTTCAGGGTATAGCTGGCGACCGAGGCCTTCGATGTTCAGCAGGGTTTTCTGCAACAGCACGAGTTGCGGCTGGACCTCCATGTTGAAGCGCCGGGCCGTCTCGAACAAGCGGATGAGCACCTGTGCGAAGGAGATGTCCTTCAGCGGCTTGTCGAAGATTGGCTCGCACACGGTGCGAATCGCCGATTCGAGTTCATCGACCCGCGTATCAGGCGGCACCCATCCCGAGTCGATGTGCAGCTTCGCCACCCGGTTGTAGTCGCGGTTGAAGAACGCGAGAAAATTCTCGGCCAGGTAATGCTGATCACCTTCGTTCAAGGTGCCCATGATGCCGAAATCCACTGCGGCGTATTTCGGGTACTCCGGGTTGCTGATATCAACGAAAATATTACCCGGGTGCATGTCGGCATGAAAGAAGTTGTGCCGGAACACCTGGGTGAAAAAGATCTCCACGCCATTGGCTGCGAGTCGCCGGATGTTGGTGCCGGCCTCCAGCAGCGCGGGCATGTTGCTGATGTGCACGCCATGAATACGCTCCATGACCATGACGTTGCTGCGGCAGAAGTCCCAGTACACGCCGGGCACATACAGCAGGTCCGAGCCCTCGAAGTTGCGCTTGAGCTGGGCGGCATTGGCGGCCTCACGCATCAGGTCAAGCTCATCGATGATGGTCTTTTCGTATTCGCGCACCACTTCGATCGGACGCAGACGACGCGCCTCGGGCCAGTAGCGCCACGCCAGCTCAGCGATGGCATACAGCACCTCCAGATCGCGCCTGATCTGGATGAGCATGTCCGGGCGCAGCACCTTGACGACGACATCCTCGCCCGAGTGCAACCGCGCGCCATGCACCTGTGCGATCGATGCCGCGGCGATCGGCGCGTGCTCGAAGCTCGCGAACACCTCGCTCACCGGCGCCCCGAGCGCCTGTTCGATCAGCGCGATAGCCTCGTCGGAGGGAAACGGTGGCACACGGTCCTGCAGCTTCGCCAGTTCATCGGCGATGTCGTCGGGCAGCAGGTCGCGTCGCGTGGATACCGCCTGGCCGAACTTCACGAAGATGGGCCCGAGCTCCTCGAGCGCCAGCCGGATGCGCTCGCCCAGCGACAGATCGTGGACGCGGCGACGCCAGTTGCGCGGATTGAGCCGATGGATGAAGCGCAACGGCCGCAACATGTGCGTGGCAAGGATGATCTCGTCGAGCCCGTAACGTGTCAGCGTGCGCTGGATGGCGAGCAAACGCAGCAGCAGCCGTGGGCGCAGGATCATGGTGCAGACCCGGAGGGCTTGCCGCGCACGCGAATCAGCCGCGTCAGCCGTGCCTCCAGCCGCGCCACGTCATCACGCAGCCGGTCGACGTCCTCGCAGAACTCGCCGACTTCGACCCGGTTGACCAGTTCGCGCGACTCTTCCTGCAGGTATTCGGCGAGGTTGCGACCCATCGTGCTCGCTACGCGGCCGCCGAAGGCCTGCAGCACCCGCAGTGTCTCGCCGATGTGATGGGCTGCGACATCGCCGGTCAGCCGTGAGAGTTCGTCCTCCCAGTCCGGTCTGGCTGCCTGCAGCAGCTTCCAGAAGCGCTCGGCGATCTCGGCGTCGCCGCCGAAGCGCACCCCTCCCTCACGCAGCGAGGTGCTGCCGCCCCCGGATGCCGCCAGACGGGCCATCGCGACCAGGGAACCCTCGACCCGCGCATCGGGCAGCTCGTCGAGTTCGCTATCAACCGCGAGGCGACCGGGCATGCCGGTCAGGTAGATGGCGAAGGCTGTGCCGTCAAGCACAATGGCGAGCGAGCGCCCCTCGAGTTGCGCAAGCAGCGAAGTGGCCGTCTCGGAGGCGGCGATTCGCTGCGCGAGTTCGGCCTCGATTCGCCTGAGCACAACATCTGCGATTGCCATCGTCGCGTGCGCCGGCGTACTAGAGCTTCACGCCGACGTGCAGTGCGACGATGCCACCGGCGAGGTTGTGGTAGCGCACCCGTTCGAAGCCTGCGTCTTCCATCATCGACTGCAGCGTGGCCTGGTCGGGGTGCATGCGGATGCTTTCGGCAAGGTAGCGATAACTCTCGGCGTCACCGGCCACAAGCCGGCCCATCACCGGCAGCACCCGGAACGAATACAGGTCATACAGCGGCCGGATGGGCTCGAGCACCGGCTTGGAGAACTCCAGTACCAGAAGCCGGCCACCAGGCTTGAGTACGCGAAACATCGAAGCCAGCGCCGCCGCCTTGTCGGTAACATTGCGCAGCCCGAAGCCGATGGTCACGCAGTGGAAGTCCGCGTCGGCGAAAGGCAGGTCCTGCGCATCGGCCACCACGAACTCGACATTGCCAACCAGGCCTGCGTCGACCAGCTTGCGCCGGCCCTGCTCGAGCATTGCGGCATTGATGTCAGAGAGCACCACACGGCCTGCGTCGCCGACCTGGCGAAGCATGCCCGCGGCCAGATCCCCGCTGCCGCCGGCCACGTCGAGTGCCCGCTGTCCGGACCGAAGTCCCGTGCGCGCCAGCGTGAAGCGCTTCCACAGCCGGTGCAGGCCCCCGGACATCAGGTCGTTCATCAGGTCGTAACGGCTGGCCACCGAATCGAAGACTTCGCGCACGCGCGCCTGCTTCTCGCCGCGCGGTACCTGCCGGAAACCGAAATCGGTGGTCTGCTCGTCCCCGGGCTTGTGAGCGTCTTCGTGCAAAGGTTGCATCCTTCAGGCCTGCCGCTGGATGCCGGCTGCCGCCAGCGCGTCGAGATAGGCCTGCCATTTGGGTGTCTGCTGGCGGCCAAGCTCGTGAAGTATACGCCAGGTATACAGCCCGCTCGCGTGGCCATCGTCGAACACCAGACGCACGGCGTATCGACCCACGGGCTCCACGCGCGTGATGCTCACCTGCTCCTTGCCGGTGACCAGCACGCCCTGGCCGGGGCCATGGCCCTGGACTTCAGCAGAGGGCGAATGCACGCGCAGGTACTCGAAAGGCAGGTCAAAGCTCTCGCCCCCGGCGAACACCACGGTGAGCACGCGCGAGGTCCTGCGCAGGCGGATGTCCGTAGGGGCCGGTGGCTGATTCATGCGGGCGTGACCTGGTACCGGTCGTTCCGGCGGTTGCTGCGGGAGGTCTTTGGCGGAAATAAAGCGCACCGCAGGGAGCCATTCC
>JBGTIC010000074.1:0-1847 GCA_041745895.1 Gammaproteobacteria bacterium
GCGCGGAGCTTCGGCGATGCCAGGGGCGATGGCGGCCTGCGCTGGAACGGCGTGTTGCTCGGGTCCCCACGCGGCGCTGCGGTGCGCGCGATTCACCATGGACGGGTGGTGTACGCCGACTGGCTGCCCGGCATGGGGCTGCTGCTGGTCATCGACCATGGCGCCGGCTACATGAGCCTGTATGGACACAACGAGAGCCTGCTGCGGGAGCCCGGCGACTGGGTTGCGCCCGGCGAGGCGGTGGCTACTGTCGGAGACACCGGAGGTCAGAGCCAGGCCGGGCTGTATTTCGAGATTCGCAAGGACGGCCGGCCGGTAAACCCGCGGCCGTGGATGCGCGCGGCGCCTGTGCCATGACGCGGCCGGACACCTGCCAACAACCACGACTGGTCGATTGGAGGTCCCGGAACGCTATGCTATCGTCAAGTGTCAGAATATGCGTGGAGAGCGCACGCGCCCCGAACTTCCGGTCCTATCCGAGCCCGGCGCGCTCGGGTACCGGGGCGTGTGGCTCACCAAACCTGGTTGGGAGAACTGGATGTCATTGAAGATCCGCGGTGTTCTGGTGCTCGTCGTGGGTACCGCGCTGGGCCTGACCCTGTCGCTGGGCGGCGGTGTACTTGCCGAGCGTCCCGTCCCCCTGCCCATGTCCGCGCTGTCGACGCCCTCGCTGGGGGCTGAGGAATCCCGCCTGCTCGCCGAAGTCATGGCGCGCGTGCGCGAGGATTACGTCGAGGACATCGATGACCGCCGCCTGATCGAAAGCGCCATCCGCGGCATGGTGGCGGAACTCGACCCGCACTCCCAGTTTCTCGATGCACAGCAGTTCGAAGAAATCCGTATCAGCACCACGGGCAACTACAGCGGTGTCGGCCTGGAAGTCATGGTCGAAGAGGGCCGTATCCGCGTCGTCACGCCCATGGACGGCATGCCGGCCCAGCATGCCGGCATCGCACCCGGCGATGTACTCCTGACCATCGATGAGCGGCCCGTCGACGGCACCCGTCTGAGCGATGCGGTGTCGCGGATGCGCGGCCAGCCGGGCAGCAGCGTCGCGCTGGGTATCCTCCGAGATGGCCATGACGAACCGCTCACCTTCAATGTCCAGCGCAAGGCGATCGCCGTGCGCAGTGTGCGTTCGGAGTATCTGGGCGACGGCTTCGGCTATTTGCGGATCACGCATTTCAGCGAAACTACCCCGAAGGATCTGCGGCATGCCGTGGCGACCCTGAATCGGCTCTCTGAGGGGCGTCTTCGCGGCGCGGTGCTCGACCTGCGGGACAATCCCGGCGGCGTGCTGGATGCCGCTGTCGAGGTGGCAGATGCCTTTCTGGATCGCGGCATTATCGTCAGTGGCGATGGCCGCCTGCGTGACGCCCGCTTTCAGCGCCGCGCACGCGCCGGAGATCTGCTCGACGGGGCCGGATTGATCGTGCTGGTGAACGCAGGCTCCGCGTCAGCCTCCGAGATCGTCGCCGGCGCGCTCAAGGACAATGGCCGCGCGACGCTGCTGGGTACGCACACCTACGGCAAGGGCTCGGTGCAGACAGTCATGCCGCTGTCCAACGGCCGCGCGATCAAGCTGACCACCTCGCGCTACTTTACCCCTTCCGGTGCGTCGATCCACGAGCAGGGCATCCAGCCCGACGTGCTCGTCCAGCAGCCCACCGACAGGGCTGCGTCCTTTGGGCCGGCGCATCTGGAAAATGATTTTCAGCTGCGCGAGGCCCTGCACTGGTTGCGCAGCACAGGGGTCATGCACAGCCGCGCGCAGTGATCCCGGCGGCGCTGACCGGCGTTCTCGCCGGTCTGCTCGTCGCCCTGGTGCCCACCCAGGGATCGGCCGC
>JBGTIC010000075.1:0-2543 GCA_041745895.1 Gammaproteobacteria bacterium
CCGGCCTATGTGCCGGAGCCGCTCAGTCACGTGGCGATGGCGCGCGAGCTGCGCACCCGGGTGCTGGCACGCGGCGGCGACTGGGGTCCTGAGCTGTATGCGCGGATGGTCGAGCTGTGGCCGGCCGGGGTGACCGATGACGCGCTGGATGCCTGCGCGGTGACGCTGCTCCGAGGCGCGCTGAAGCTGGTGGCCGGAGGTGAAGCGTGAGCGGCAGTCTGGTTCTTCCAGGCGCCTCCGGGCAAATCGAGCAAGCCATCCGGATCCTCGACCACGTCGGCGATCGCCCGATCTGTGTGGACGATCTGCGCGCCCGCTTCGAGATCAGCCGGGCCACGGCCTACCGCTGGAAAGCCCAGATCGAGGCCGTGCGTGCGGCCAGAGCGGCGCGAGGTGACCAATGAGCCTCAAGACCCTGCTCCATGAGCACCGCATCACCCACCGCGAACTGGCCGCGGCCATCGGCATCAGCCGCACGGCGGTGAGTCTGATCGTCAATCACGACACCTGGCCGGCGCGCGATCGCGCGGCACTGCGCCAGGCGGTCGATGCCTTCCTGCTGGCGCGTGGCATTGCGCCGGCAAAAGAGATGGCCCCGAAGCGCGCCAACGCTCCGGAGCCGGTTGTCCCACCCACCAGCAGCGAGGAGACAAATCCCATGTTACTGCGTAAATGCCCACTGAGTATGGAGGCACGCCGGCACTTCCGGCTGGCGCGCGACCCCTTCACCGAATGCCGGTCCGTGGCGGAGATCTTCCTGTGGCCGGATGCGCGCATCGTGCGCGAAGCCATGTGGCAGACCTCCCGCCACGGCGGCTTCCTGGCCGTCGTCGGCGAGAGCGGCGCTGGCAAATCGACCCTGCGCGAGGAGCTGCTCGATCGCATCACCCGCGAGGACGCGCCGATCGCCGTGGCGCAGCCCTTCACGCTGGCGATGGAGCCAGACGACAAGGTCGGCAAGACGCTGCGCAGTCAGCACCTGGCCGAGTGCGTGATGCGCAAGGTGGCCCCGCTGGCACCGATGCGAAGCTCGCCGGACGCGCGCTTTGACCAGCTCGAGCGCGAGCTGATCGACAGCGCCCGCACCGGCATGCGCCACGTGTTGCTGATCGAGGAAGCGCACTGCATCCCGACGCCAACCCTGCGCCACCTGAAGCGGTACACCGAGCTGAAGGACGGCCTGCGCCCGCTGCTGTCGGTGATCCTTGTTGGCCAGCAGGAGCTGGTGAAGAAGATCGACCAGGTGCGCGAGGTGGCGCAGCGAATCGAGATCGTCCAGCTGCCGCCGCTGGACGCCCAGCTCCGGCCCTACCTGGAGCACCGCTTCGCATCCGTGGGCAGTGCGCTGGAGCAGGTGATCGAGGCCAACGCCGTCGACGCCATCACCAGCCGACTGTCCCACCAGGGCGTGAGCACGCTGTACCCGCTGGCGGTGAACAACCTGCTGGCCCGCGCGATGAACGTTGCCGCCACGCTGGGCGTGCCCAAGGTGACCGGCGAGCTGGTGCGGGAGGGCAGTCGATGAGCAAGCGCCTGGAGGACTACCGTCATAGCGGCGTCGAATTGATCGCGATGGAGCGATCGCGTCAGATCGAGGATCTGGGCTACACCGCCGAGCATGATGACAACCATTTGGACGAGTTGCTCGAAGCGGCCGTGTGCTACGCGCTGCAGTCGACCAAGACATACGGTGGCGATAACTGGGTCTGCCGTGGGCTATGGCCCTCAGACTGGAACAATCGCCCTGAGGGCAGGCGGGGCGATCTGCAAGCACTCGACTACCTGATCAACGCCGGCGCCCTGATCGCCGCCGAGATCGACCGGCGCCTGCGCTTGCTGCCGGATGCCGACGACAACGGCGCCTCGATCGTGGATCAGATTCTGTCTGACATGAAAGGCGGTGCCGCATGAGCGCCGACCTGACCGCAGTACTGCAGAAGCTGGCGGCCGATCCGGATCCGGCCGTGCGTGGTGTGGCGATCCTGCTGCAGCATCCGGCCGGGCAGCAGTTCCTTGCCCAGCTCGCCACCGGCGCCACGCTTTTTGCGATCTCCGACACCGCCAGCTGTGCGCTGATTTACGGCGAAAAGCCGGTGTCTGGCGCGGCGTCCGCCCTGATCAAGCTGGCCGCGACGCTGCCCGCGGCAGGGCTGCAGATCGCGCTGAGCGCCGCGCTCAAGGCGGCCCAAGACTTCCAGCAGGAGTGCCAGTGCCAAACCTGTCAGGCGAAGCGGAGGGCTGCGCAATGTCACTGAGCGACCGCATCGAAGCCTTCGTCCGCCGCCAGGGCGGTGTGGCCAGCGATCTGGAGGTGTACGGCCAGTTCTGTCGCGCCGTCGGCCCGTACCGCGCCACCATCAACACGGCGCTGCGCACGCTGGTCGAGCATGGCCGGCTGCATGCCACCGAGGCGTTCACCAAGTTCGTCCTGGTCGGGCCGGAAACGGTGCGCTGGCTGGGCCGTGAGATCGCCCGCTATGAGCTGGAGCTGGAGCGCGATCCGGACGATGAGGACGCGCACTGGGCCCTGGTGCACCTGCGCC
>JBGTIC010000076.1:0-3175 GCA_041745895.1 Gammaproteobacteria bacterium
GCAGGCGCCGCCGGCCGCGTCCCGGTCTCCTCCGCCGGCGTGGTGCGCTCGGGCAACAGCCGGGACAAACACGACTCGGCGTTATCGAGCATGTACCAGGGGTCGCTGCGGCCCACGGCCAGCGTCTCCATGTAGTACTCGAGGCTGACCACAGCATCTGCGAGGCGATCGGTCTGCTCGGCATCCAGCGCGATGCGGCCGGGCCGCAGGCGTTGTTTCAGCACCCGACCGATGTTCTCGACCACCCGCACCGCGCGTTCCTTGCCGAGCATCAAAAGGCCTGCGTTGATGCCGCGCAGCAGTACCGGCACTTCGTCCATCAGCGCAGGGTTTTCGAAATTGGCCAGCGCCGAGGTCATGGCCTCCTTGACGCGCGCCAGATTGATGGTGCATTCGCGCAGGACCGCCGTGGTCACCTCGCGATAGTCGGTGTCCGGCACCTCGACGCCTTCGGCCGGCGCACCGGGGCTGGGGCTTGCCATGCGCACCAGCTGCTGATCGATGTTGTCCTCGACGCGCAGCAGCGTCGAGGCGATGGATAGCAAGGTCGCTTCATCTACTGCCTGGCCGCCGCTGACGATGTCGCCAAGCTGGCGAATCTCGTTCTGAATGTCGCCGCGCAGTTCGCCCAGCCCGAGCACACCGAGCGTATCGGCGATTTTCTTGAGCATGTCGAGCTGCGGCGCAAGTGCCGACACATCGTCGCTGCCGGTACGCACATGGATATCGAGCACATCCTTGACGCGCGCCAGATCATCCTTGATCGCCGCGGCCACCGTGTGCATCAGCTTGATGCTCGGACCGGACAGACTCTCACGCGCCTCGGCAACCTCGTCATCGCCCGGCAGCAGCTCCGACAATGCGAAAGACGCACGGATCGCCTCTACCTTGGCGCCACTGCTGCGCGCGCGCGCCACGTAGTAGAGCAGGTTGTTGAGCAGATCCAGGGGTGCGGCGGCGGCCACGCGCGTCTCGCCCTCGGCGATCAGGCGCTTGATCTGGCGGTCTGCCTGGCCGAGCAGCCGCTTGACCGTGACACTGGCCTCGAGGCCGCCATCGAGCAGGGCCTCGAGCACGCCGCCGACCACCCACCACAACTGGTGAACGGCATCCACACGCGAGGCTTCCTCGAGCTGCCCGGCCGCGCGCGCAAGCCGCTCGAGATTTCGCGTCAGGTCCTCGCCCTTGATAAGACCCAGCAAGGCCAGCTGGAAGGCCGGGCGCGCCTGCCGTGCCACTTCCACGAGGTCAGTCGGCGGCGGCGGGCGGGCGGTATCCACCAAGCGCGCGCTGCGATCCGGTGACAGATTGAGCAGCAGCAGCGTGCCCTCGGAAAGCAGCGGCCTGCCCCGCACCGCGCGCAGATCATTGAGCAACGGCAGCAACACCAGCGCGATGTCGCGCCCGCCCGAGAGCACACGCTCCAGATATACAGGCAGCTGCACCATGGCGCGACTGAGTGCCTCGATGGACTCGTCACGATTCCTGCGCCCGCCCTGACCGGCGAGGTGATCGCAGACCTGCTCCATCTCCTCTGCCAGCAGTGCCGCACCATGAACCTCGACGATGCGCAGCGCACCGCGAGCCAGATGCAGCAGACTGCGGCAGTGCTGAAGGGACTCGGTCAGCCCACGTCCCTGGACGTAGTCCTCCAGCGCACGCTGGGCCTCGCTCAGCGTGGTGCCGAGTTCACGCGTTACCAGTTCGAGCGACTGCGACGCCACGTCGCCGACGGGCGCATGCTGCCGCGCGCCTGGTGTCTCCGACGAGGAAGGCCGCACACTCATGCCTCAACCCGAGCGGGTGCGCAGGGATTCAGCGGCAAGCCCTGACTGGGTGCGCTCCAATGCGCCCGGCGCTGATGCGTTGGCATCGGGCCGCTGCTCACCGTACAGGTGCCGGTAGATCTGGGTTTCGCTGAATCTGCTCTCGCCGGCAGCCTCCGGCAGGCGGAAGCCCGCAACGGTCTGGCGCAGCTGGCTGGCCAGCTCGGAGAGCTTCGCAATGGAGTTGGCCGTGGCGGTGGTTCCCTTTACGGTCTCCGTGCTGATCTCGTTCAATGCGGTCATGTTGTGCGTGATGTCGCCAGCGGCCTGGGTCTGCTGGCGCGCGGAACTCGAGATGTTCTGCACCAGCGAGGCGATCTGGTTGGACACCTGCTCGATCTCTTCGAGAGCGGCACCCGCGTTCTCGGCGAGCAGCGCGCCACCCACGACATCCGTGGTGCTGCGCTCCATCGAGACCACCGCCTCGTTGGTATCGGACTGGATGGTACGTACCAGCACCTCGATCTGCCGGGTGGCGTTGGCCGAGCGCTCTGCCAGACGCTGGACCTCGTCGGCGACCACCGCAAAGCCGCGCCCGGCCTCGCCGGCCATCGACGCCTGGATCGAGGCGTTCAGTGCGAGGATGTTGGTCTGCTCGGCGATATCGTTGATCAGCTCGACGATATTGCCGATCTCCTGCGAGCTCTCGCCCAGGCGCTTGATCCGCTTGGAGGTGTCCTGGATGGTTTCGCGAATGGTGTTCATGCCGGCGATGGTGCGCCGGACGGCCTCGCCACCCTTGTGAGCGACATCCACCGAGTGACGTGCCACATCCGAAGCGCGTTCGGCATTGCCCGACACCTCCTCGATGGAACCCGTCACCTGCGCGATCGAGTCCGAGGCAGCAGAGACCTGACGCGACTGGCGCGACGCGGCCTTGGCCAGGCGACCGGCAGTCGCCTGGGTCTGCTTGGCCGCGCCATCGACCAGCACGGCAGAATCACGAATCGTCGCCACCAGATCGCGCAGTGCCTCGATGGCGAAATTGATCGAATCGGCAATTGCGCCGGTAATGTCCTCGGACACCGTCGCCTGCACCGTCAGGTCACCATCAGCCAGCGAACCCATTTCGTCGAGCAGACGCAGGATGGCCTGTTGATTGCGCACGTTCTGCTGCGCCTGGATTTCCGCCGCGCGCCGAAAGTCGCTGGCGCGCCAGTACAGGCCCATCAACAGCACCAGCACCAGCAGGGAGGCCAGCAGCAGACCCAGCGTCACCCAGCTGCCAAGGCCGGTGTCCGGCGCGCCGGCGGACACGCTGAGCAGCGGAAACAGCTCGTCGGCCGTGCCCTGCATCGCCACAACGGCCGCACGTGCATCGAGCACCCGGTCAGCGGCTGCCAGACCGG
>JBGTIC010000077.1:0-2262 GCA_041745895.1 Gammaproteobacteria bacterium
CGCCGCGGCTCCCAGGTTGCGTGGTGCTTGCCAAAGCCAGGCAAGCAGGCGCAGGGCCGCATACCCGACCAGCATGGCCAGCAGCAGGACCGGCACGGAAGACTCGATGGTGTAGCCCAGAAAGCGGATCAGCACGTAGCCCCGATCGGCCATCAGGAAATGGGCAGCAAAGGCGCCGGCCAGCAGCGCAACGATGACCAGCAGGCCGAATCTCAAGGAGTCGGCTCCCGCTCGCGTGACCGCGCGTAGTCGCGCAGCCGGCGCAGCGAGTCGTCGAGAGCGGGCAGCGAAGGCGCTATATCGATGGCGGCGAGTTCCTCGAGCGCAGCCTGCATGCCAGCCACCGACGGGTCGGTGACATCGAACCAGGCCTCCAGCCAGCGGGCTGCCGAGTCGAGGTGGTCGCGGTACAGCCCACGCTCGCGACGCAGCAGCGCCATGCGCGCATTCTCGATCTGCACCTCGAGGTTGCGGCGTAGAAAAAAGCCTTCTTCGGCGCTCAGTTGCGGGCTCACGGGGCTGTCGTCACGGCGCACGCTGACCATGTTCGACAACGCCCGGCGCAAGGCCGTCCAGGCACGTTCCAGGCCCGGGCTCGCCTCCTCAGGGCCAAGGGGGGTACCACGCTCGAACAGACCGGGTGCCGGCTGGGGCAGCGGCAGCGCGTCGACCTGTCGGGACAGACTGGCCAGGCGCAGACTGATACCGGCCAGGTCTACCGCGGGCACGGCGGCGAGCGCCGTGAGTTCCGAGGCGATCGCCGCGCGGACGGGATTCAAGCCCGGTTCGTCGATCTGCCTCAGTCGCGTATCGGCCAGTTCCAGCGCCTGGGTGGCGCGCCCGATGTCCGTGGCCAGCTGCAGTTCGGTGTTGGCGACATTCAGGAAGTATTCCGCTTCGGCCCGCAGCCAGCGTCGCCGCGCATCATCGGAGACGCCGCGCAGCGCGGCGATGCTGTCCTCGAGATCGCCCAGGCGCACCGGCCACTCGGTCATGTCCTCGCGAAGGCCGGCAAGGGCGCGCTGCGTCGCATCTTCGAGCCCGGACAGTTCGCGGCGCTGTGCTTCGAGATCGTCTCCCAGATCATCGAGCCGGCTGCCGAGCTGCATCGAAGCACGCGCCTGGGCGTAGGCATCGTCCGCAGCTTGTACGGCCGCCGCGGCCTCCCGAGCTGCCTGATCGATACGTGCGCCGAGCCCCTGGTGCTGGAACCACAACGCCGCAACAGCCACCAGGGCCACCACCGCCAGCAGCAGGGCAGGCAGGCCGGAGAATCCTCGACGCGGCGAACTGGCAGGTGCGGTGGCCGTGGATTCCGCCTGTTCGCGGCCGTCGTGGTCGTTCAGAGCGCGGGTTTGTGAAGCTTCAGCCTGAGCCGCGTCGGAGCTGGCCTCGGGCGCACCGGAGGTCGAGGTGGCTGAGTCGTCCTTGGTGTCGGTCATTCAGGGCTCATGCGGGTCATCAGGGTGATTCAGCCCGACATCCGCCGGGGCCGATGGCGTCGGCTGCTGCTGCGCTGCCCATAGCTGGAGGCCGCGGGCGAGCGACTTCGGGTCAGGCCCATGGGCTCTGAGCACCAGGCCGACGCTGTCGTGTTGTTGTGCAAGTTGTACCACACGATCGCTGGCCGTCACCAACCGGTAGCGCAGCGCGGCGTCGCCCAGCAGGCGATGCAGATTCGCCAGCGTTTCCACGCTGGTGGCAACCAGCCAGGGGTTGGCATCACCCGTCAGCCACGTGCGCATTGACTCGAGTGCCGATGCGTCGGGTCGCGCCAGCGAGCGCTGGTAGACCTCCACATACCTTACCTGGGCGCCGCGCTCGACAAGCGTGTCGCCGAGCAGCGCACGCCCCCCGTCGCCGCGCACGATCCAGATGCGACGGCCTGCCACATCTGCCAGGGGCGTGGTGGCCAGGAGCGCCTCGCTGTCATAACCATTGTTGGCCGGCACGATGTCCGGGGCACGTCCGGTATCTGCCAGCGCTGCAGCCGTGGCCGCCCCGATGGCGGCGACCCCGGCCACCGGCGCAGCCGCCAGGGTCGCAGCCCCGTGGCGTACGGCGTTCGGGCTGATGAAGATCAACAGATCGGGAGGTTCGAGCGGCAGGCTGAACGCCAGCGGAGCAATGTTCAGAGTCGGGAAATGGTGTGTCACCAGTCCGAGTTCGCGAAGTTGGGCGACCAGCGCCTGGCCTTCGGGTGCGGGGCGCAGCACGATACAGTGCTGCCCGCACAGCGCGTTCACGCCCCGGGCGCCTCGC
>JBGTIC010000078.1:0-5618 GCA_041745895.1 Gammaproteobacteria bacterium
GTCCCAGGCTTTTCTTCTCTACTGAAAGTGCTTTACAACCCGCAGGCCTTCTTCACACACGCGGCATTGCTGGATCAGGCTTTCGCCCATTGTCCAATATTCCCCACTGCTGCCTCCCGTAGGAGTCCGGACCGTGTCTCAGTTCCGGTGTGGCTGATCGTCCTCTCAGACCAGCTACGGATCGTCGCCTTGGTGGGCCTTTACCCCACCAACAAGCTAATCCGATTTGGGCTCATCCTATAGCGCGAGGCCCGAAGGTCCCCCGCTTTCATCCGTAGATCGTATGCGGTATTAGCCCGAGTTTCCCCGGGTTATCCCCCACTACAGGGCAGATTCCCAAACATTACTCACCCGTCCGCCACTCGCCGCCAGGTAGCAAGCTACCCGCGCTGCCGTTCGACTTGCATGTGTTAGGCATGCCGCCAGCGTTCAATCTGAGCCAGAATCAAACTCTTCAGTTTAAAGCGTTGAGCTTCAACTTAAAGATTGAACCTGACAATCTCTTTCGAGACGGTTTTGGTTCGCTCTTATGATTGCATTCACAACCACACGAGCGCCCACACAAATCACCTGCACTGATTTTTAAAGAGCTTGGTACGTGCCACGATTGGGCAGACCCACAAGTATACACTCGATTGGGTGGCGGTCAATAGCTCGAACGCCTTTTCTCGAGGGTATCTCCATCGGCGGGCGTGAGCCTTCCTCAGGAGGCGCCGCCCAGGCAAACCCGGCAGCGGAGGGCGGCATTATATAGAGCCGCACCCCCTCGTCAATCGGTTTTTTAACGCTGATTTTCCGCACCGCTGGTAGGCTATGTTGGGCGGCGAATCGGTTCCGCGTGGCTGGGCGACGGCGCAACGGGAGACAGGGCAGGACGTGGATGCTACGTAACAGTAAGCACGCCTGGGGGGCGGTCTCACAATGGCTGCACTGGTTGATCGTCGTCCTGCTGGTGATGCAGTACTCGCTCGGCTGGCTGGCAGCAAGCCTGCCGCCGGGACTGGACAAGCTGGTGCTGCTGTCGCGGCACAAGTCCTTGGGCATCCTGATCCTGGCGCTTGCGGCGATGCGGCTGGGCTGGCGTGCGCTCAACCCTACTCCCGCAATGCCCGCCGGCATGACCGTATCGGTCAGGCGGCTCGCCCATGTGACGCACGCATTGATGTACGCAGGCCTGTTGGCGCTGCCGCTGTCCGGGTGGATCATGTCATCGGCTCGCAACTTCCCGGTGGCGTTTTTCAATCTGTTTCAGCTGCCGGACCTGGTCAGCCCAGGTGAGTCTGTGTATCTGGTGAGCAGGACGATCCATGTCGGTCTGACATGGCTTTTGCTTGCAAGCGTCGCGTTACACATCCTGGCCGCGCTCAAGCACCATTTTCTTGACCGCGACGACGTGCTGCGCAGAATGCTGCCGCTTCCAAGACGACATTGAGGTTACAGCGATCATGAATATCCGGCGTTCCAGCGCGCTCGCGATACTGCTCGGCGGCTGCGCACTGCTGCCCGCGCAGATGGGCGCCGCGTCGATGAGCGATGACGCCGAGCGAAGCAGGCTGGAATTCGGCTTCACGCAGGCCGGGGCGCGCAGCTCGGGACAGTTCCGGCAGTTCTCCGTCAACTTCGAGGCGCCCAGTGCAGACGCCGGCACAGGACGACTCGAAGTGCTCATCGACACCGCGTCGCTGGACACCCGCGACGCAGATCGCGATTCGATGCTGCGCAGCGCCTACTTTTTCGATACCGACTTTCACCCCGCCGCGCGCTTCGAATCCAGCGATGTCGTGGCCACGGGCGAGGGCAGTTACACCGCCCACGGTACGCTGACGATTCGGGACACCTCGCGCGCGCTGGCGTTGCCGTTCACACTGGTGGATGACCGTGGCGAGGCAACCGGTGCGTACATGCACGGCAGCGTCACCATCCGGCGCCTCGATTACGGCGTGGGGCAGGCAGAGTGGCGTGCAACGACGTGGATCGGCAACGACGTGACCATCAGCTTTGGTGTGCGCCTCGTGCCGGAAGCGCACGAGGCGACAAACCTCACGCCGGCTTGGTCGCGTTGAGGATGCCGTAGCGCGGAATCACCGCCGGCGCATCCGTATCGAGCGAAAACCCGGCATCACGAATCATCTGCTGGGGATTGCAGAAACGCCAATGCGGCGTCCACGGCTCGCAGTTCCAGCGGTGATCCATGTAGCCGCGGTACTGCTGCCAGGCGGTGCGAGGGGGATTGTCGAGCGTATTGAAGTCCACCGGATAATACACGCCACCCGGCCTGGTGATGCGGTAGGCCTCGTGCATGATCCTGCGGGTAGCCTCGGGCTCGATCTCGTGAAACATGATGTAGCTGGTGATCAGATCGAAGTGGTTATCGGGGAATTTCGTGTCTTCTGCCAGCCGCTGGGCGAAATTGACGTCGAGCTTGCGCTCGGTGGCACGCAGGTGGGCGTAGCGCACCATCGGACCCCCGGCGTCGATCCCCCAGACTTCCGCGTCCGGAAAGCGCTCCTTGAGTGCCATCGCAAACTGCCCGACACCGGTCCCCAGATCCAGGATGCGCCGAACCTGCCCGTCCGCCGGCACCGGGAGTCGCTGGGCGGCGCCACTATGGATCTCGTCGTTGTCGTTGCGCCCCATGTAGAAGCCATTGGTCCCGTAGTGGTACAGGTGCCCGGCAACCGGGTTGCCGACGTAGCCGCCGGGCATGATGTGAATTTCATGCCGGATATAGTCGGGTACAGGCAGATCCGGATTGAGTTCCAGATAAGGCCCGTAGTCGTCCACGGCTTCCATCTCGGCGAGGTACTTCCCGACGTTGCCCTCGAATTCCTCGCGCAGGCCGTGCCACATGAGCTGCTGCGACGACAGCCAGGCCCGCGTTGCCAGCTGCGGCAGCGGCTCGTTCATCAGCAGCTCCAGGGCCTGGTCCTGCGGCAGTTCACGATCGGCCGCGAGCCCCCGCTCGCCGAGCACCTCATTGGCGCGCTGGGCAGCCTTCGCCGACAACGACATGTTTACCCAGGTACGAAACGACCTGAGGAAATTCTGGCGACTCTCCAGTTCCAGGGTCGGCAGGCGCTCGCTGCGGCCGAATCGACCGCGCGGAGCCAGCGTGCCGGGCGGATAAACGTCTCCAACCGCATCCTCAGACCCGGGCGCACCGGAAGCCAGGCCTGCCAGTGAAGGCGCGCGGACATCGGCCTGCGAACTCAGCCCCGCCCCGGAGGCGAGCACGGCACCAGCACCAAGAAGCGTTCTGCGCTTGATCATGGCCGACCTCAGTACGGGAACGGCGAGTTGAAGGGCTGCGCGCTGCTCGTGTCGCGGGCCAGCACCGAGTAGACGCGCTGCATCATCGCGGCCTTTTTCGCTTCCCAGAGATCGACTTCTGTGTCCGAGGCGACGTACTGCTCGATCATCTCCTCGGTGACCCGGCCGTGCGTTTCAAGCAGGCGTTCGATGATCAGCATCCGCTGCTTCGACTCCCAGATCTCCGCACCCAGGGCAATGACGATGGTCATCAGATTGTCGATGTGGGGGTTGCCCAGGAATACCGCAGTGTCCGTGTCTGCCTTTATGGCAGCGGTCGCGTAGGTCAGGTGTCCGTTGATCCGGGTTACGTCTTCCACGAAAGTCTCCTCGGCGGCCAGTCCCCCGCACAGAATACTACCGTCGCGCGCCGCGCGTCAGCGTTCGACCGTCACCCGGGCAACGCGCCGCTTGCCGACCTGATAGACATGACAGCTGCCTGCCGCCACCTGCCGCTCCCTATCCTCGCAGCGCTGCCCATCGATGCGCACGGCGCCCTGGCTGAGCAGGCGCATCGCCTCGGAAGTGCTGGCCACAAGCCCCGCGCCCTTCAGCAGGTATGCAATCCCCAGGCCGTTGCCGTCGGCCTTCAGGCTAAGTTCGGGGATGTCCCGAGGCAACTGGCCCTGGCTGAAACGGGCGATGAACGCCTCTTGCGCCCGCGCACCGGCACCTGCGCCATGGAAACGGTCGACCAGCTCGACGGCCAGCTCGAACTTGATGTCGCGTGGATTCGCGCCCGTCTCTACGGCGCTGCGCAGCTGGGCGATTTCGCCGACCGGGCGGAAACTCAGCAGTTCGAAGTAGCGCCACATCAGCGTATCGGAAATCGACATCAGCTTGCCGAAGATCTCGTCGGGCGGCTCACTGATGCCGACATAGTTGCCCAGTGACTTCGACATCTTGTTGACGCCGTCCAGACCCTCGAGCAGCGGCACGGTGAGCACGACCTGCGGCGCCTGACCGTAGGTCTGCTGCAGCTGGCGACCGACCAGCAGATTGAAGGTCTGGTCGGTGCCGCCGAGTTCGACATCAGCCTCCAGCGCAACCGAGTCGTAGCCCTGTACCAGCGGGTAGAGAAATTCGTGCACGGCGATCGCCTGGCCGCCCTGGTAGCGCTTGCGAAAATCGTCACGTTCCAGCATGCGCGCGACGGTGTGCCGCGAGGCCAGCCCGATCAGCCCGGCCGCGTCCATCTGCCCCATCCAGCGCGAGTTGAATTCCACGCGCGTAAGCTCCGGGTCGAGAATCTTGAACACCTGCTCGGCGTAAGTTTCGGCGTTGGCCGCCACCTCGTCGCGGGTCAACGGCGGACGCGTCGCGTTCTTGCCGCTGGGGTCGCCGATCATGCCGGTGAAATCCCCGATCAGGAACACCACCTCGTGACCAAGCACCTGGAACTGGCGCATCTTGTTCAACAGCACGGTATGGCCGATGTGCAGGTCCGGCGCGGTGGGGTCGAAGCCGGCCTTGATGCGCAGCCGGCGGCCGGACTCCAGGCGCTGCACAAGCTCGCCCTCCACCATGATCTCGGCGGCCCCCCGCGAGAGCTCTGCCAGCTGTTCGGCGATCGTCGGCATGGGCGTGGTCATTTTCCGCAGGGATGAAGGCAGGGCGCGGAAGAATAATGCATAGCAGCGCTTCAGGTCGACTCAAGCTACCATGCACACCGGCAGAATTCTGACGGATAAACAGTATGCTTCGTGAACGCCCATGCCGCTGACACGCCGCCAGGTCATCCTGACCGGCCTGGCTGCCGGTGGCGGACTGCTGGTAGCCGCAGGCTTACGGCCGAACCAGGATGTCCGCCGCGCCAGCGCGCGGATCGCCGACGCCGACGAACACCTGCTCACGACGTTTCTCAGAATCGGCGAGGACGATACCCTCACCGTTATCGTCCCCCACTGCGAGATGGGCCAGGGGGTCTACACCGCCCTGCCGATGCTCGCCGCCGAGGAACTTGGTGCGGACTGGTCGAAGGTGCGTGTCGAGCACGCACCGGCCTCCCCGGAGTTCGTTTCCGGACAGGTACTGCTGACCTTTCTCGAGCAGGTTACCGGCTACGAGCCCGGTGCGATCACCCGGACGCCGATGCGCTGGGGTGCACGTCGTACGGCGCGCATGTTCGACGCGATGTTCACTGGCGCCAGTACAAGTGTTCGCAGCAACTGGGTGACGCTGCGCGAAGCCGGTGCCACAGCCCGAGCGCTGCTGATCAGCGAAGCGGCGGCACGCTGGGAGGTCAGCGAAGACAGCTGCGACACTCATGCCGGCAAGGTGGTCCATACCCCCAGCGCGCGCAGCTTCGG